>NZ_JAZHRU010000001.1:0-300000 GCF_036924525.1 Bradyrhizobium sp. AZCC 1719 | reverse complement strand
TCACCACCAAGGGTGCCAACATCCTTCAGCTCGGCGAGGATGTCGAGAAGGCGACTAACGATTTCATGAAAGCCGTGCCGCAGGGCATCGAGGTCGAACAGATCGCCGACCAGCCAAAGGTGGTCGAGCGCGCGGTTGGCGAGTTCGTGCATTCCTTCATCGAGGCGCTGGCGATCGTGCTGTTCGTCTCGTTCGTCGCGCTCGGCTGGCGCACCGGCATCGTGGTGGCAACGTCGGTGCCGCTGGTGCTGGCGATCGTCTTCATCGTCATGAACGCGATGTCGATCGACCTGCACCGCATCACGCTTGGCGCCTTGATCATCGCGCTCGGCCTTCTGGTCGACGACGCCATCATCGCAGTCGAGATGATGGTAGTAAAAATGGAGCAGGGCTGGGACCGCGTTCGCGCGGCCGCTTTTGCCTGGGAATCAACTGCGTTTCCGATGCTCACGGGAACGCTGGTCACGGCCGCTGGCTTCCTCCCCATCGGCTTTGCCAATTCGGCGGTCGGCGAATATGCCGGCGGCATCTTCTGGATCGTGGCGATCTCGCTGGTCGCCTCCTGGTTTGTCGCGGTGATCTTCACGCCCTATATCGGCGTGAAGCTGTTGCCCAACATTGCGGTCCACCACAACCACGATCCGCACGCGATCTACGAGACGCGGATGTATCGCGGCTTGCGCGCCGTGGTGCAGTGGTGCGTCGACCACCGTATCAAGGTGGTGGCAGCGACGGTCGGCGTGTTCGCGCTGTCGATCGTGGGCTTCGGCAATGTGCAGCAGCAGTTCTTCCCGCTTTCCGAACGGCCTGAGCTGTTCCTGCAGCTACGCCTGCCGGAAGGAACCGCCTTCAACGTCACGGAAAAGTCCGTCAAGAAGGCCGAGGCGCTCTTGAAGGACGACAAGGATATCGCGACCTACACCGCCTATGTCGGTCAGGGTTCGCCCCGCTTCTGGCTCGGCCTCAATCCGCAACTGCCCAACGAGGCCTTTGCCGAGATCGTGATCGTCTCCAAGGACGTCGAGGCCCGTGAGCGGATCAAGGCGCGGCTGGAGAAGGCGGTCACCGAGGGCGAACTGTCCGAAGCGCGCGTTCGCATCGACCGCTTCAATTTCGGCCCGCCGGTCGGTTTCCCCGTCCAGTTCCGCGTGATCGGCCCCGACGCCAACACCGTGCGTGACATCGCCTACAAGGTCCGCGATGTCATGAAGCAAAATCCCAATGTCGTGGAACCGCAACTCGACTGGAACGAGCAGTCGCCTTACCTGAAGCTCGTGGTCGATCAGGACCGGGCGAGGGCGCTCGGCCTCACCCCGCAGGACGTCTCGCAGGCGCTCGCCATGCTGATCTCCGGTGCGCCGGTCACCACCATCCGCGACGGCATCGAGAAGGTCGGCGTGGTCGCGCGCGCGGTACCGTCGGAGCGGCTGGACCTCGGCCGCGTCGGCGAACTGACCGTGACGTCGCGCAACGGCGTCGCCGTCCCGCTGCAGCAGATTGCCAGGATCGAATATTCCCATGAGGAGCCGATCATGTGGCGGCGCAACCGCGATATGGCGATCACGGTGCGTACCGACGTCGTCGACGGCGTGCAGGCGCCCGACGTCACCAACCAGATCTGGCCGAAACTGAAGGAAATCCGCGACCAACTCGAGCCGGCCTACCGGATAGAGCCGGGCGGCGCGTTCGAGGAATCCGAGAAGGGCAACGCTTCGATCGCCCTGCTGTTTCCGCTGATGGCGCTGGTGATGCTTACCCTGCTGATGATCCAGTTGCAGAGCTTCTCGCGTCTGATCCTGGTGTTCCTGACCGCGCCGCTCGGCATCGTCGGCGCCTCGCTCGGTCTCAACATTGCCAACCAGCCGTTCGGCTTCGTGGCGCTGCTCGGACTGATCGCGCTGGCCGGCATGATCATGCGCAACGCCGTCATCCTGGTCGATCAGATTGAGGCCGACGTTTCCCAAGGCCTGACGCGGAAGGAGGCCATCGTCGAAGCCACCGTCCGGCGCGCCCGGCCGGTGGTGCTGACGGCGCTGGCGGCGATCCTGGCCATGATCCCGCTGTCGCGTTCCGCCTTCTGGGGGCCGATGGCGATCACCATCATGGGCGGCTTGTTCGTTGCAACCTTCCTGACCCTGCTGTACCTGCCGGGTCTTTACGCCCTGTGGTTCAGGAAGAGCCTGGATGAAAGCGGCCAGGCCGATCAATCCGATCTTGCGGCGCAACATGAGCCCAAGTTGCATCCGGCCGTACCGCACGCAATTCCGCTTGCCGACGCCGCAGAATAATTGAACATTGAGAGCTGACATGACGCTGATTTCGGAACACATCGAGACTGACACCCGCGAGAAGATCCTCGTGGTGGCGGAGCGTCTGTTCAGGCAGATCGGCTACCAGAAGACGACGGTCGCCGACATCGCCAAGGAATTGCGGATGAGCCCCGCCAACGTCTATCGCTTCTTCGATTCGAAGAAGGCGATCCACGAAGGCGTGGCGCGGACCCTGATGGGCGAGGTCGAGGTCGAGGCGCAACGGATCGCGCAGGCGGCCGGGCCGGCGTCGGTCCGCCTCCGCCAGATGATCAAGACCATCAATCGCATGAACACCGAGCGCTATGTCGGCGATTCCAAGCTGCATGAGATGGTCGAGATCGCGATGCAGGAGGACTGGGGCGTCTGCGTCGCTCATATGGAGATGGTTGCCCGGACCATCGGCCAGGTGATCGGGCAGGGCGCCGCCTCCGGCGAGTTCGAGGTTGTCGATTTGCAGCTCGCCTCGCTGTGCGCCTGCACCGCGATGATGCGGTTCTTCCACCCGCAGATGATCGCGCAATGCGCCACCAAGCCCGGCCCGACGATCGACGAAATGATCGATTTCGTCATTGCCGGCCTCTCGCCACGCGCCAAGGCGAATTGAGCTCTTCGCCACTTGACTCCACCGTCATTGCGAGCGAAGCGACTTGTCCGCCGTAGCTTTAGCGAAGGCGGAAGCAATCCATCGCGCCGCGTGCCGTGACATGGATTGCTTCCGCCTTCGTTCGTTGAGCTTCGGCGGACAAGTCGTCGCAATGACGGAAAAGGAAGAGCCGGAATGGACGCCAAGAGCCCAAAAGACCTGCATTTCTACGAGCCGAAGAACGGCCACGGCCTCAAGCACGACCCCTTCAACGCCATCATCGCGCCGCGCCCGATCGGGTGGATTTCCTCGCGCGATGGCAAGGGCAACATCAATCTGGCGCCTTACAGCTTCTTCAACGCCTTCTGCTATCACCCGCCGATCATTGGCTTTTCCTCCACCAACTGGAAAGACAGCGCGGGTAATATCCAGGAGACCGGGGAGTTCGTCTGGAATCTCGCCACGATGGATCTGGCGAAGCAGATGAACGCGACGGCGGCCCACGTTGCCCCTGAAGTCGATGAGTTCAAGCTCGCAGGCCTTACGGCCGCGTCTTGCAAGCTCGTCAACGTGCCCCGGGTGGCGGAAAGCCCTGTTGCCTTCGAATGCAAGCTGACGCAGATCATCCAGTTGCAGGGCAAGGACGGCGAAAAGGCGCAGGCTTGGCTGACGCTGGGCGAAGTCGTTGCCGTCCATATCGACAAGGCTTTTATCAAGGACGGCGTCTACCAGACCGGGCTTGCCCATCCGATCGTCCGCGCCGGCCGCCGCGGCGACTATTTCGAGATCAAGCCGGAAAACATGTTCGAGATGATCCGGCCTGATTAAGCGAATGTCCGGATGCAGCAGCCTATAGGTCGCGCGGATGCGCGCCCCCTCGGCAACACGGAACTCTGACGCGCCGAAATGCTTATCGTCTGTATTTCGGAGATTGCCGATGATCCGCTTGTTTGCCGGGCTGATCCTGCTCGCCTGCTTTGTCCACCCAGCCTTCGCGGGCCCCGATGCGGCGGCGGTCAACAACGCGGAGTTCAGGGGCAAGCCGCCGGCCAACGACAAGATCGATCCCATTGTCGTCAAGGCCCAGGTGCTGCTCGACCGCGCTAATTTTTCGCCGGGCGAGATCGACGGCAAGCTCGGCGAGAACGCCCAGAAAGCCTTGCGGGCGTTCGCCGAAGCCAAAGGCCTCATCGTCAACAAGCAGCCACTGACCCCGGAGGTCTGGCGCGCTTTGATCGCGACCAGCGCGGATGCCATCGTCGTCGACTACAAGATCGCAGCGGCAGACGTGAAGGGGCCGTTCCTAAAGAAGCTGCCCGCCAGGATGGAAAACATGAAAGGGCTGAAGGCGCTCAATTACACCAGCCCGCGCGAGGCCATCGCCGAAAAATTTCACATGAGCGAGGCACTGCTCGCGGCCCTCAACCCCGGCAAGAAATTCGACCAGGCCGACCAAACGATCTCGGTAATCAATGTGATGGCGAAAGAGACGAAACCAATTGCAACCCGTGTCGAGGTCGACAAGAGCTCCCAGACCGTCAAGGCGTTCGCGAATTCCGACCTGATCGCCTTCTTTCCCGCAACCGTCGGAAGCGAGGAAAAGCCGACCCCGAGCGGCGTGCTCAAGGTGATCTCGATCGATGCCCGCCCGTACTACCGCTACAACCCGGATTATAAGTTCAAGGAAGTCAGATCCAGGCGCGCCTTCACGATCAAGCCCGGGCCGAACAATCCCGTCGGAACGCAGTGGATCGGACTTTCCGCGGAAGGCTACGGCATTCACGGCACGGCAAATCCGTCGAAAATAAGCAAGGCGGAATCGCACGGCTGCGTTCGTCTCACCAACTGGGATGCAGACAAGCTGGCCAAGCTGCTGAAGAAAGGCGTAGAGATTGCTTTCATCGAGCGCGAGGCGGCCAACAGGAAGTGACGTCTGGTGGGAGGAGGGCTGGCACGCAGTTTTTCATGGTCGCCACCAACATCATTTGCAATGACGCATGTGAGCGGTGAATATGCGCCATGTCATTTGCCTCGTTCCAGAACGATGTCCGACAGCTCTACGTGGGTGCAACGCCGGAAGGCGTCCGTTTTCGCTACGCACTACTGACGTTCGATACCGTAACCGTCCTGTTCATCATCGCGACGTCGTTTTTCCCCTCCAACAATATCACTGAAATACTCGATGTCCTGTTCGGCATCGTGATCCTGGTGGATTTTTCCGCGCGGCTGCTCGTCAGCCGGCATCGAATGCTGGAGTTCACGCGCTTCTCGACATGGACGGATGTCGTCGCGATCATTTCATTCCTGGCGCCGCTGGCCGGAGAGGCCGGTGGTTTTCTGCGGATACTGCGAACGCTGCGGCTGCTGCGCGACTACCAGATGCTGGTGCGGCTGCGCCAGGATAGTTCATTCTTCCGGCGCAACGAGGAAGTGATCTTCGCGGTGACCAATCTGGCGGTCTTCATCTTCGTGATGACTGCGATCGTCTATGAGACCCAAAAATTCCGTAACCCTCAGATATCGAATTATGCCGACGCGCTCTATTTCACCGTCACCGCGCTCACGACGACCGGCTTTGGCGACATCACCCTGCACGGGACTGTCGGCCGCATGATCTCGGTCGTCATCATGATTTTCGGAGTCACCCTGTTTTTCAATCTTGCCCGCGCGCTGCTCTCGCCCAACAAGGTGCGGTTTGCTTGTCCCACCTGCGGATTACAGCGCCATGACAGCGATGCGGTTCACTGCAAGGCCTGCGGTACGGTGTTGAATATTCCCGATGAAGGTTTGACGTAGCGCGGCTGCCACCGGATCATTCGTCCGTGGCAAACGCGTCGTAAACCAGTTTTCTGAACGCGGGTGTGATGCGTCCACGTTCGTTCTGGGTCTGCTCCAGCAGGATGTAGATCATGTCCAGCTTCGGGTCGACACCGAAATAGGTACCGCTGCCGCTATCCCATTTGAGTTCGCCGATCGAACCTGGCGGCGGCGGCTTGGCATTTCCCGGATCGGTGCGTACGGCAAAGCCATAGCCGTAGCCAAAGCCATCTCCTGGAAAGTAGTAATAATCCCGCGCGACGCCGGAGCCAGGCCCGATATGGTCTGACGTCATCGACTTGAATGCGGCCGGGCTGAGGTACCGTTTGCCATCGAGTTGCCCGCCGTTGAGGATCATCTGGGCAAAACGGGCATAGTCGTTCAGCGTCGAGAGCAACCCGCCGCCGCCGGATTCCCATTCCGGATGGGCACGGCGTTCAGCCTCCGAAAGTTTCAGGATGGTATCGCTTGGCAGCGGCTCCGCCATCCGCGCGCGTTCGTCGGCACTTTCCAGCACGAATTTCGTGCTGGTCATGCCGAGCGGATCGAAGATATGCCGCTTTTCAAACTGATAGAGTGTCTGCCCGGATACGATCTCGATGATGCGTCCGAGGACGTCGGTTGAATGTCCGTAACGCCAAAGCGTTCCGGGTTGTCGTGCCAGGGGCAATCTGGCGATGCGATCGGCAAACACCTTGTTGGTGTAACGCCCATCGAAAAGGCCCGATTCCGAATAGGCCTTCATGATCAGCTTGCCGCCGATGTAATCGTACGTGATGCCCGACGTATGGCGTAGTAGATCCATAATGGTCACCGGCCGATCTGCCGGGACAAGCGTTAGAACGTTCTTGCCGTCAAGAATGTCAGAATCGACAAGTACCTTCGCGTCAGCAAACCCCGGAATGAATTTGGACGCGGGATCGGCGGGCGAGAGCTTGCCTGCATCGATCAGCATCATCGCCGCGACACTGGTGATCGGCTTCGTCATCGAATGAAGCGCAAAGATCGTATCTGATGTCATCGGAGCCTTGGTCTCGACGTCCTGAACGCCGAAACATTTCAGATAGACCGGCCTGCCGTGTTGCTGAATCAATACGACGGCGCCCGGCAACCGCCCCGTTGCAACTTCGTTGTTGAAAAATTCGGTGATAGGTTCGAGCTTGCTCGGCGATGGCGCGGGGACTTTGGCCGCTTGGTTGGCTGCTGCCATGTCCGTCCAGATTGCCAATGACAAGGCCGCAGCAAAAAGTCGCTTGCCGCGAGATCCAGCGGTGCAATGCAATATCTGCCGGGTCGGCGTCTTCATTTTGATTTGCGCCCTGCGGACCGACTGATTTGCCGGAGAATTCGACCAACTCTCGAATGACTAGCATGTTGCGCACCTTGTCGCCACGTGGGCAATTGCCCCCAAGCGCGATGATGGGCGGAGCCTCCTGACAGACATGCATTGGACGAGTTGATGCCATTATCGGCTGCAAGCTTGAACCGGGGCTGAAATCAAAAGCAGCTCTCGCAACCGGGCACGGACCGGACTAACCTCAAGTTGCCAGGCCGGATCAACGGCCGGCGAACAGATTGGGAGGATGCGATGACACGCCAGGAGCGGCGCGATTCACCACAGCATGATCCAGAAGTCGCGATTTCACGACGAACGCTTGTCCAGGGTTTGGCGGTATGCGCTGGTGCTACCGTCGCGGGGGCCGGCAGCGCATTGGCCCAGACCGGTCCTGTGGCGCCCCCGTCAACAGTCACCAGCCCGCCGCGCGATTTCAGTCCGCGCGGTGCCCCCACCACCTATTTCTGGGACCCCGACATCATCGCCGTCGATCCATCCTTCAACAATCTCGCCCAACCCAATACGGCGATCAAGCGCCTCTACACTGGCCTGTTGTGGGCCGAAGGCCCCGCCTGGAGCGCGCAGGGGCGCTATCTCCTGTGGAGCGACATTCCCAATAACAGGCAGATGCGATGGTCGGAGGATGACGGTCATGTCAGCGTCTTCCGTGCGCCGTCCAACAACAGTAACGGCAACTCGTTCGATTTCCAGGGACGACAGCTTTCCTGCGAGCATCTCGCCCGGCGCGTCGTGCGCTATGAGCATGACGGCACCGCAACCGTGCTGGCTGATTCCTATAACGGCAAGAAGCTGAACTCGCCGAACGATGTCGTCGCGCATCCGGACGGCAGCTACTGGTTCACCGATCCGCCCTATGGTGGCATGCTCTATGAGGGTGAGCCTGACGTCGCGGGTGGGCCGAGCAATTCTGCCGGCAAGCTCAATCCGCGGATCGGCCAGCCGGCAGGCTTCGTGCCGGGCAAGCGCGAACTGCCGACCAACTGCTATCGCATCGATCCGTCCGGCCGCGTCGACCTCGTCGTGACCGAGGAACAGGTGCCCGATCCCAACGGCCTCTGCTTCTCGCCCGACTACAAAAAGCTGTATGTCGCCTCTACCGGCAAGGGGCCGGGCGACACCGGTCCGGGCGGCAAGGGCGACATGTTCGTGTTCGACGTCGGCACCGACAACAAGCTGACCAACCACAAGCGGTTCAGCGATTTCATGGTCGATGGCGTGAAGTGCGGACCGGACGGCGTGCGCTGCGACGTCAACGGCAATGTCTGGTGCTCCAGCAATGCCGGCCGCGCCGTCGGCTACAGCGGCGTGACGGTATGGTCCCCGGAGGGCAAGCTGATCGGCCGCATCCGTTTGCCCGAAGTGTGCGGCAACATCTGCTTCGGCGGCCCCAAGCGCAACCGCCTGTTCATGGCCGCGAGCCAGTCGCTCTACGCCGTGTACACGGCAACGCAGGGTGCCGGACCGGGCTAGCTTGGGTTTGCCTCGCCGCTCGGTCATTCCGGGATGCGCCCGCATGGGCGCAGACCCGGAATCCATTGGGCCGCATTACCCGCGTCGGGATGGATTCCGGGCTCTCGCTTCGCGAGCCCGGAATGACGAAGAAGGCGATTCATTAAAATTAGCTACAAATTCGCAACCGCCAACCAACCGCTCCGGCGAAAGTTGGGCACGCTTAAACTGAGCGTTTATTGCGAACGGTCCACCCTTCTTCGCAAGAAGGGAGGCCCGTCCACCAATGCCCATATTCAAATATTTTGCCGTCGTGGGATCGACACTGCTCGTATTCCTGTTTGTTTCGAACGCTTACCTCACTGACGACGAAAGCAATTTGCGCTTCGATGGATCGCTGTACGGGAGCGCGCTTTACGCGCCTCGTGTGGCAGAAACCCGAGCGACCGCGGAGCTTCGCTTTACCCGCGATGTCACGCCTGCCGTTCGCGTCAGGGAAGTATTTGCCGTGTTCGTCCCCAATGAGCGACGCCGCAACAAGCGTGATTCATAACACCGGTATGCTCGCGGTTGAGACCGGTGGGCACTCCGGAGCGGCATCCGTCCGGCAACGTTGCCGGTCTCTAAGCGCTGGACAATGCAGGCATTTTGGGAACGGGCCCGGGCCTCCGCCGTTATCTCCAAGTTCAGTTTCGCTTCATTTCCCGATGCGAAGCGTCTCCGAAACCCGTGCTTTTCAGCTAGGATGAACCCATGTTTGGTATAGGTGAGGCGAGACGTCGCGCCTTGATCATGAGGAGGTCGCCATGAGCTTCCGCCGCGATTTCATCAGCAAACCGATCTTCGCCTTCGCGCGCAGAGCTATGCCCGCGATGTCCGATACCGAGCGTGAGGCGCTGGAGGCGGGCGACGTCTGGTGGGATGCCGATCTCTTCACCGGCAATCCCGACTGGTCGAAATTTCTGGCTGTCGCGCCGGCGACGCTGACCGAAGAAGAAAAGGCCTTTCTCAACGGTCCCGTCGACGAACTTTGCGCCATGCTCGACGAGTGGAAGATCAATTGGGAATGGCGCGATCTTCCGCCGGAGGTATGGTCCTTCATCAAGCGCCACAAGTTCTTCGGCATGATCATTCCGAAGGAGTTTGGTGGGCTCGGCTTTTCGCCCTATGCGCATTCGGAAGTGGTGCGAAAGCTTTCGTCGCGCTCGCTGACCGCGGCCGTCACCGTGATGGTGCCGAATTCGCTCGGCCCCGGCGAGTTGTTGATGCGCTTCGGTACCAAGGAGCAGCAGGATAGATGGCTGCCGCGGCTCGCCGAAGGCACCGACATTCCTTGCTTCGGCCTGACCAGCCCGGAGGCCGGCTCGGACGCGGCCTCGATGATCGACACTGGGATCATCTGCAAGGGCAACTTCGAAGGCAAGGAAGTGCTCGGCCTGCGCCTGAACTGGCACAAGCGATACATCACGCTCGGTCCCGTCGCGACGCTGCTCGGCCTCGCGTTCAAGGCCTATGATCCCGATCATCTCGTGGGCCAGCAGGAAGAGCTCGGCATTACCGTCGCCCTGATCCCGACCCATCTGCCCGGCGTCGAGATCGGCCGCCGCCATCTGCCGGCGATGCAGATGTTCCAGAACGGTCCGAACTGGGGTCGCGATGTCTTCATCCCGATGGATTACATCATCGGCGGGCAAGAGCGGCTCGGGCAGGGCTGGAAGATGCTGATGACCGCGCTGGCTGCCGGCCGCGGCATCTCGCTGCCGTCGCTGTCGGCCGCGGGGGCGGCGTATGCGGCACGCACCACCGGCGCCTATGCCCGCATCCGCGAACAGTTCGGCATCTCCATCGGCAAGTTCGAAGGCATCGAGGAGCCGCTCGCGCGCATCGCCGGCACCGCCTATCTGCTCGATGCCGCGCGGCGGCTGACCTGCGCGGCGCTGAACCAGGGGCATCATCCCGCCGTCATCTCCGGCATCATGAAGCTGCACGCCACCGATCGGATGCGTACCGTGATCGACGACGCCATGGATATCCATGGCGGCAAGGCCGTGATCGACGGACCGCAGAACTACATGGGCAGCCTCTATCGCGCGGTGCCGGTTGGCATCACCGTTGAAGGCGCCAATATCCTCACGCGAAATCTCATCGTGTTCGGGCAAGGTGCGATCCGCGCTCATCCATTCCTGCTCGACGAAATGAATGCGTTGGGTGAAGCCGACCGGCCTAAGGGCTTGGAAGCCTTCGACAAGGCATTCTGGAGTCATGTCGGCCACAGCTTCAAGACCATGTTCCGTGCCTGGGCCAGGTGCTGGACCTTCGGCCTGTTTGCGCCAGCGCCCGATGCCGGCGAGGCGACGCGGTTCTACCGCCAGCTCTCCCGCTACTCGTCGGCGTTCGCGCTGTGCGCCGACATGGCGCTGTTGACGCTTGGCGGCGCGCTCAAACGCAAGGAAATGCTCTCGGCCCGGTTCGGCGACATTCTGTCCGAACTCTATCTGCTGTCCGCCGCGCTGAAACGCTGGCAGGACGAGGGACGGCAGCAAGCCGATTTCGCAGCGCTTGAATGGTGCATGGCGACGGGCTTTCGCACCATCGAGAACCGCTTTGCCGAAATCCTCGCCAACCTGCCGAACCGGTTCGTGGCGGTGATCCTGAAATTCCTGATCCAGCCGTTCGGTGCGCGCGTGCTCGGCCCCTCCGACCGCATCGTGCACCAATGCGCGCAGCTCGTGCTGGAGCCATCGGCCGCGCGTGACCGGCTCACCTCCGATCTGTCAGCCGTCGATGATGACGGCGGCATCGCCCGGCTGGAGAAGGCGTTCCGGCTGGTGACGGCTGCGGACGACGTCGCAAAGCAGATGCGCGCCGCGCGGCTGCATGACTGGAAAGAGGCGGTGAAAAAGGGTGTCATCACTCAGGCCCAGGGCGAGAAGCTGCAGGCTGCACATGAAGCCGTTGCCAAGGTGATCGAGGTCGACGATTTCGCGCCCGAGGCGTTGTCGCCGATTTACAGCAAGGGGGCCGACGTGCATCAGTTCTTCCAGGAACTGGGTGAACAGAGGGCGGCAAGCTGATGGCGCGACCGGTCTTTATCGTCGACGGCAGCCGGACGCCGTTCTTGAAAGCGCGCTCCGGCCCCGGACCCTTCACGCCGGTCGATCTCGCCGTGCAATGCGGCCGGCCGCTTCTGGCGCGGCAGCCATTCGCACCGACCGCCTTTGATCAAGTCATCCTCGGCTGCGTCAACGTCATCGCCGACGAGATGAATCCGGCCCGTGTCGCCGCGCTGCGGCTCGGCATGGGCGAGAAGATGGTCGCCTTCACGGTGCAGATCAATTGCGGCTCCGGCATGCAGTCGATCGACACGGGCTATCGTTACATCCGCGAGGGCGTCTCCGACCTGATCCTGGCAGGCGGCGCCGAAGCGCTAAGCCATGCCCCGCTGGTCTGGCCGCAACAGGGCGTGCGCTGGTTCGCAGGGCTTGCAGGGGCAAAAGGCATCGGCGCGAAAGTCATGGCGGCGCTGAAAGTGAAGCCCGGCTATTTCAAGCCGATCATCGGGCTTGAGCGCGGCCTGACCGATCCCATCACCGAACTCAATATGGGTCAGACCGCCGAGGTGGTCGGCCATCTCTTCGGCATCACCCGCGCGCAGTCGGATACCTATGCTGCCGAAAGTCACAAGCGACTCGCAAAGGCGCAGTCGCAAGGTTGGCTCAAGGGCGAGGTCGAAACCGCGTTCGCGCGCGACGGAAAGTTCTACGATTACGACGACGGCGTGCGGCCGGACTCGACACCGGAGAGCTTGGCAAAGCTGAAGCCGGTGTTCGAGCGTCCCTGGGGTAAGGTCACCGCCGGCAATTCCTCGCAGATCACCGACGGCGCGTCCTGGGTGATCCTGGCTTCCGAAGAGGCCGTCGCCAAGCACGGCCTGACGCCGAAGGCGGTCATCCTTGACAGCCAGTGGTCGGCGCTCGATCCCGGCATCATGGGCCTGGGGCCGGTGCTGTCGGCGACGGAGCTTCTCAAGCGAAACAAGCTGACACTTTCGGATATCGAGAGCTGGGAATTGAACGAGGCGTTTGCGACGCAGGTGCTGGGCTGTCTCGCCGCCTGGAACGACGAAAAATTCTGCAAGGAGATTCTCGGCCTCGACGGCGCTGCGGGCGAGCTCGATCAGACAAAGTTGAACGTCGATGGCGGCGCGATCAGCCTCGGCCATCCCGTAGGCTGCAGCGGCAACCGCATCGTGCTGCATTTGGTCAACGCCATGAAGCGATTGGGCACCAGGCGCGGCATGGCCACCGAATGTATCGGCGGCGGGCAGGGCGGCGCGATGTTGATAGAGACGGTGTGAGCATGGATAGCCAGATCATGAACGTTCTCGGCGATCGCGTGCTCGAACTCGGGCCGAAGCCTGACGCTGAGAGCCCGTATAAGAATTTCAGGCTGACCCGCGATGGCGACGGCGTCGCCTGGCTCTTGTTCGATCGCGAAGGCACCAGCGCCAACACGCTGTCCGCTGACCTAATCGAGGAACTCAGCAAGATCTTGTCCGAGCTGGAAACCGCGCGGCCTACCGGTCTCGTGATTCGCTCCGCCAAAAAATCCGGCTTCATCGCCGGCGCTGACGTCAACGCGTTTCGCGGCGCCTCTGATGCGGCCGCCGTCGAGGCCGAGATCGGCCGCGCGCATGCGGTGATCGATCGGCTCGAAGCCCTGCGGATTCCGAGCGTGGCCGTGATCCACGGCTTCTGCCTGGGCGGCGGCTTAGAGGTGGCGCTGGCCTGCCAGATGCGGATCGCGATCGAGGACGCGCGGTTTGGCTTCCCCGAGGTGATGCTCGGCCTGCACCCCGGTCTCGGCGGCACCGTGCGCTTCACGCAGCTCGTCAATCCGATGCAGGCGATGCCGCTGATGCTGACCGGCAAGACCATCGACGCCCGCCGCGCAAAATCGCTCGGGCTGGTCGATGCCGTGACGCAGGAGCGGCATGTCTTGAATGCCGTGAAGGATGCCGTGTCCGGCCGCTTGAACCGCGCGCGGCCCGCGTTTCTCAATTCCGTTCTCAGCCTCGGCCCGATCAAGGGCTTTCTCGCCTCGCGCATGCGCCGCGAAGCCGGCAAGGCGGCGCGCGAGGAGCATTATCCCGCGCCCTATGCGCTGATCGATCTCTGGGAAAAGCACGGCGGCGACCGGCGGGCGATGCTGAATGCGGAGAAAGCGTCTTTCGCCAGACTAATGGTGACGCCGACCGCGCAGAACCTGATCCGCGTGTTCTTCCTGCGCGAGCAGATGAAGAAGCTCGCCGGCAGCGGCAACAGGATCGAGCATGTTCACGTCATCGGCGCCGGCGCCATGGGTGGCGACATCGCCGCCTGGTGCGCCGGACAGGATTTGCAGGTGACGCTCGCCGACATGAAGCCGGAGCCGATCGCAGGCGCGATCAAGCGCGCCGCCGATCTCTACGGCAAAATCCTGCGCAAGCGGACTGCCGTGCGCGATGCGCTGGACCGGCTGATGCCGGACATGCAGGCCGAGGGCGTCCGCAACGCCGATCTCATCATCGAGGCGGTGCCGGAAAAGCTGGAGCTGAAGCAGAAGGTCTATGCCGACCTCGAACCGAAGATGAAGCCCGGCGCGATTCTTGCCACCAACACGTCGAGCATTCCGCTGCAGGACCTGCGCACCACGCTGCAAAAGCCCGAGCGGCTGCTGGGGCTGCACTTCTTCAACCCGGTGTCGCGGCTGCAGCTCGTCGAGGTCGTCAGCCATGACGGCACCGACGCGCAACTCTTGAGGGAAGCGCTCGCCTTCGTCGGCGCCATCGACCGCCTGCCGCTGCCCGTAAAATCGTCGCCCGGCTTCCTCGTCAACCGCGCGCTGACTCCCTACATGCTGGAAGCGATGCTGATGCTGGATGAGAAGATCGATAAGACGGTGATCGACGCCGCCGCGAAAAAGTTTGGCATGCCGATGGGGCCGATCGAACTCGCCGACCAGGTTGGCCTCGATATCTGTCTGGACGTCGGCGACATGCTGCGCTCGAAGTTCGGTGACGCGCTTCCGCCGACGCCAGCCTGGCTGCGTGAGAAGGTTGCCAGAGGCGAACTCGGCCGTAAGTCGGGCAAAGGCTTTTACACCTGGAAGGGCGGCAAGGCCGATACCTCATCCGGCCTGCCCGCGACATCGGAACCCTCGGCGGAAATGATCGACAGGCTGATCCTGCCGATGTCGAATGTCTGTGTCGCCTGCTTGCGCGAAGGCATCGTCGACGATGCCGACGTTGTCGACGGCGCCGTCATCTTCGGCACCGGCTATGCGCCGTTCCGCGGCGGTCCCCTGAACTATGCACGAACCCGAGGGATTGAGAACGTGGTCTCGACGCTGCGGGCGCTTACGGAAAAATTCGGCGGAAGATTTACGCCGGATGCCGGTTGGGAGAACTTCAAGTGAATGAACCCCGTCTGCACGTGCCGGTCTCGACCGAGACTGAGACCCGCGGTGATCTCTGCATTCGCACGCTGGCGATGCCGGCCGACACCAACGCCAATGGCGACATCTTCGGCGGCTGGCTCTTGAGCCAGATGGATATTGGCGGCGGCGTGTTCGCTTCCAAGATCGCGAAATCGCGCACAGTGACGGTCGCGATCGAGGCGATGAATTTCCGCAAGGCCGTCTATGTCGGCGACCTCGTTTCAGTCTACGCCAATCTGGTGCGGGTCGGGCGCACCTCGATCACGGTGCATCTCGAAGCCTGGGTCGTGCGCCGCAAGGAGTTGCAACAGATCCTGGTGACCGACGGCAACTTCACCTACGTCTCGATCGACGACAACGGCCGTCCGCAGCCGGTCAGTCCGGACGGCGTGATCAAGACCTAGCGATTACGGGCAGGGACGCTCGTAGCCGTCACGGCCGATGAAGGTGCCGCGGCGCGGATCATAGGTCTGCGAGCGCATGCAGCGCGGCGTGTCATCATAGTACCGGGGCGGCGGCGGGGCGTATTGGGCCTGGACGCCGCAGTAACGCGGCGAAACTGCGACCCAGCCGTCAGGCTGCTCCACGTAGCAGCCGCCCTGATACCAGCGATAGCCGCCGGGCCGCGGCTCGCCCTGGGCGCCGATCGCAGCACCCGTCGTCGCCCCGACGATGGCGCCAACCGCCGCACCGCGGCCGCCGCCGAGCGCGCCGCCGACAATGGCGCCCGCCGCGCCGCCGAACAGCGCGCCGCCCAGCGTGCTTTCCTGCGCCGCCGCCTCCTGGAGCGGTGCGCAAGCCGCAAGGGCGACCAGCATCGAGAGCGCGAATTTCGGCATCATGTCAGTTCTCCAGCCATTTGAACGATTCGCCAGCGTGTTCCGCGACCAGCTTTGGCATAGGTTGGCCTTGCGGCGCAACGGCGGAAGCAGGAACAATTGCCCGCGCAACCCGTTGTAGGCCCGGAATAAATCTGAGGCTGGGCCATGTCGGACACCTACATCATCGAAGTCGGCTCGCAGCCGGCAGGGATTATCGTGCGCGCTCCCGGCGGCTATCAGTTCTTCGCCGCCTCGCACCGTTTCAACCAGTTGGAAGGACAGATATTTCGCAACGCGCGCGAGGCCGAGCGTGCGGCCTACCGTCTCGTCAGCGAGATGACGCTGGCGGCGTAACCGCCAGCGCCGGTCTGCCGGCGATCAGAGCTTGGTGGCCGACCGCGACAGCAGCTTCCAGTCCGAGCCCTGTTTCTGCCAGTTCATCAGGATGTGCAGGTTCTGCGGCGTCTTCTTGCCGTCGGTGAACTCCTGCTCGCCGACGAAGTTGAAGCGCACGATGGCCGCCGGGCCGACGACGCGGATGGTGGGGTTCTTGTATTCAAGCGAGGTCCATTTGTATTTCGCATTCTTGACGCCCGCCAGCAGCGCCGCCTTGTCGTCGACAGCTCCGCTGGAGTGGCTGTAGCTGAGTTCTTCCGCGCAGAGCGGGGCGATCCCCTCGGCATTTCCGGCCGCCTGCGCTGCACGGAAGGCTTCGACGTTCTTCGCGATGGCATCCTCGTCCGCGCCGGCAAAAGCGGGAACCACGCTCATGAGACCCAGTGCGAGTACAGGCAAGGCGAGCTGACGGCGATCGATCTTCATGGTTTCCTCCATTCGTTTCTGGTTGTGATCACAGTGTTGCAGCCACAAATTGCTTTGTCGAGCGGCCGCGCATGACGCGGCTCGCTGGCTTCGGCGCGGTCGCCTTAACCAGGATTCGTGGTTTCGCCCTGCCAAACGCCTTTGCGGCCGATCTCCCTCGTTGACCGCGGCCCCAATCAGCCGCACCATAACGGCAACTTTGTGCCCCGAGTCTATATTGTAAGGGTGCCAGCCGTGGCCGGATTATCCCATCGCCAGACCGAAATCCTCAACATCGCCCGCGCCTTTGGCCGGGTGATGGTGGAAGACCTCGCCAAGCGGTTCGAGGTTTCGGCGCAGACTATCCGAAAAGACCTCAACGACCTCTGCGACCAGCGCTCGCTGACGCGCATCCATGGCGGCGCCATTATCGCTTCCGGCGTGGAGAACCTCGCCTATGAGGCGCGGCGCTTCGTGGCGGCAGAGGAAAAGCGGGCGATCGGCGTGGCCGCTGCATCGCGGATTCCGAACGGCTGCTCGCTGTTCATCAACATCGGCACCACGACGGAAGAAGTCGCGAGCGCGCTGACCTCGCATGAGGATTTGCTGGTGATCACCAACAACCTCAACGTCGCGATGCTCTTGTATCGGCATCCGCGCATCGAGGTGATCGTGGCGGGCGGCGCGGTGCGTCGCGCTGATGGCGCGGTGATCGGCTCGACCGCGATCAGCCTGATCGGCCAGTTCAAGGTCGACTACGCCATCATCGGGGCTTCCGCGATCGACGAGGAGGGCGCGCTCTTGGACTTCGACTATCGCGAAGTGCAGGCCGCGCAAGCGATCATCGCCAACGCCCGCAGCGTCATGCTGGTCGCGGACTCCACAAAACTACGCCGCAGCGCGCCGGTGCGCATCGCCCATCTCAGCCAGATCCAGACCTTTGTGACTGACGCGCCGTTGCCGGCGGGTCTTGCCAGTATCTGCAGCCACCGCGGCATCGAGGTGGTCCAGGCGATGGAGAAGCCGGCGATGGATATCGACGATTCCAGCGGCGAGCCGGCTTCGACCGTTGTGCGGCTGAAGTAGCGCGCGATTATCCGAGCGAGCCGAGCAGCGATCTCGTTTTCAGGAACTCCCGACACTTGGCGAGGCCAGGCCAAACGACAAGAAAGGCCTGCGCATGGGGTGAGAATGCCTGGTGCAGGTTCAGCACCTCCGCATGCATTCCCGGGTATGGGCCCGGTCCGGGACGCAGAATCGCATCCAGCGCGCCACTCAACAGGTTAGCGACATCATCGGTCGAGGTTATCAGAACATAGTCCGGCGCCTGACCTGCGTTCGCAAGTTTCGCCAACAGGCCGTGCGGGTCGTCCGTCAAGTTCGGAGAGACACCAAGCCGCAACGCCTTTGTCGGCAATGTGCGCGCGACAGCATCCGCAGCCGCTGACATGCGCTCGAAGGCATCGCTGATGGTGGGCAGCATGGCCTCGCCATGGCCGGTGAGGGTGAGGCCGCGCGGCATGCGCTGAAACAGCGGAACTCCCAGGATCTGTTCCAGATGCTTGATCTGCTGGCTGACAGCGCCCGGCGTTACCGAAAGCTCCTGCGCAGCCAGTTTGAAGCTGAGATGACGACCGGCAGCCTCGAAGGCTCGCAGTCCGTTGAGCGGAGGCAGTCTGTAGCTCACCAGGATTCCATCCATAGGCGTTAGGCGCGCGCAGATTAGAAAATCTGACTCAACTGTCCAGGAAAAATGGTTTGTGCGTGCCGAGTGCAGCAGTGCACGAGGTGATGTTTCGAGGACAGGAGAAACCTAATGCACATCCGACGCATCAATGCCGAAACAGTAACCGTGCCGACGACTGGCTACAGCCAGGCGCTGGAGGTTAGCGGTCACACCCGTCTGCTTTTTGTAAGTGGCCAGATCCCGCTCGGCATCGATGGCAATGTGCCTGAGGGCTTTGAAGCGCAGTGCAGGCTCGCCTGGCGAAACGTCGAGGCTCAGCTCAAGGCAGCCGGCATGACCCTCGACAATCTGGTCATGCACCGTACCTACCTTGCCGACCGGCGCTACGCCATTCTCAATCGCTCCGTGCGAAACGAGGTACTTGGTGGACGGGAAACAGCGCTGACGGTGGTTATCGCTGGAATCTTCGACGAGGCGTGGCTTCTCGAAGTCGAGGCCGTGGCTGCGGGCTGACTGATACCGAGACCAATGCGCGAGGTCTGCCCGTGGCGCGGACCTGTGCGGCCAAGTCTCAACTTACCCTCAAGGAGGAGACCCGGTTCCCCGCTTTCGACTTGCTTTCGTTTTTCTTTGTGATTAACTCCGATCCGAAAGCAAAATCGCCGAAGCGAAGAGGCGATCGCCGGGGAAGCGTTTCGTTGGATCGGATATTCGACCTCGCCATTATCGGAGGCGGCATCAACGGCTGCGGCATCGCGCGCGACGCGGCGGGCCGGGGCAATTCCGTTTTCCTTTGTGAAATGAATGACTTGGCGAGTGGAACGTCGTCATGGTCGACTAAACTCGTGCACGGCGGGCTGCGCTATCTCGAATATTACGAGTTCCGCCTGGTCCGCGAGGCGCTGATCGAGCGCGAAATCCTTTGGCAGATCGCGCCTCACATTATCAGACCTTTGCGTTTCGTTTTGCCGCACCACGCTGGCTTGCGGCCGGCCTGGCTGCTCAGGTTAGGGTTGTTCCTGTACGACCACATCGGCGGCCGTCATCTTCTGCCGCCGACGCGCTCGGTCGATCTCGTCCATGACGAGGTGGGCAAACCCTTGATCGCCAACCGCTACAGAAAAGGCTTCGAATATTCCGACTGCTTCGTCGATGACGCACGCCTGGTGGTGCTAACGGCGCGGGATGCTGCCGATCGCGGCGCCGAAATTCACACCCGTTCGCGCGCGGTCGAGATACGGCAGGTGGACGGCATCTGGCACGTCACCGTCGAGAAAGCCATCAGCGGCGAGCGCACTACCATCCAGGCGCGCGCGCTGGTCAATGCCGGCGGCCCGTGGGTCGAGCAGGTGCTGTCGGCGGGCTCGGGTGTCAACGCGCGCGCAAAGGTGCGGCTGGTGCAGGGCTCCCACATCGTGGTGCGCAAGCTCTATGAGCACGACCGCGCCTACATCTTCCAGAATGCCGACGGCCGCATCATCTTCGTCATCCCCTACCAGGACGACTTTACGCTGATCGGCACCACCGATCGCGACTACGACGGTGACCCGGCCAAGGTGAAAGCCAGTCCTGAGGAGATTCAATATCTCTGCGCCTCCGCCAGCGAGTACCTGAAAAAGCCGGTGCTGCCCACCGACGTCGTGTGGACTTATTCCGGCGTCCGCCCGCTCTATGATGACGGCGCCAGCGAGGCCAAGGCCGCGACCCGCGATTATGTGTTCGAACTCGATACGCCCG
This sequence comes from Bradyrhizobium sp. AZCC 1719, assembly GCF_036924525.1. Taxonomy (NCBI): domain Bacteria; kingdom Pseudomonadati; phylum Pseudomonadota; class Alphaproteobacteria; order Hyphomicrobiales; family Nitrobacteraceae; genus Bradyrhizobium; species Bradyrhizobium sp. AZCC 1719. The sequence continues at coordinate 279,959 of NZ_JAZHRU010000001.1, read as the reverse complement.
GCGGTGCGCCGCTGCTATCGATCTATGGTGGTAAGATCACGACCTATCGGCGCCTCGCCGAAGAGGCGCTGGAGCGGCTCGCGCCCCACTTGCGCAGCGACAAAGCGAAAGAAGGCTGGACCGGCAAAGCGCCGCTGCCCGGCGGCGACATGGATGTTTCGGCGGTCGCTGCGCTGACGGCGGAACTGATGCGGAAGTATCCGTTCCTTAACCCGGCGCATGCCAACCGGCTCGCGCATGCCTATGGCACGCGTGCGACAAAATTGCTCGGCAATGCGAAATCATTGGCCGATCTAGGCCAGGCGTTTGGCGCTACCTTGACCGAAAGCGAGGTCCGGTACCTGATTTCGACCGAGTGGGCTTGCAGCGCCGAAGACGTGGTGTGGCGAAGGTCTAAACTCGGCTTGCGACTGTCGGCCGATGAAATCGCCGTGCTTGACGAATGGATCAAGGCCAACAGCGCCTCCGGTGAACGTGCCTTGCGCGAAGCGGGAGGGCGGACATGAGCGTCACGCTCGAACATGTCACGCGAACCGTGGATGGCATGGCGACCATTCGCGATGTCTCGCTGACGCTCGAGCGCGGCACGCTGAGCGTGCTGCTCGGGCCGACGTTGTCGGGCAAGACCTCGATCATGCGGCTGCTCGCCGGTCTCGACAAGCCGTCAACCGGTCGCGTGCTGGTGGACGGCAACGACGTCACTGGCGCCGATGTGCGGCAGCGCTCGGTTGCGATGGTCTATCAGCAGTTCATCAATTATCCCTCGCTGACGGTGTACGAGAACATCGCCTCGCCCTTGCGGGTGCAGGGCAGGCCCCGCGAGGAGATTGACCGGCGCGTGCAGGAGGCCGCGAAACTCTTGCGGCTCGAGCCCTATCTGAAGCGCACGCCGCTGCAGCTTTCCGGCGGCCAGCAGCAGCGCACCGCGATCGCGCGTGCGCTGGTCAAGGGCGCCGACCTCGTGCTGCTCGATGAGCCACTCGCCAATCTCGATTACAAGCTCCGCGAGGAGCTGCGCACCGAACTGCCGCGTATCTTCGAGGCGTCGGGTGCGATCTTCGTCTATGCCACCACTGAGCCCTCGGAGGCGCTGCTGCTCGGCGGCAACACGGTGTGCATGTGGGAAGGCCAGGTGCTTCAGGCCGGCAATACATCGCAAGTTTATCGCCGTCCCGATACGCTGCGCGTCGCGCAGGTATTCTCAGATCCGCCGCTCAACATCGTCGATATGGAGAAGAGGAACGGGCAGGTCGCATATGCCGGCGGCATCCAGGCGCCGGCCATCGGGCTCTATGCGCAGCTTTCCGACGGCCCCTACCGCGTCGGCTTCCGCGCCCACCAGCTCGAAGTGGCCAACGGCATCGCCGGCCGCCACGCGTTTCACGCTACCGTCACCGTGACCGAGATCACCGGCTCGGAAAGCTTCGTGCATCTCAACCGCGACGCTTCCAACTGGGTTGCGGTGCTGCCGGGCGTGCATGAATATGAGCCCGGCCAGACGCTCAATGCCGTGCTCGATCCCGACAATGTCTTCGTGTTCGATGCCGCCGATCGCCTGGTCGCAGCGCCAGCCATCGCGTTTTCAAGCGAAATGCGTGGCGGTTCGCTTGCCAACGCTTCAACAAATAAGAGCATGTGAGGGAGATGCGATATGGCACGCATTGACCTCGTCGATCTCGCGCATTCCTACGGCGGCAATGACGCTGCGCCCGAATCCTTTGCATTGAAGCCGGTGACGATGACCTGGCGGCAGGGCGGGGCGTACGCGCTGCTTGGCCCCTCCGGCTGCGGCAAGACCACGCTGCTCAATCTGATCTCCGGCATCGTCACGCCCTCGCGCGGAAAAATCCTGTTCGACGGTGCCGATATCACACCGCTGTCAACCCAGAAGCGCAATATCGCGCAGGTGTTCCAGTTTCCGGTGATCTACGACACCATGACGGTCGGGCAGAACCTCGCATTCCCGCTGCAGAACCGCGGCGTGCCGAAGGCCGAGGTCGAGGCGCGGGTGAGGCAGATCGCCGATCTCCTCGATCTGACGTTCCATCTCGACCGCAAGGCCACGCGCCTGACCGCGGACGCCAAGCAGAAGATTTCGCTCGGCCGCGGCCTGGTCCGTTCCGACGTTGCCGCGGTGCTGTTCGATGAGCCGCTGACGGTGATCGACCCTGAATTGAAGTGGCAGTTGCGCTCAAAGCTGAAGGCGCTGCATCGCGAGCTCGATCTCACGATGATCTACGTCACCCACGACCAGACCGAGGCGCTGACCTTTGCCGACACGGTCGTCGTCATGCATGACGGCCGCGTCGTGCAGAGCGGCACGCCGGCCGAACTGTTCGACAAGCCCGCGCATACATTCGTGGGTTACTTCATCGGCTCACCCGGCATGAACATCGTGCCGGCTGCCGTGAGCGGGCACGAGGCACGCATCGACGGCCACATCATCGGCCTGCATCGAAACTACGGCGTGCTGCCGGCGGGTGCGAAGATCGAAATCGGCGTGCGGCCGGAATTCGTCAATATCGCCGCTCCCGCGTCCGGCCTGCTATCGGCCACGATCGAACGGATCGACGATCTCGGTCGCGCCCGCTTCGCCCGCGTTCGCATCGGCGACGCCAAGTTTGCCGCGCGCGTGCCGCCCGGATTCTCCGTGCCCGACAACATGGTCGGGCTGGTGTTCGATCCCGCTCATGTTCACGTCTATGCCGACAGCCGTCTGGTCGAGGGGGTTGCCTGATGGACAAGATCGTCAACCAAAAAGCCTGGTTTCTGGTGCTGCCGGTATTCGCGGTGGTCGCGTTCTCCGCGATTCTGCCGTTGATGACGGTCGTGAACTATTCGATGCAGGACACGTTCGGTAACAACCAGTTCTTCTGGAATGGTGTTGGCTGGTTCAAGGAGTTGCTCGATCCCTCGACCGATCTCGGCGGACGCTTCCTGGCCTCGCTCGGCCGCAATCTGTTGTTCTCGGCCATCATCCTGGCGATCGAGGTGCCGCTCGGCATCGTGGTGGCGCTGTCGATGCCGCGCGAGGGATGGACCGTCGCCGTATGTCTTGTGATCCTCGCTTTGCCGCTGCTGATTCCGTGGAACGTGGTCGGCACGATCTGGCAGATTTTCGGACGGCCCGATATCGGCCTGCTCGGCTATACGCTCAACAGCCTCGGCTTCGACTACAATTACGTCTCCAACGAGTTCGATGCCTGGGCGACCGTCATCGTCATGGACGTGTGGCACTGGACCAGCCTCGTCGCCCTGCTGTGCTATGCGGGGCTGAAGTCGATCCCGGACGCGTATTACCAGGCGGCACAGATCGACGGCGCCTCACGCTGGGCGGTGTTCAAGGCGATCCAATTGCCGAAGATGAACCGCGTGCTGCTGATCGCCGTGCTGCTGCGCTTCATGGATAGCTTTATGATCTACACCGAGCCGTTCGTCGTGACCGGCGGCGGTCCGGGCAACTCGACCACCTTCGTTTCGATCGAACTGGTCAAGATCGCGCTCGGGCAATTCGACCTCGGCAAGGCTGCCGCTCTCTCGCTCGTCTACAATTTGATCATCCTGATCGTGTGCTGGGTGTTCTACACCGTCATGACCAATGCCGGGGCCGAGCGTCCCGAGAAGAAGGGAGCCGCGTGATGCACTCGATTCCCGGTCGCCGCCTCATCATCTCGCTGTTTCTGATTTTCCTGCTGTTGCCGATCTACTGGCTCGTCAACATGAGCTTCAAGACCAATGCCGAGATCGTCACCACGATGACGCTTTGGCCGCACCAGCCGACGCTGGAAAACTACAGGCGCATCTTCACCGATGAGAGCTGGTATTCCGGCTACATCAACTCTCTGACATACGTGATCATCAACACGGTAATCTCGATCGCGGTGGCGCTGCCGGCTGCCTACGGCTTCTCGCGCTATCGCTTTCTCGGCGACAAGCATCTGTTCTTCTGGCTGTTGTCGAACCGCATGGCGCCGGCCGCGGTGTTCGCGCTGCCGTTCTTCAATCTCTACTCGGCGATCAACCTGTTCGATACGCCATGGGCGGTCGCGCTGGCGCACTGCATCTTCAATGTGCCGCTCGCGGTCTGGATTCTCGAAGGCTTCGTCTCGGGCGTGCCGCGCGAGATCGACGAGACCGCATTCCTCGACGGCTATTCGTTCCCGCGCTTCTTCGTCAAGATCCTGGTGCCGCTGATCGCGAGCGGCATCGGCGTCGCCGCGTTCTTCTGCTTCATGTTCTCCTGGGTCGAATTGCTGCTGGCGCGTACCTTGACATCGGTCAACGCCAAGCCGATCTCCGCGATCATGACCCGCACGGTCTCTGCCGCGGGCATGGATTGGGGGCTACTGGCCGCCGCCGGCGTGCTCACCATCATCCCCGGTGCCTTGGTGATCTGGTTCGTCCGCAACTACATCGCGCGCGGTTTTGCGCTGGGCAGGGTGTAGCCATGGAAAACATCGCATGGATGGCCTGGACGCTGCCGACCGCGATCTTCTTCGTGATGCTGGCGCTGACGCTCGGCGTGATGACATGGCTTGGGATCGCTTATCCCGAAGCCGAGCGCGTCGGCATCCTGCGCATTCCGACCACGCGCGGCGACCGGCTGTTCATTTCGCTGGTGCTTGCCGCCGTCATCCATTTGTTGTGGATCGCCTTTGTCGGCACCGATCCGCTTCTGACGCTGCCGATCGGGGAGGGCGTTGAGATTTCGAGCCTGTGGCTCGCAACCCTGATTTCGCTCGTCTCGGCCGTTGCGGTCTTTCGCACGGTCTGAAACGGCGGAAAAAGACAGATCCGGGATCAACCCGGGCCTGAATATGTGTTTGTCGCTGCAACGGAGGATCCAACATGCGACGCTTGAGAGGAAGAAACGGTCCCTTGACCAAGGAGAGCTTTCTGACGATGACCAGCGCGGCTGCGCTGATCGCCGCATCCGTGACCATTGCCGCACCTGTTCGTGCGGACGACGCCGTCAATCAAAGGTGGATCGACAGCGAGTTCCAGCCCTCGACACTGTCGAAGGCCGACCAGTTGAAAGAGCTGCAGTGGTTCGAAAAGGCCGCCGCGCCCTTCAAGGGAATGGAAATCAACGTCGTGTCGGAAACCATCACGACGCACGAATATGAGGCGCGGACGCTGGCGAAAGCCTTCACCGAGATCACCGGGATCAAGGTCAAGCACGACCTGATCCAGGAAGGCGACGTCGTCGAAAAGCTGCAGACCCAGATGCAGTCCGGCAAGAACGTCTATGACGGCTGGATCAACGATTCGGACCTGATCGGCACCCACGTCCGCTACGGCCAGACCGTGATCCTGTCGGACTACATGACCGGCGAGGGCAAGGACGTCACCAACCCGCAACTCGACGTCAACGACTTCATCGGCAAATCCTTCACTACGGGCCCGGACGGCAAGCTCTATCAGTTGCCCGACCAGCAGTTCGCGAACCTCTATTGGTTCCGTTACGACTGGTTCTCCAATCCGGAATACAAGGCCAAGTTCAAGGCCAAGTATGGCTACGAGCTCGGCGTTCCCGTGAACTGGTCGGCCTATGAAGACATCGCCGAGTTCTTCACCAACGACATCAAGGAGATCAACGGCGTCAAGGTCTATGGCCACATGGACTATGGCAAGAAGGATCCCTCGCTCGGCTGGCGTTTCACCGACGCCTGGCTGTCGATGGCCGGCAACGGCGACAAGGGCATCCCGAACGGAAAGCCGGTCGACGAATGGGGCATCCGCATGGAAGGCTGCCGTCCGGTCGGCTCGTCGGTTGAGCGCGGCGGCGACACCAACGGCCCGGCGGCGGTCTATTCGATCACCAAATACCTCGACTGGATGAAGAAGTATGCTCCGCCCCAGGCGCAAGGCATGACCTTCTCCGAAGCAGGCCCGGTGCCGGCGCAGGGCAACATCGCCCAGCAGATCTTCTGGTACACCGCCTTTACCGCCGACATGGTGAAGCCGGGTATTGCGGTCGTGAACGCCGACGGCACGCCGAAATGGCGCATGGCGCCGTCGCCGCACGGCTCGTACTGGAAAGAGGGCATGAAGCTCGGCTACCAGGACGCCGGCTCCGCGACGCTGCTGAAGTCGACCCCGCCCGATCGCCGCAAGGCGGCCTGGCTCTATCTGCAGTTCATCAACTCCAAGACGGTGAGCCTGAAGAAGAGCCATGTCGGCCTCACGTTCGTGCGTGAATCCGACATCTGGGACAAGTCGTTCACCGAGCGTGCGCCGAAGCTCGGCGGCCTGATCGAGTTCTACCGCTCGCCCGCGCGCGTGCAGTGGACCCCGACCGGCAACAACGTGCCCGACTATCCGAAGCTCGCGCAATTGTGGTGGCAGAACATCGGCGATGCGTCGTCCGGTGCAAAGACGCCGCAAGCTGCGATGGATGCGCTGGCCGCAGCGCAGGACTCGGTGCTCGAGCGTCTCGAGAAGAGTGGCGTGCAGAAAGAGTGTGGGCCGAAGCTGAACAAGAAGGAGACCGCCGAGTTCTGGTTCGCCAAGGCCGAGAAGGACAAGACCATCGCGCCGGCGCGCAAGCTGGCGAACGAGAAGCCGAAGGGCGAAACCGTCGACTACGACGCGCTGATCAAGTCGTGGCCGGCCACTCCGCCGAAGCGGGCGGAGGCGAAGTAAGCTTCGCGCGTTACGAGTGATGCAGACGAAAGGCCGGGAGCAATCCCGGCCTTTTTTCTTACCTCGCCCCGCTTGTGGGGAGAGGGGGCGCACAGTGCCTCATTCCGCCGCTTGCGCCGCCGCCAGCGTCGGGTAATCCGTATATCCCTTGGCCCCGCCGCCGTAGAACGTCGCCTTGTCCCACTCATTCAGCGGCGCGCCCTGCTTCAACCGCTCGACCAGGTCGGGATTTGAGATGAACGGTTTTCCGAACGCGATCAGGTCGGCGGCGTCGGCTTCGAGCACTTTCGTCGCGAGGTCGAAGTCGTAGCCGTTATTGGCGACATAGACTCCGCTGAAGCGCTTGCGTAAGGACGCGTAATCGAATGGCGCGATATCGCGCGGACCGCCGGTGGCGCCTTCGATGACGTGGATGTAGCTCAACTTCAGCGCGTTGAGCCCATCCGTGATATGATCGAACAGCGGCTGCGGATTGCTATCGGACACATCGTTGGCCGGCGTCACCGGCGAGATGCGGATGCCGGTTCTTTCGGGGCCTGCGATCGCAGCCACCGCCTGCGACACTTCCAGCATCAGCTTTGCGCGGTTCTCGATTCCTCCGCCGTAAGCATCCGTGCGCTTGTTGGTGCCGTCCTTGGCGAATTGGTCGAGCAGGTAGCCGTTGGCGCCGTGGATCTCGACGCCGTCAAAACCGGCGGCCAGCGCGTTCTCGGTGCCGCGCTTGAAGTCGTCGATGATCCCTGGAATTTCCGACAGCTCCAGCGCGCGCGGTTCGGAGATTTCAGTGAAGGTGCCGCCCACAAAGGTCTTGCCCTTGGCTCGGATCGCCGACGGCGCGACCGGCTTGCCGCCGCCCGGCTGCAGCGTGGTGTGCGAGATGCGGCCGACATGCCAGATCTGGATGAAGATGCGCCCGCCTTTTTCATGCACGCGGTCGGTGACCTTGCGCCAGCCTTCGATCTGCTCCTTCGAATAGATGCCGGGCGTATCCTGATAGCCCTGGCCCTGCTGCGAAACCTGGCTCGCTTCGGTGATGAGCAATCCGGCAGAAGCGCGCTGGCCGTAATAGTCGACCGCCAGCGGGCTCGGCACCATGCCGGGCGGTACCGCGCGGTTGCGGGTCAGCGGCGCCATCACGAGGCGGTTGGGTAGCGCAATCGGGCCAAGCTTGAAGGGCTCGAACAGTCTGGTCTGGCTCATTTCGGATATGTCCGGATCGATGATGATAAAGAAGAGTTGGGCATTGCGGGCAGTTTCGCAATGCCAGAGCCATTCAGCCTGCGCAGACGAGCTGCGCGCGGTACCGGCCGCGCCGCTGTCGAGCAGCAGCGTTTGCGCGCGGGCGTAGGATAATTGCTTCGAAATCGGCATCGGCGCAGCATAGGCAACCTTTCTACGGGTGCCGGATCACATTGGTTCAGGCTTCCTTCATCATGCTGTGGTGCGTGGCAAATCCCATGCGCCGGTTGTCAAGCTCCGCGACGGGTCCGGTGGAGTCCACCTGCAGCAGCTCGAACGTCAGGCATTCGCAACCGATCGAGCGAAGCACCTGGCTGGCGGCCTTCTGGGCGCTATTGCCAAAGCTCTGGTGGTCCATCTGAATTTCCAGGCGGGGTTTTCGGCTGCACACCGCTTTCGCGACCGATTGCAGGCGGATGAAGATCTCGTCGCGGTAGTTCTGGGTGCTTTCGAAAGCGGCCCTGGGATCGACGATTTTCGTCCGGACGACATAGACGAGGTTGACCGCAAAGCGGTCGGCGGACACCGCGCCTTGCGTGAACCGAAATACTTCGGGGCGCAAGTCGATCCGCGCCAGTTGGCGGCTGCCGGCGCGGATCCGGTGCCGGCCGGGCATCAGGGCCTTTTCAAAACGCCCGTTCCGGTAGAGCAGCACGGTTTCGAACTGCTGCACGCAGACCCGATCGAAGCCGAGCAGCACCATGACCCCTTTCCTGAACAGCGCCGAAATCCAGGTCCATGCGCCGGCAATTAAAACGATTACAATCAAAGAAAAAACGATAGAGCCCAGAAGTTCACCCACTTTTATCCTTCCCTGCCGTGTTTTTATCTCGTTGGCGGATACCGCGATATCCGTTCTTCTCTTGGCTCTTCGTCGAAAATAAGTCATTGCTATCTGAAGTAGAACGATTAAACGAAAAAGCGCAGCTCTTCCCTGACATTTGGATTTCCGATCGGCGCATCATGACGCCGAATTGTTGGTCTTTTCCCGTCGTCCCTGAAGCCTCCGCTGTCATCGCCCGGCTCGACCGGGCGACCCAGTACGCCGCGGCTTATCGGTTCAATCGTTGACGTCTCTGGAATACTGGGTCACCCGCCTTCGCGGGTGACGACAATTGAGTGTGCGTCGGCACTCTCGCGACGCATTGCGCCCGAGGTTTGCTCTCAACTTCCCGCCCTCTCAAATAGAGGGCGCAGGGAAGACCGGGTGCTGGCTGCACCCGCGGTCTCGTGTGCAGGTGCGCATAAAGAACACGCACACGAGCATACAGGTACAGCGGGAGCATCCCGGCCTTCCCTGCGCAATGGCTTTACGGCTTACTTCGTGCTCTCCCCGGAGAACGGCTTTCTTGCCTCCGTCATCGGCGGGACACTTCCCGCCAACTTAACGCCAGCACCGCGGCGCCAGAACCACACGACTTCGCCGTACGCTCCCGTCTTCGCCAAGAGGCTTCGCCGGGTTTGGTACCGGTCCGCCGAAGCTTTAGCGAAGGCGGATCCTGCGCGTACGTCTTGCGCATTCAGCGTCCACCGCATCTCACCGCACGTTCGTGACGATCGCGAGCGCCCCTCAATGGGTGAGACGCGCGGAGTTATGCGACTGATTTGCCCTGCACGTTAAGCGGAATATTTTTGATTCCCGGGCTTGACATGATTTCTGAAAATCAGAATTGATTTGCCTGTCGTGCCAATTGGTCGCAGGCCGCAGCACGAAATCGCGCTTGCGCAGCAAGCAAATCAGTCCGCGGCTTGTAGGGTGGGCAAAGGCGCGAAGCGCTGTGCCCACCAACTTACGCCGCGCTCATGATGGTGGGCACGCTATCGCTTTGCCCACCCTACATTCTACAGCGGACAAGCCCCTCGCCCGTGCTACGCGCCAGCATCGGACGGCGCCGCATTGCGTCTCGCGGGCTCTTGAATACGATGGCGCGAACATCGCGCGATGAGAGGTTCACGATGGCCATCAACAAGGACAAGATCGACGACGCGGCATTGGCTCTGCTCTATATAACGCTGCATGACGGCTACCGGGCATGGAAGGGCATGGATTGGGACGTGCTCGGCCGCCTGCACGAAAAGGGGATGATCCTCGATCCCGTCGGCAAGGTGAAGTCGGTGGTTTTCACGGACGAGGGGCTGGAGCGGGCGGAGCGGCTGTTCAAGGAGATGTTCGAGGAGTAGGTGAGGGTGGGATAGGTAGAGCGCAGCGAAACCCCATCCCTTCTCGCGCCCGATCCGCCCAATCTCTCCGTCATTGCGGAGCGATGCCACGACGGGAGGGTAGGTAAAAAGCGCAAAGCGCCGTGCTCACCAACGGGCACCGTGCTCATGACGGTGGGCACGCTATCGCTTTGCCCACCCTACGCGCTCTAGCTGTGCGCGGGCACATCGGCGCCATCAGTCGCATACTGCCGGATCTTGTTGCGCATCGTGCGCACCGAAAGTCCGAGCACGCGCGCGGCGTGGGTGCGATTGCCGTGGCAGCGCGCCAGCGTCTGCAGCACGAGTTCGCGCTCGATCGCCTCGACGGTGGAGCCGATCAGCATCGGCACGATCTCGTGGGGTGAGAGGGTATGAGAATCCGAAAGAGGAGTTTCGGGCACGGGAACGCAATCCGTGCCAAGGTACACGTCATAATACTCCCGGGGCATCAACACCTCCCGATCGACGCCTGCTCCGGAACGCGGAGCAGAAACATCAGGAATCACACTCCCCCTGCCGCAGGGAAGGGTGGGCGTGAATGGTTAACGGAAGGTTAACAGGCACGGAAAAGCTTTGACGGCGCCGTCTACACCTAGAGGTACATGTTGAACAGCAGGCAGATGATTGGGTGAGCCCGTATATTCAACCTGGTAAACAGTAGCCCGCATGAGCGCAGCGATATGCGGGGCGATTTTAACCTGGATGTCGCTCCACTCATCCGGGCTACGCTTGTCAATCGAGCGATGGATCACTCTTTGCTTTCCCGCCGCGTGACACAGGCACTGCGCGGCTCATTTCTTTCTCGTATATCCCGTCAGCGCAGTGTCCCGTCAAAAGGTCGAGTCTGAAAGGCATCCAGGCGTCGCTGACTGGACTGTACGCTTCGCCCAGAAGCTCCGTTCCGCGCACTTCGATATTGCGAAAACCGTCCCAGGAAATGCGCGGGCTTTGCCATCCAGCGTTGCCGGATTTTATCGCGAAGAAATCCGTCGAACACTGGAATACGACGGACCCGAGTGATGGAATCGAAATAACTTGTTCGATATCCCCTGCCATGCGATCGATGATGGCACGGTTCTCCGGATCGACGAAACAAACTTCACCTTGCGCAACGACAATGACGTAGTTTTCATCGGGGTGATCAAGAACAACATTGCAGGCGGTCTCGCCTCCGATGAAGTTACCCACCCACGGTTCAGATGCTCTGGGATAGAAGCGCACCACCAGCCCTTCGCGATGTTCGCGCGCGCCGTTCCTGGTGAAAACGATGGCCATCGGACCATATGGCGGCAGACCTGGTAAGACTTCGAAGGGCATGAAGCGTTGCTCGCGAGCCGAGACTGTTCGTGAAACTTTGTAGCACGATATGCGGGCGGCTTCCCCGGATGTCGCTACGCTCATTCGGGCTACGGTTGCAGCCCGCTACCGCGCCGGCTCCTTGGCCCGTTGTTCGGCTGCCACCGCTTCTGCAGGCTTGCTTGAGCGAACCATCAGAAACGTCCCGGAGTCCGCCGTCCCCGGCACTCTCCAGCGCCCATCAATTTCCGTCGCCTCGGCATTGACCGTGCCTTTATAGGAGACGGCGTTGTAGCCGTGGCCGGGCGGGTCGTAACGCTTGATGAAGGACACGGCGCTGCCGGATCGATGGCCCGCAATCGACGCGTTGTGGGTGCTGATCGGGCAGCCGGGCACCGAGCACGGCTCGGTCACATTTCCTGCGAGCGCGCCACCGGATTCGATGAGCGTCGCCAGAAACGTGACCATTCCAACGTGCCGCTGAACAAAGGTGCCGTCCCAGACACCGGTCAGACTGTCGGTCATTGCTTTCAGGATGAGTGCGCAGCCCTCACAACACCCGATTGCTCTCCTTCACCTTCTCCGCATCCAGATAGAGATCGCTCCCCATCTCCTTGAACTTGGCGCTCATCTTCGCCATCCCCTCCTTCGCCAAGGCTTCGGAGGGCATGCCATCCTCAATCGTCCCACTCACCGACATCCCCACGCTCGCCGGATCGTTCAGCGTCGCCGCATAATCACGAACATCCTGCGTGATCTTCATCGAGCAGAACTTCGGCCCGCACATCGAGCAGAAGTGGGCGACCTTGTGGGCTTCCTTTGGCAGCGTCTCGTCGTGGAAGCTCTTTGCCGTATCAGGGTCGAGGCCGAGGTTGAACTGGTCGGTCCAGCGGAAGTCGAAACGGGCGCGGGAGAGCGCGTCGTCGCGGAGCTGGGCGGCCGGGTGGCCCTTGGCGAGGTCAGAGGCGTGGGCGGCGATCTTGTAGGTGATGACGCCGGTCTTGACGTCGTTGCGATCCGGGAGACCCAGATGCTCCTTCGGCGTGACGTAGCAGAGCATGGCGCAGCCGAACCAGCCGATCATGGCGGCGCCAATGCCTGAGGTGATGTGGTCGTAGCCCGGCGCGATGTCTGTCGTCAGCGGCCCAAGCGTATAGAACGGGGCTTCGCCGCATTCCTTGAGCTGCTTGTCCATGTTGATCTTGATCTTGTGCATCGGCACGTGGCCGGGGCCCTCGATCATCACCTGGCAGCCCTTGTCCCACGCGATCTTCGTCAGTTCGCCGAGCGTCTCCAGCTCCGCGAATTGTGCGCGGTCGTTGGCATCCGCGATCGAGCCGGGGCGCAGGCCGTCGCCGAGCGAGAACGAAACGTCATACTTGCGCATGAGGTCGCAGATCTCGTCGAAGTGGGTGTAAAGGAAGCTCTCCTTGTGATGCGCCAGGCACCACTTCGCCATGATCGAGCCGCCGCGCGACACGATGCCGGTGACGCGGTTGGCGGTGAGATGGATGTAGGGCAGGCGGACGCCGGCGTGGATGGTGAAATAGTCGACGCCCTGTTCGCACTGCTCGATCAGCGTATCCTTGTAAAGCTCCCAGGTCAGCTTGACGGGATCGCCTTCGCACTTCTCCAGCGCCTGATAGATCGGCACCGTGCCGATCGGCACCGGCGAGTTGCGCAAGATCCACTCCCGCGTCGTGTGGATGTTGCGGCCCGTGGAGAGGTCCATCACGGTGTCGGCACCCCAGCGGATCGCCCACACCATCTTGTCGACTTCCTCCTCCACCGAGGAGGTGACGGCGGAGTTGCCGATATTGGCGTTGATCTTGGTCAGGAAGTTGCGGCCGATAATCATCGGCTCAAGCTCGGCATGGTTGATGTTGGATGGGATAATGGCCCGGCCGCGCGCGATCTCGGAGCGCACGAACTCCGGTGTGATGAAGGCGGGCACCGCGGCGCCAAAACTTTCGCCGTCCGCGAGTGCTGCTTCCGCGCGCTCGAGCTGCTTTTTGCGGCCGAGGTTTTCGCGCTCGGCGACGTAGATCATCTCCTTGGTGATGATGCCGGCGCGGGCGAATTCGAGCTGGGTGATCTTGTGGCCGTCGAGGCCGCGAATCGGCTTGTGGTGCGCCGTGAAGGCCTTGGCGGCGTGCGAGGCGCCGACATTGCCGTTGTCTTCCGGCTTGATCTCGCGGCCCTCATATTCCTCGACGCCGCCGCGCTCCTTGACCCAGGCGAGGCGGTTGCGGGGGAGACCGGCGTTGACGTCGATGGTCACGGACGGATCAGTGTAGGGGCCGGAGGTGTCGTAGACCGGGAGGTTCGGTTCACCCGCGGCTTCGGAGAGGATGATCTCGCGCAAGGGCACGCGCAGGTCGGGCGCGGCGTCCGGCGTAGAAAAGATTTTTCGCGACGAGGGCAGGGGCCCGGTGGTGACGGCGGGGAGCGTGGTGTCGGGGTTGGAGCGAATGTTCATGGAATCCTCCTGATTTTAGTTGGCGTCGCTGCGCGAGAGACAATTACCGCCGTCATCCCCGCGAAGGCGGGGATCCAGTATTCCAGAGGCGGTGATGAAATAGGGAGAGGCCGCGGCGTACTGGATCGCCCGGTCGAGCCGGGCGATGACAGCGGAATGATTGGCAGAAGCCTTAGAGTAGGTTGCATCACGCAGCCTCCGCACTGTCGCCCAGCCACTGCCGCACCCTTGCATCCGGGTCGGCGTTCTGGGTGACGTCGCTGACGACGGCGATCGAGTCAGCACCGGCGGCGTAGATTTCGGCTGACTGCTCGAACTTGATGCCGCCGATCGCAACCAGCGGGATGTCGCCGATGCGCTTTTTCCATTCGGTGATCTTTGGAATGCCCTGCGGCGCAAAACGCATCGATTTCAGCGTGGTCGGGAAAATCGGACCGAGCGCGATGTAATCCGGTTTGGCGGCAAGCGCGGTCGCCAACTCCTCGTCGTCATGGGTGGAGATGCCGAGCGTCAGCCCTGCTTTGCGGATTTCGTTGAGGTCGGCGTCGACCAGATCTTCCTGGCCGAGATGCAGGTGCTTTGCGCCGGCGACGATCGCCGCGCGCCAGTAATCGTTGACCACGAGTTTGGCGTCGGTGCCCTTGATGACCTCCAGCGCGTCGGTCACGATCTGCAGCGCCCCGGCGTCGTCGAGATTCTTGGCGCGCAACTGGATGGTGCCGGCGCCGAGCAGCGCCAGCCGCGCCACCCAGGCGACGCTGTCGACCACGGGGTAAAAGCGATCAGGATACGCGTGGCGATCAGGATACGGCATGCCAGAACGGTGTCCCGATCACAGGGGTGGAGGGCGAGGCGAAGTCGCGGGCTTCCATCAGGCCGGCTTCATAGGCGGTGCGGCCGGCTTCGACGCCTGATCGAAACGCCTTCGCCATCGCGACGGGATCGGCAGCTTTTGCTACCGCGGTGTTGAGCAGCACGGCGTCGTAGCCGAGTTCGAGGGCGTGGGCAGCATGCGACGGAGCGCCGATGCCGGCATCGACCACCAGCGTGATATCGGGCAGGCGCTCGCGCATCAGTTTTAGCGCATCGCGGTTCGTAATCCCCTTCGCGCTGCCGATCGGCGCGGCCCAGGGCATCACGACCTTGCACCCCGTTTCGACCAGCCGCATCGCCACCGAAAGATCCTCGGTGCAATAGGGGAACACCTCAAAGCCGTCCTTGATCAGGATTCCGGCGGCTTCGACGAGGCCGACCACGTCGGGCTGCAGCGTGTCGTTGTCGGCGATCACTTCGAGCTTGATCCAGGGCGTGCCGAACAATTCGCGCGCGAGCTTTGCGGTGGTCACCGCCTCGCGCACGCTGCGGCAGCCGGCGGTGTTCGGCAGCACGGTAACATCGAGCTCGCGGATCAGCGACCAGAACGCATCGCCCGTCTTGCCGCCGGCGGCCTCGCGCCGCAGCGACACCGTGACGATGTTGGCGCCGGAGGCGCGGATCGCCTCCTGCATGATCGCCGGCGAGGGATAGAGCGCCGTGCCGATCAGCAGGCGGGAGGAGAAGGTTTTGCCGTAGAAGTTCAGCATGGTCACGGTGTTTCCTCAAATGATCCTGTCATCCCCGCGAAGGCGGGGATCCAGTACGCCGGGAAATCTGCGATCGAACCAAGAAGCCGCGGCGTACTGGGTCGCCCGGTCAAGCCGGGCGATGACAGTTGAGTGCGAGGCACGCTTCGCAGGGGACGACGGGTGGAGAGTGCGTGCGTTCATCATCACCCTCCCTGCCGTGGGGTGATGATCTCGATCTCGTCGCCGGCTTTCAGTGCGGTCTCCGCCCAGCGGCTTTTCGGCAGCACGTCGTAATTCACGGCGATCGCGAAATGCGTGCCCTCGTATTCGAGCTCGGAGAGCAGCGCGTCGACGCGCTCCGAAGCGATCTCGCGCTGTTCGCCGTTGATGGTCACACGCATCGCATCACCTCATTGTCGATCTGGCCGCGCTGTACGTAGGCGAGCGTCAGCTCGGCCAGCGCCGGCGCCACAAGAAAACCGTGGCGGTAAAGGCCGTTGACTGCGATCTTGTTCTTGCGAACCGTGATCCGCGGCAGGTTGTCGGGGAAGGCGGGACGCAAGCCCGAGCCGAATTCGACGATGCGCGCTTCGGCAAAGGCCGGATGCACGGCATAGGCGGCGCCGAGCAGCTCCAGCGCCGAGCGCACGCTGACGCCGGTGTCCTCGGCCTCGATCGAGGTCGCGCCCAGCATGAATTTGCTGTCGCCGCGCGGGATCACGTAGAGCGGCCAGCGCGGATGGATCAGCCGCACCGGGCGCGACAGCTCGACTTCGCTCGTCTCGATGATGATCATCTCGCCCTTGACGCCGCGCAATTCCGGCTGCTCGTCGCGCGCGGAGAGCCCGCGGCAGTCGATCACGATGCCGTCGAGATCTTCCGCATTGATATCGCAATCGAACTTGATCGTGCCGCCGGCGGCTTCGATTCGCGCATGTAGCTCGGGCAGCACTTTGCGCGGCTCGACATGGCCCTCCTCGGCATAGAACAGGCCGTCGCGAAAACGGCCGTCCAGCGAGGGTTCTAGGTGGCCGACGCCGCTTGCATCGAGCCTGGCATGGCCGGTGGTGAGTTTGGCAAAACGCTCGAAATCGGCGCGGTCGCGCGGATGCGCCACCACCAGCGATCCGTTGAACGGGGTGTTGGGAAAGAGCTCGCGCCACAAATCGAGCGAGCGGAATCCGAGCCGGCCGATCACGGGCTCGGACGTCTCGGCCTCGCAATAGGGCGCCAGCATGCCGCCGGCCCAGTGGCTGGTGGAGAGCGTCATATCGGCGTCACTGCGCTCGTACAGAGTGACGGCGTGGCCGGCCTGTGCGAACAATAGCGCCTGCCAAGCGCCGGCAATGCCCGCGCCGATGATGGAAACGGGGGAATCCCCCCGCGGATCTGACTTCTGGTACATCCCTGTCCCTTCGCCGGCATGACCCGGATCAGGTTCAAAGGGTCACCGCGGTCCCAGGCTGAACTGCCCAAGCTTGCGGTATCTCAGCTCCTCGTCGGAGCACCCCTCGGAACAGGGCTAATGTAGGCGGTTGGGCGGAGGTGTCAACGCGGCTTTGCAGGAACTTGCAATGCTGCCGTGCCCCGGACGCAGCGCAGCGCCCTTTAGCGGTGCGCTGCTGAGCCGGGGTCCACGGTTGGCATTGGGTCCCGGTTCTGCGGAGCAGCGCACCGGACGATGCTTCGCATCGCCGGGACAGCGCTGCACCGCGCCCGGGACACGGGATTTAGCTATTTGGATTTAGCTATTTTGCCGCCTGCAGCGCGTTCGCGTCAGCCGGCGTTCCGACCGGCGCGGCGACGATTTTCGGCGTCGCACCGCTCGCCAGCACGGGCGCGATCTGCAGCGGCTTTTCCTGCCGCTGGCGCTTGGCGGCGTAATAATAGCCGCTCGCATAATAGCGGACGGCGCGGCCGTGATCGCCGCCGGCGGCGCGATAGGCGCCGGCGAGATATTTGATGCCCCAGGCGAGATTGGTGTCGGGATCGCGCAGGCCCGCGGCGTCGCCAGTGTAGCCGAGGCCGCGCGCAGTCGGCAGCTTGATCTGCATCAACCCGATGGTGCCGCCGCGCCCGACCAGGTTCGCATGATACTTGCTCTCGCGCACGATCACCCGGTGCACCAGCGCTTCCGGCACGTTGTTGGCGGCGGCGTGGGCGGCGACCATGCTTTGATATTGCGCGCGGCTCTGCGCCATTGCGTCGGGCGAAAGCAGCAGCACGGCCGCGGCGGCGAGCCAGGCGAATTTCGGAAAACTTTTCATAAAAATGATCTTGGCGGGTGGGCACGTGAGAGAGTGGCGCTTTCGATTAGTTCCACCGACGGGCCAAGATGTGGCAGAAAACGGACGACATCGCGGCGAGATGTCTGCGGCCGATGCACGCCTTAACGAACACGTCCAGCGTGACGCATACGTTGCGCGTGCGATGCATCGCACCTGTCGACGCGAATCTGCGTCATGCGGACGCGCAAGGAATGTCGTGCAAAAGACGCAGTCAAGGTGTAAAGAAGACGCCGCGACAAACCAATTCATTCCGACAGCAAACCTGTCTCATTCAATGACATTCTAAAAAGCGAGACGTCATTTGGACGTCCGAAGTCCAGGGAGATGCGCCATGTCTCGACTCGACTCCAGCTATCTGCCTCGCGGAAATCCTTGCGCCCAGTGCGGCAAGCCGATCCCGAGACCGGATTGGGTGGAGAGCAGTCCGGGCCGCACATCCTTCCTCTGGTTCTGCCGCGCCTGCGACTATCGCTTCGAGGCGATCGCAATCTACGAGGAAGCCGACCCCGACGCGCTCGCGGCCTGACACGCACGGGCTTCGACGCTGCAGCATCATTGCCGGCGCCGCCGCCATATCGCGTGCGGCGGAGCGGCCACGTCGGCGCATTTCGTAAATTCCGAATAGGGCAGGCTGGTTGCCACAGGGCGGAACCAGCCGGGCGCTGCCACGTTGATTCCTTCATCCACGTGTGGAGGGTCCAATGGCAAGCGATGTCATGGCCAAGCCGCATCAGTTGATCGCGAGCGACCGCGTCGAGGGGACCGCGGTGCGCCGGCCGAACGGCGACATGATCGGCCACATCGAACGGCTGATGATCGACAAGGTCACTGGTAAAGTATCTTATGCAATCCTGAGTTTCGGCGGGTTTTTGGGCATCGGAGCCAATCTGCTGCCGTTGCCCTGGGGACGGCTTCGCTACAACACGAAGTTCGAAGCCTATGAACTCGACATCGACGATGAAGAGTTGAGGCGCGCGCCGTCATTCCGTGCGGACAAGGATTTCGACTGGGGCGATCGCGCAAAGGAAGCCGAGCTGCATCGCTACTACCGCATGCCGCCCTACTGGGGCGCCTTGTGATGCCGTGTCGCACGGCCTGTTTCATGCGAAAACGCGTGGAACACTTGTTGAAGTGCCGGGTTTTCCTCAGAGCGTTTCTGAACTGAGGAGAACGGATATGTTAACGAAAACTGCCGTTGCCGGCCTCGCGGCGTCCGCGTTGCTGGCGAGTGTAGCGTTTGCGCAGCAAAGTCCTTCGGCAACGACTGACAGCGCCAAGACCGCAGCGCCTGCGGCTGCAACCGATACCTCGTCGTTCAAGGGTACGTGGCGGGCTTCGAAGCTGGTCGGCCTGAACGTGTACAACGATAGCAACGAAAGCCTCGGCTCGATCAATGATCTCCTGACCGACAAGAGCGGCGATATCAAAGCAGCCGTGATCGGTGTCGGCGGCTTCCTCGGCGTCGGCGAGCATCTGGTTGCGGTGCCCATCGACAAGGTGAAGTTCGTTGATGAGCCGGTTGCCTACACCGGCACCGCGGGCGCGCCCGCTTCAGGTGGCGCACGGACAGGCGCAGGCGGAGGCACGGGCACGACGGGTGCTGCGACGGCGCCTGCCGCGCCGAAGAAGAATCCGTGGTATCCGGATCACGCCGTGTTCAGCGCGACGAAGGATCAGCTCAAGGCGATGCCGGAGTTCAAGTACTCGACAGAATGAGGCCGCGGTCTTAAACACCAGGCTCCCTCAAAATGGCCGGACGGCATCACGCCGTTCGGCCATTTGATTTTGAAAATGCCCGTTCGCGCAATGGTGCAGCGCATCCTATCTGTGCGTATTTCTCGATGATAGGTTGTATCGCGGCAGGAGCATCTGCCTCCTGTCTTGCATGATCCTGCGTCAACGGGAGGACGACATGGCGGACAGCGTCTACAAGGTCATCGAGCTGATCGGCACCAGCAGCGAATCCTGGGAGAAGGCCGCCGCTGGCGCGGTCAGCCGCGCCGGAGAAACCCTGCGGGATCTTCGTGTTGCCGAAGTGGTCCAGCTTGACTTGCAGCTTGATGCACAAGGCAAGGTGGAAGCCTACCGCGCCAAGCTGAAAGTCTCATTCAAGTTCGAGGGTTCGTAGTCGGCAGTTTCGTAGGGTGGGCAAAGGCGCGCACGCGCCGTGCCCACCATACCTGTGTCAGACCTCATCCTGAGGAGCGCGCAGCGCGCGCGTCTCGAAGGATGAATGGCACCAGCGGGGCCTCGTGGTTCGAGACGGCGCTAACGCGCCTCCTCACCATGAGGGTTTAACGAGATATCACAGCGCCGGCAGCGCGCTGACGTAGACGTTGATCGCGCCTTCCGCTTCTGCGATCACGCGCAGCGTTTTGGAATCGAAGGCGATGTCGGCGAGCCGCAGCTTGCTGATCTCGGCCGAGACCCGCAGGCCGTCCTCGTTCTTCTGAAGATCGGCGATCGCTGCTGCAATCTTCTTCTGCGCGTTGCCGGCGAACGGCTTGAGGTCGATGACAGCCTTGTCCGCCAGCGTCTTCTGCAGATGCGGGACGGCTGCGCGCGCCGCGGCGCCCAACAGCCCGAAGGCAGCCTCCGACTCGACGGCGAGTTCGATGTCGGTCAGCCGCAGCGTCTGCTCGCCCTGATCGAGCACCGGCTTGCCCCAGATATGCACATTGGCCTCGCCGCCGAGGCCCAAGAAGCTCTTCTTTTCCCTGGCGCTGACCAGAAGTGAGATCAGCAGGCGGTTGCCGGAAGCGGCCACGGTGGCGCGCTTGACGGTGACGTCGACCGCGCCCGAACCATCTTCAGGAAAAGTCTTCCCGGCGAACTGCGCCTCCACGATCTTGTTGATCTCGGTGAACGGCATGTCGATGGGCACGCCGATCGCGACCCGTCCCGGCATCGGTGGCACCATGGCGATCGTAGCGGGGAACGGGCAGGACGGCTTGGTTTCGCTCGGTGTGATCCTGGTTTCCGCCTCGATGCCGAGCGTCAGCGTCAGGTTCGAAACATCGACTCGCGGCTGCGCGGCGACCGCCCGGGTGGGGCGCAATTCCAGCCACAGCGCCGGCATCGTCGAACCGGCTGTCGTGCCCTGCAGCG
Source organism: Bradyrhizobium sp. AZCC 1719 (assembly GCF_036924525.1). Classification (NCBI taxonomy): domain Bacteria; kingdom Pseudomonadati; phylum Pseudomonadota; class Alphaproteobacteria; order Hyphomicrobiales; family Nitrobacteraceae; genus Bradyrhizobium; species Bradyrhizobium sp. AZCC 1719. The sequence goes on along the minus strand of NZ_JAZHRU010000001.1, from coordinate 259,137 downwards.
GAATCGAGCGGCAGGCCTTGGCCCACTGCACCCGCGCGTTCCGTTCGAAGGTCGGATCGTTGCGCATGCGCGCCTGCACCAGCGCGATTTGCTCGGCGACGTTCTGGTCGATCAACGGCTTCACCTGCGCGGGCACGTTGACGCGCGCGCCGGCCACGCTGAGGCTGGTGTCGCCGAGATTGACCTGCGCTGCGAGATTAGGCTCGATGCGCCAGTTCGCCGCGATCTGTGGTCGCGCTGATATGACGACGTTGCCCTTGATCTCGGCGCTGGCGTTGAGGTTCTTGATGTTCACGCTGCCGATCTGCTTGGCGACGTTGCCGCCGAGCAGGCTTCCGAGCGCTTCGCCGACCGCACCCGTCGCCTTGCCCGACAGCGAGCCGGTTACGTTCAGTGTGCCCGTCAACGGCGTTGCCAGCGACAGCACGTCCTGCGCGCCGGTAGCTACGATCGGCCCGCGCGAGGCAGTCCAGCCGATGTCGGCGTTCTGCAGGATCTGCGAAATCGGATTGTCGGCCTTGCCGGCGAAATTGCGCGGCGCGCCGCGATCGGTGGCATCGCGGATCGCCGACAGCGCAACCGCAATCGGCGCCATCACCGTGGATGCGCGCGCGGCCGGCGGCAGCGGCGGCAATTCGGCGAGCGCCGGCGCGCTGTTCGTGGCGCGAGGCGTGACGAAGTCCATCACCTTCAGGCTGACCACAAACGACATGACGAGGACCGCAAGCGCGATCGCAATGGTCTTGACCCGCATCGGCAGACGCATCGTGCCCCCGGACCCCAATGAATCGCCCCACAACGTTTTACAGGGGTGGCGAGGGGGACGCCACTGCACATTGCCGCGACCCTAGGTCAACGCAAAACGACCCCGGCGAACGCCAGGGCCTCGCATTAAGAAAAGCTAATGCCTCAGCGGATGGTCCGGCCGAGATCGGCGCGGCGATCCGTCATCGGCAGCACGATCACCTTGGTTCCGACGCTGACCCGGGAATACAGATCAATGACGTCTTCGTTGGTGAGGCGGAGGCAACCTGAGGAAACACGGGTGCCGATCGTCTCCGGCGCGTTGGTGCCGTGGATGCGATAGATGGTGCCGCCGAGATACATCGCGCGGGCGCCGAGCGGATTACCCGGGCCGCCGGTCATGTGGCGCGGCAAATAGGGCTGGCGGGCGATCATTTGCGGGGGCGGGGTCCAGGCCGGCCATTCGGCCTTGCGGGTGATCGTCTGGGTGCCGGACCAGGTGAAGCCGTCGCGGCCGATGCCGATGCCGTAGCGCAGCGCCTGGCCGTTGCCGAGCACGAGGTAGAGATAGGTGTTCGGGGTATCGATGATGATCGTGCCCGGCGCCTCGCGGGTGTAGTAGTTCACGACCTGGCGGCGCAGGCGGGCCGGCAGCTCGAAGCGTTCTTCTTCCTCAGGCGCAGCGGCAACCGGCGGCGGAGCCGCTTCGATCTGCGGCAGGAAAAACGGAAACAGCGGCAGCGGGGCCGCAGTGGCGGGTGCGGAAAATGCGGTGGCGCCAATCGCCAGCGCGCCAAAGGCGGCGGCCGCGAAGCGGCTCAGTATCGATGAATTGGACATGGTCGTCCCCCTGTTTGTCGCACCAGTTCGGCGCGTCGTTGGGGACACCTCTACAGATGAACCGTTTCAGGACATTTGCACGAAATCGCCAAAATGGTTTCGTGGCGTTAGGGAATTGTTTCGTTAAGGTTTCGTTGACGGAAGCTGGTGGTGCGGCGGGAGGCAATGCCACTCAAAGAAGTAGCACGGCGCGCCCAGGCGCTGCCGGCGAGACCGCACTCGCCCGGACAGAGTGTCCTGCCGAAATACCGTATGGTTGCAGCTCGCCAAGAGCCAAGTTCCTTTGCGCTACATCAAGGACGCGTTTGCCTACCGCGCTAAACAAGCGCTGTAGCCGAACAACCCGCCGGCTGTTGAGGCTATGGGCTCGGGCTCCTAGGCACTCCGAGCCCGCCTTGTCCGAGCAGGAGGCTCACATGTCCGTAACCAACCACGCGGATGATCTGGGTTCAGCCGTGCACTACGCGCTGGAAACGACCCATGCCATAGCAGTCTGCCCTTTTCACTTGGATCTGACGATCCGCATCGGTGACGACGCGGCGGAGAGCCATGCCCTTGCGCGTGCCAGAAAGCTCGTCAAGAGCGATGGCACGACGTGGGAGGGTGAAGCTCTTCGGAAAGAGTTTGGACGCCAACTCGGCAAAGCCGCTGACCGGTACTGCCCTTACTGCGCCCTTTTTGGCGATCCAGAGCTATAGGTACGGGCTGAAGCGGTTCTGTGACTGGGCAGGGCGCCACTTCTCTCGGACATGCGGTTCAGTAGTCCCAGGAGTTTGATCATGGCGATTTACGACGATGCTGACGTCAATCCTCCCCGTGCCGGTTCCGGGCATGGATACAAGAAAGTGATGCCATGGCTTCGCGACGAAACGCCATTTGCCTGCGAGTGCTGCGGTGATCTCGTTACGCTTGAGCAAGCGAAGCTGAGGGGTGATGTCAGCAACCAAAGCAAGGCTTGGAACGGCTTGCTCAAAAGCTTGAGACTGTGACCTGCGTGAGGCCCTTCAATCCGCCGGGATAGTCCATGCTCCATGTGCCCGGACCCGGCCGGCATTGCGCCGGGCGGGCGCCGCCGTGAAAATTTGGAGAAAGCAGCCGGATCAATCAGGTCTGACGGGCCTGCATCGGCGGGATGTCGGTTGAGCCGGTGCCGATCACGGCCCGGCGGTCGGCGACGGCATGATGGAATTGTTCGAGCGCGAGCCGGATCACCGAGAGGTCGCCTTCCTCGATGGCGCCGTCGTCGTAGCAATCGAGCGGCTCGCGCAACAAGCGGTCGGCCGTACGCTGCATCTCAGCCAGCTCTTCCGCCGTCTCGGCCTGGCGGACCTTCGAGATCAGATCGAGAGCTCGTCGCGATGCCCGACATAGAGCTCGCGCTCGTCCCTGTTCCGGTAGTGCCCTCACCCGCTGAGGCCAAGGCGAGTTGGGTGCTCTCGCCCTCATGCTCAGATCGTCCCAATAGGAGGCGATCAGCTTCCGCGGCGATGACTTCAACCGGATCAATAAGCGCTGCGAGTTGGATTGGTCGGGAATTGGTGATGGACGAGGTTATAGTCCTCTGCCATGGGCGCATGACGTGCTTTGCAATGCGCGGCCGCTCGGCACAAGGCTGGACCGGCTGCGCACCATTGCGGGCATAGGAACAGACATGAAAGCCGCGAGTTGATCGCTGGATGCAGAAGTCGATCCTGACAGGGCTATTCGACTATGAGAAACATCGTGAACGAGACCGGTGAGATCATCGCCAAGGCAACGCATGACGGCACGTTGGTCGGCGGGCACCACCGCATCGCGGTGGCGGCTAGCCTCGGTCAAAAGCTGCTTTGGCAAGACAGCGGCGAACCTGTGAGCCTTGATGCCTTCTTCAGGCATCCGAATGGTTCTCAGCGACACGTAGGTTCAGGCGCTCGCTGGACCAGCCCTCACTGAGTATGACGAGGAGCACATCATCACGTACATGCGCGTGATGCTGATCAATAAGCGGCGCCTGGCTTTGCCTGGCTAGGGCCTTGATGGTGTGGAACGGATTGTTAGGGGCGCTTGGGGTCTCGGTCGTGGCAAAGGAGGCGATACAGGGCCCGCTAAGGCAACGGGCTTGGCCACGGGAGGCTGCGGCTGCGCGCCTGCCGCGTCGTTCACGGGACTGCTGTGGCGGCCTACAATGTAAGCCCCTAGCGCCGTGACAACCAGTAGAACGAGTAGCGTCTTTGCCCGCATACTCGCACCACTACCTTTAGCCGGTCTTTCGAGCATTCATGGCCCGCTCAACCTCGTCGGCTAGTTGATCCAGATGCCGCGCAAGCCGGTCGAACATTTCGCGCTTCGCTTTGTCGGTAGCCAAGTCCTGGACGAGCGCACATCGGCGGCGTCTTTACGCGAGCTTCTCCAAATGGGTCTGATAATCCTTCATTGTCCTCCTGCGTGTCTTAATTTTCCGTGACGGTGGCACGGGGAACAGAAGGCGGACCTGACAAATGTTAGGTCGTCGGCTGCATTACGTCCGGCGCCGGCAAATCTAATCGAAGGGGGAGAAGGCCACCTAACCAATCAAGCCTGGCCGGCTCGCATTCGCGGCATGCCGGCCTCGCCGGCGTTGAGCACGACGCGGCGGTCGGCGACTGCGTGATGGAATTGCTCGAGCGCTAAACCGATCACCGACAGGTCGCCGTCCTCGACGGCGCCGTCGTCATAGCAATCCAGCGCGTGACGCAATATGCCGTCGGCTGTGTTCTGCATCTCCGCCAGCTCTTCCGCCGTTTCTGCCTTGCGTACCCTGGAAATCAGGTCGAGCAGTTCATCGCGATGGCCGACATACACTTCGCGCTCGTCGCTGTTCCAGTAATGCCTGAACCATGCGCCGGCAGAACCCAGGCCCGACAGGATCAGGATCGCGAACCAGATGTAGTCGGTGTATTTTTCGAGGAACGTTCGCTCGTTGCCGTCGATATAGGCGGCTGCGCCTGCATGCGCCGGCAGCGCTGCGTCCTTTTCGGTATCGGGCTTCTCGATCTGCGAGGCGGTCGGCAATTCACGCGCGAGCTGCTGGCGGTTGGTGAAGAGCTGGCGGGCGAAGGCGGCGACCGCCGTATCCGACAATGACTTCGGTGCGATGATCAGGTGGTTGACGGCCACCGTATCGACCTTGTCTTCCGGCCGCTGCGGTGAAGCGCCGAAGATGCTGGCAGGAATTTCCTCGGATTCGTAGATCGGATTTTTCTTGGCGATCGCATCGGAAACCTCGATCGGCAGGAATTTCGGCTCACCGCGGGCAGTCGCGGTTGCAGCGATCGCGTCCACGGTGATCTTGCTCTTGAGCGGGCCGACCGCCATGAAGGCATCGACCGACTGATCTTTCGCCATTTCGCCGATCTGATTGGTGGCGAACTGGCTGATCGTGACCTTGTCGGGATTGATGCCGGACTCTTTCAGGATCCCGCGCAACAGCGCGACATTGGCCTGCGTGCGCCCGATCACGCCGACGCGGTGGCCGGCCAGTTCATCGAGACTCTTGATCTTGGGCGTGGGTTGCTTCTTCGAGCCCTTGGCAGGAAGGCCGGAAGGCGCCCACAGCACGACGACGTTCTTGCGCAGGATGGCAACCGACTCGGCGTTGGTCGGCAGGTTCAGGTCGCCGCGCGCCACCGCAAGATCGGCCTTGCCGTCCGTGAACAGGGCTATGCTTTCCACCGCCCCTTCCGTCGTGATCGGCGCCAGCCGTACCGAACTGCCCTCGCGCGCAAATGTCTGTGCCATCAACTGGACCAGCTTCTGGTCATCGCTGCCGGCCGGGCCGACTGCAATCCGCAGCGTCGTCGGCCGCAGCACGTAATACAGCGTGCCCGCGGCGACGCCGAACGCGAGCAGGCCGGCGGCAAGGATCAGAAGCGCATAGCTCTTCCGCTTCCGCCGGCGGCGGGATCGCGCAGGATTGTCGTTGTTGTCTGTCATCTCGCTGTCACGTTACACGAAAATGCGTGGAGGGGACTTAAAAACATCCTTACATATCGATGACGTCATACGCTTGAAATATCCATGGCTGAACGTCGGATTTGAGAATCATTAATCTCGGGTCCGGACATGAAGATATTGATTGCGACCGATGCATGGCATCCGCAGGTGAACGGTGTCGTCCGCACGCTGACGTCGCTGGCGCGCAGCGCCTCTGCGCTCGACGCCGATATCAGCTTCCTGACCCCGGACGGATTTCCTTCCCTCGGCGTTCCGACCTATCCTGGCTTGCGAGTCGCACTGCCGAACCGGCGCGAGATCGCGCGACGGATCGAAGAGGCGGCGCCCGACGCCATCCACATCGCAACCGAGGGGCCGATCGGCTGGATGGTGCGCGCCTATTGCCGCCGCCGCAAGCTTTCGTTCACCACGTCCTATACGACGCGCTTTCCCGAATATATCGCCGTCCGCACCGGACTCCCGGCTGCCGTCGGCTATGCAGTGCTGAGGCACTTTCATGCCGCGTCTTCCACGGTCATGGTCGCCACCGACTCGCTGCGGCAGGAACTTTCCGCGCGGGGCTTTCGGAAACTCGGCTTCTGGACGCGCGGCGTCGACACCGAATTGTTCAACCCGCACAATCCAGCGGCGCTCGATCTGCCGCGGCCGATCTTCATGACGATGGGCCGCGTCGCGGTGGAAAAGAACCTCGATGCGTTCCTGTCACTCGACCTGTCGGGATCGAAAGTGGTCGTCGGCGACGGACCGCAGAAGGCGCAGCTCGCGCAAAAATACCCTGACGCAATTTTCCTCGGCGAGAAGAAGGGCGCGGAGTTGACCGCGCATCTCGCCGCCGCCGACGTCTTCGTGTTTCCGAGCCTTACCGACACGTTCGGCGTCGTGCAGCTCGAGGCCTTGGCGTGCGGCACGCCGGTCGCGGCATTCCCGGTCACCGGCCCGAAGGACGTTATTGCCGATCATCCGATCGGCGCAATCGACACCGACCTTCGCAGCGCGTGCCTGCGCGCGCTGACGATGTCGCGCGAGGCCTGTCGGAACTTTGCGCTGGCGCGCTCCTGGGAAAACAGCGCGCGGCAGTTCCTCGGCAATCTGACCGCGCTGCAGCCGAGTCGCGTGTTGCGGCCGGTGCGCCGGGCGCCTGTGAGGGGCGCCGTGCAGGGCTGACCCGAAAAGTTCGATCATCAACACAAGTCATATGCGTGAGACGAAAGGCAAACCAACCATGGCAGACATCATCAAGCTTGACGGCACGAGGCCGCTCGATTTCGACCGCGAAACGGTCGAGCAGGCCTACGATCGCTGGGCGCCGGTCTATGACCTCGTATTCGGCGGCGTATTCAGCAAGGGTCGCAGGGCGGCGATTGCCGCCACCAACAAGATCGGTGGCCGGGTGCTCGAGGTCGGCGTCGGCACCGGCATTTCGCTGCCGCTATATGCGCCGCACCTGCGCATCTTCGGCACCGACATTTCGGAAGCGATGCTGCAGAAGGCGAAGAAGCGCGTCGATGAACTCGGCCTCAAGAACGTCGAAGGCCTCGCGGTGATGGATGCCGAAAATCTCGAATTCCCCGACGATTGCTTCGACGTGGTGATGGCGCAGTATGTCGTCACCGCGGTGCCGAACCCCGAAAAGGCGCTGGACGAATTCGCCCGCGTGCTGCGGCCGGGCGGCGAACTCATCATCCTCACCCGCGTCAGCGCCGATGCCGGCATGCGCCGCTTCATCGAGCGGCGACTGCAGCCGGTGGTGCGTCCGCTCGGCTTCCGCACCGCCGAATTCGCCTGGTCGCGCTATGCGCAATGGCTGGCGGGCGCGCGCGGCATGGAGCTGGCGGAGCGCCGCCTGGTGCCGCCGCTCGGCCATTTCTCGCTGGTGCGGTTTCGGAAAGTCGACGTCGCCGCGGCTGCCTGACGCGCCCTGATCGCCGTTGCGCCATCGCGCCACCGCGAACTGTCACATGTCATTATCATGATGTCACATGCCGGACATCGAATCTCAGTAGACCCGATCCCATCGGAATTTGGGGGAGAACATGATCAAGAACTTTCTGCAGGAACTGCGTACCCAGCGCTGGGACGACCATCGCTACTATCACCACAGCCGCATCAACCAGTCGCTGCACTTCGTCAGCGCGGCGAGCTTCCTGTTCGCTTATGCGATGCTGTTCGTCGATCCCGTCGTGTCGGCGCTGGTCGGCTGGCTGGTCTCGATGACGACGCGGCAGGCCGGTCACTTCTTCTTCGAACCGCGCGGCTATGACCACGTCAACCAGGCGACCCACGAACACAAGGAAGAGATCAAGGTTGGCTACAATCTGCAGCGCAAGGTCGTGCTGATGACGATCTGGGCGCTGTCGCCGCTGGTCTTGTATCTCGACCCGACCTTGTTCGGCCTGTTCACGCCCTGGACGTCGTCGGCGGACTTCATGCGGCAGGTCGCCAAGATCTGGCTTGCGGTCGGCATCGGCGGGCTGTTGTTCCGCACCGTGCACCTGTTCTTCATCCGCGACGTCGAGACCGGTTTGGTCTGGATGACCAAGATTCTCACCGACCCCTTCAGCGACCTGAAGCTGTACTACAAGGCGCCGCTGGCCCTCATGAAGGGCGAGCTGATCGATCCGGGTCTGGAGAAGCACGTCAAGCACGCGTGAGCGTTGCCGCTACTGAAAGCGTCATGCCCGGGCTTGTCCCGGGCATGAACGTCTTCCCATCCCGTCATTCCGGGGCGATGCGAAGCATCGAACTATGGTGCGCACTTGCGCACCTGAGAATCTCGAGATTCCGGGTCTGGTCCTTCGGACCATCCCGGAATGACGATGTCGCAATACGGAAAGGCGGGAGTCGTGCGCCGAAGAAAGATGTTCGCCTCAGCGCCCAAACCGCTTGGCAAGCATCTCCCGCAGAATCCGCCGCTTGATATTCTTGTTGGTCAGCGAGCCGTCATGCCACCACCAGCCGTCGCGCTTCATCTTCTCGCTGGCCGCGACAAACCGGTCGACCACCTCAGCGAAATCCGCATCCGTGTAGTTGAGGCTGAAGATCAGCCGGCCGGTGCCGACCCAGCTCAGCGCCAGCCCTTCGGCGCGCAGGTAGTATTGCAGCATCCAGTTGTAGCGCGACGGCTCGGTATATTGCACCGTCCAGATCGAGGAGATGTTGCTGACGCGGACCGGCAGATCCTGCGCGGCCAGCCGCTCGTTCAACGCTTTGGCGCGGCCGTTCCAGGTCTCGTCGAGCCCCTGGTAGACGGCATTGAAGTTCGGGCTGGCGAGCCTCGACAGGAACTCGTCCATAGCCGTCATCACGTAGGGATGCGAATTGAAGGTGCCGCGGGCAAAGCAGACGTCGGCGGGGCGATCGTCGCGGAAGCGTCGCATCAACTCCTTAGCGCCGCAGACCACGCCGACCGGCAAGCCGCCGGCGAGGCTCTTGCCGTAGGTGACCATGTCGGCGCGGACGCCGAAATATTCCTGCGCACCGCCGGCGGCGAGGCGGAAGCCGACGAAGACCTCGTCGAAGATCAGCACGATGCCGCGCTCGGTGCAGACCTCGCGCAATTTCTTCAGCCAGTCGGTGTAGGCCGCGCGATCGAACGCGCCTTTTCGCGAACTGTCGACGAGGGCGGAATCGCCGGGCGCGTTGGCGTTCGGATGCAACGCCTGCAAGGGATTGACCAGCACACAGGCAATGTCCCTGCGCGTGCGCAGCACATGCAGCGTGCGCTCCGACATATCGGCGAGCGTATACGTCTCGTGCGGCGAAACCGGATTGCCGACGCCGGGCTGCACGTCGCCCCACCAGCCGTGATAGGCGCCGGCGAAACGAACGAGATGCGTGCGCTTGGTGTGATAGCGCGCCAGCCGCACCGCCTGCATGACGGCTTCGGTGCCGGACATGTGGAACGAGACTTCGTCGAGGCCGGAAATCTCACACAGCCGGCGGACGTTGTCGGTGATGACGGGGTGATAGGGGCCGAGCACGGGGCCCAGCGCGCGGGCGCGCTTTTCGGCTTCCGTGATGCACTCCTTGTAAAAATCGTTGCCGAAAATGTTGACGCCGTAGGAGCCGGTCAGGTCGTAGAAGATGTTGCCGTCGACATCGGTAACGGTGACGCCGGCGGAAGACTGCATGAAGGCGCCGGTGCCGAGATTTTCGCGCACCAGCCGGCTGTACTGGAACGGCACGCGATAGGTTTCCGTAAACTGCAGATCGGAGATGTGCGCCGCAGCCTCGGCCGTCATCTGCCGGCCCTTGGCGTAGCGCTCCTCGTAGAGGCAGGCGAGCCGGAAGAAGGCGTCCTGCCGCTGCATGGCGACATCGCTGGGCGCGCCGTCGGAAGCGAAGAAATCGTCGATGTCGAATTCGTAATGCGGCACCAGCCGCGCGACCATCTTGGACATTTTGGAATGCCCGGTCAGCGAGCGGTGTTTTGCGCGCGACAGCGCCAGCCGTGCCTGCAATTTGGGGAACACTGCCGCGGCGCTAGCGACCGCAGCGGCGGACAGGGAAAGAATCGGAAGGGACGAATCCATGCCTGAAGCGCTAGCCAATCCTGCTGACAGATTGATGACAGTCCGGCGCCTGATCGCCCGCTTCACCCAGCAGGAGGACCTCAACTTCCTCCTGACCAACCGCATCCCGCGCGCCGCGCTGACGCGCTTCATGGGCTGGTTCAGCAAGATCGAGAATCCGCTCGTGCGCGATTCTTCGATTGGCTGCTGGCGGCTGTTTTCCGATCTCGATTTGTCGGAAGCGAGAAAGACCGAATTCAAGAGCTTGCACGATTGCTTTACGCGCGAGCTGCGCCCGGGGCTGCGGCCGGCGGATCCCGATCCGCACCTGGTGGCCAGTCCTTCCGACGGCATCATCGGCGCCTTCGGCAAGATCGCCGATACCGAGCTGTTCCAGATCAAGGGCGCGCCGTATTCGCTGCTGGATTTGCTCGGCGATCCCGCGCTGGTGGAGAGCCATCGCAACGGCCGCTTCCTGACGCTCAGGCTGACGTCCAGCATGTATCACCGCTTTCATGCGCCGTATGATTGCCGGATCGAGAAGGTGACCTTCATCCATGGCGACGTCTGGAACGTCAATCCGATTGCGCTGAAGCGGGTCGAGCGTCTGTTCTGCAAGAACGAGCGGGCGGTACTGCAGGCACGCCTGCCGTCCGGCGAGGCGCTGACGCTGGTGCCGGTCGCGGCCATTCTGGTCGCCAGCATCCGGCTGCATTTCCTGGATCGTACGCTCAATGCGCAGAGCAGGGGACCGACGGTGTTTCCCTGCGATGCGAAGGTGCGCAAGGGCGACGAGCTCGGCTGGTTCGAGCACGGCTCGACCATCATCGTGCTGGCGCCGGAGAACTTCGAATTTTGCGACAACGTCGCGGAGGGCGGGCGCATCCGCGCCGGCGAACGACTGTTGCGAAAGCCGCAGGTTTAATCTCGATTCTCCGGGCTATTGCCTCTATATGCTCGCGATCGCATTGCGACGACGCGGGAAGAGATAGATGGCGAGAGCGCCTGTCATGGCGGCAGGAGGAATCGTGTTGCGGCAGACGGAGCCGCCGTTGATCGCCGTGGTGCGCCCTGCGTAAGCGCAATGAATGGGTCTTGCCGAAGGGCAAGCTCGACGACGGCGAGACGCCGCGCGCTGCTGCCGAACGCGAGGTGATGGAAGAAACCGGGCACGACGTTGCCGTGCACGAATTTCTGGGCACGTTAGCCTATGAATCCCGCGGCGGCGCCAAGGTGGTGCATTACTGGCGCATGGAGGCGGGCGATGCGCCGACCCGCAAACTCATGCCCGACGTCAAGACGGTCGACTGGCTGCCGCTTGACGCAGCCGTCGCGCGGCTGTCGCGTGGCTATGAGCGCGCGTTTCTGGAACATGTCGGGCCGATCGCGTTGGCGGCGGCAAACGGCGTGGAAGGGATGGCGTTGCAGCCGGTGTCGCGAGAGCACAAGGCCGAGCGCGTCGGCTTTCTTCAAAACCTGCTTCGACTATTTCGCTAGCCCCGTGTCCCGGGCGCGAAGCAGCGCGCCAGCGATGCATCGCAGAGCCGGGACCCACACTCGCGCGGCAGGTAATGGCCCTGGCTCTGCGGCGCACCACTTTGTGGTGCACCGCGTCCGGGGCACGGCGCGTATGGCGCTTCGGTTTCGGGATTTTTTCGTTGTTGCGGGAAAAGTGTTTCGTCGCGGGAGCGCGATTCCCACATCGCTGCCGGTCGAATCGTTTCCACTATTTTTCGTACCGTCACCCAAGGTGGGCAATGTCCCTTCAGCAGGGATTGGCTATAATCTGATTCTGGCGCGGTCCACGCCTCCTCCCTCCGTCGGGAAAGCATCATTCATGCGGGGCCATTTCGATCATCGAACCAACTGTTCGAGCACGCAAAGCATAAGGAGGGGTTGTGAAATTGCTCGCAATAGGAGGTTCTTTCGATGAAGCTATCTGCGCCCCTTTATCACTTGAAGCGTAAGGCCAAACTTCTATCCCGTGCCGAAAACATCCCGCTGCACGAGGCGCTCGACCGCATTGCGAGGCGAGAAGGCTTCAGCGCCTGGAGTTTGCTCGCGGCCAAAATGACTGCAACCGCGCCCGCTGAAAAACTGTTTGCGCGACTGGCTCCTGGCGACCTGGTGCTGATGGGCGCGCGCCCGGGGCAGGGCAAAACCCTGATGAGCCTCGAACTCGCCGTGCAAGCCATGAAGTCCGGCAGTCGAGGCGTGTTCTTCACGCTGGAGTATACGGAAAAGGATATTCTGGATCGTTTCCGCGCCATCGGCGTGGCGCGGGAGGATTTCGCCGGTCTGTTTGAATTCGATAGCTCCGACGACATGAGTTCAGATTACATCATCGAGCGGCTGGCCGCCGCGCCTCGCGGCACCCTGGTGGTCGTGGACTATCTGCAACTGCTCGACCAGAAGCGTGAGAATCCGGAGTTGATGGTTCAGGTTCGGGCGCTGCAGTCGTTCGCACGCGATCGAGGGCTGATCTTCGTCTTTATCTCGCAGATCGATCGCTCGTACGATCCGTTGAAGAAACCATGCCCCGATCTGGAAGATGTCAGATTGCCCAATCCGCTGGATCTGAGCCTCTTCACCAAGACATGTTTCCTGAACAATGGTGAGGTTCGGTTCCGGGCGGCAAGCTAGACGCGACGCCGTGATGCATGAAAGAGGCCCCGTGAAATCTCACGGGGCCCAAGTCTCGGGAGAATAAGTCTGGGGAGAATAAGTCTCGGGAGAATAGGTCTCGGGTAGAACTCGGGTGACAAATCTTCAGCTCACGCGCTTCCAGGTCTGGCCGCCGCAGAACATGCCGCCGAAGGCGCAACCCTGGACGCGCAGTGAGCTGGCGCCCTTCAGCGCGATCGTCGAGTCGTAGTTGCGGCCGCTGTCGGGATCATGAATCCGGCCGGTCCACTTGCTGCCCTGGGGCTTCATGTTGATCAGGATCCTTTCGCCGGTGTTGACGGAATAGCCGCACAGATTGGCGCCGCATTGCTCGATGCGCACGTTGCCCTTGTTCTCTTCCGTCGCCCAGACACCGATCGGCGAGTCGGCAGCGGGCGCTGCGGCCGCAGCCGGTTGCGGTGCAGGCGCGGGCGCGGCGGCGGCCGGGGCGGGCGGCGGCGGAGCGGGCGGTGCTTCGGTTTGCGCCGGCGTTGCGGCCGCGACGGTGGTTTGAGCGGGCGCAGGCGTTGCAGTTGGTGCCGCGGGAGCTGCAGGCTGCGGCGCGGCGGCCTGGGCGGATGCAGGAGCTGACGTCGCGGGTTTGGCCGGCGCGGTCGCGACCACCTCATCGTCGTCCTTGCTCTTCGAGCCCAGCCCTTTGAGGTCGATATTGCCGAGCGTGCCGTTATAGCCGGGCGCGGTGATCTTGATGCAGGAAATGGCGTTGCAGTTGCGCGGCGATTCGACACGAATGCGCTCGCCGTTGATCTGGAGGGTAATGCCGCCCGCATGCGCCGAGGTGGTGGCGATCAACAATGCGGCGAGGATGTACAGCTTCTTCATGAGAGCCTCCTGAGCGGCTTGTGCGTGGTGGCGGTGAACGTGGGCAGACCCTACGCGGGCGCGGGGACGCGCTCTGTGATGCAGATCACGAAGCGCTAGAGCCTCTTCGGTTCTGATTGAATCAGAACCGGGCTCTAGATTCTTGTTTTGACGCGTTTTCTTGACGCGAACCGGTGTCCGCTTCGCTTGAAAACGCTCCAGGCAGCGCCGAAGCGGCTCGGTGATTCAAATCACATCCAGCCGAAGTTCCCCGCGACTAATTTTCCGCGATCACCCGCGGGAGGCTTCGATGAAACAGCTTTGTTTTCTCGCCGTGCTGATGCTGTTTGGTTCTTCCGCCCATGCCGGCGCGATTTCATTCAAGATCGGCAGCCATCGGGTGCACATCGAATCCTCCAGGCATTGCCGTTCGACGTCCTGTGCCTCGATGTCGGTCTCCAGAAGCCTCAACTGGCGCCACAAACGCGACCGACATGACGATGATCGCGATGGGGCCGTGCCGGCGAAGCCTGCACCACAGACGGTTTCGCCACCTGCGCCGCCAGCAGCCCCGCCCAAGACCGTCGTCGCCGCGCCACCGCCGGCCGTCTACACCCCGGCCGCATCGACGACGGAAATCGTCGCGCCGCCACCGTCTCCGCCAACTCCGCCGCCTGCGCCCCCACCGGCTCAGCAGGCCTCGATTCCGTTGCCGCCGCCACCGCCTGCGAAACCGGCCGAAACTGTCCAGCCTGCGCCACAGGTTGAACGCGTCTCGCGTCAGGCCGAGGAAGGGCCATCGGATTCGCCGATCGGCGACTGGCAGACGGAAGGCAAGGGAAGGGTGCGGATCGGAAAATGCGGCGGCGCGCTGTGCGGCTATGTGCTCAATTCATCGTCGAACGAGGAGGGTGAGGCGATTCTGATCAACATGAAGCCGAAGACGGAAAGGCAATGGACCGGCGGCGTCTACAGCCAGGACAGCGGCGAGACGTATTACGGCACGATGTCGATGAAGGGGGTCGATACGCTTCGCGTCGAGGCCTGCGCGCTTCTCCGCTTCTACTGCTCCGGTAACAATTGGAGCCGCATCATGCGCCGAGCCGATAGCCTGGCGATGATGTCCGAGCCGCGCTCATGAATGGCTTATTTTGTTTTGACGCGTTTTCTTCACGCGAACCGGAATCCACTTCGCTCGAAAACGCTATGTGCACGAAAACGCCCGGTGACTTGGTCACCGGGCGTTCGGGTCCATTGTCTGGACGGGTAGTCTAGAACACGCCAAGCACAATCGCGCCGACGAAAGCAATTGCAACATACGCGGTTACAACGCCAAGTCTGCTGACGAGAGGACTTACGAAATCCATTGGGAAGGCTCCCTGGGTTCACGTCTGCCCGCACCTAACACTTAAGGTTAGCAAAGCGTTCCCGGCCCAAAAAGTCAGCGCCGCTGTCCATCCACGGAATCTGCACGGTCGGCAGCCCCGGCAACGTGGTAAAAAAATCGTTAAATCAACATGTTGAAGAGTCTTTAAATAAATTGGTTGAACGTGCGCGGGATGACGCGCGGAGTTCGTTTGTATCTCGTCGGCTCCTTCGTCCTCGTCTCGCTAGCGGGTTGTGGCCGCGGATTTTTTCAGTCCGCCGAGCGCGAACCGTGGCGTACCGAGGCCGAAGTCGCATGTCTGAAGTCCGGCGCGGTCAAGGAGAGCCCGGAGCTGGTCCGGATCGATCCGATCTCCGGTCCCGGCGTGTGCGGCGCGGAATATCCGCTGAAAGTGGCGGCGCTCGGCGAAAACACCGCCTCTTTCGGCTTTGCCGACGAAAGCCTGCGGCCGCCCGCCAATGTCGGCAATCAGCCGCGCTGGCCGATCGCGCGCGCCCCGGCGCCGGCTCCGCCCCAAGGAAGCTATTCTGGGAACTCTTCTGGGAGCTATTCTGGAAACTATCCTGGGAGCCATTCAGGAAACTATCCGAATCCGGCGCCGCGCCAGCCGAACTATGCCGCGCCGTCGAACGGCCCGATCTCGCTGTCCGCGCCGGGTGTCGCCTCGCAACAGGAGGACATCGATCTGCCGCCCGAAGGCGTGCCGACGCCGCACGGCGGCGGTTATGCGGCGCCACCATCCTATCCACCGCGTGACCGTTACACCGCGCCGTCTTCTGCGCCGTATCCGCCGCCGTCCAATTCGCCATCGCCGGCTGCGCCGCGGCTCGGTCCCGCGCAAGGCAATTCCGTCAGCGCCTTCGGACAGGTCTCGATGAAGCCGGCGGCGACGCTGGCGTGTCCGATCGTCTCCGCGCTCGACCGCTGGCTGACCGATTCCGTGCAGCCGGCGGCGATGCGCTGGTTCGGCATGCGCGTCGTCGAGATCAAGCAGATCTCCGCCTATTCCTGCCGCGGCATGAACGGCAATCCGCATGCCCATATTTCCGAGCACGCGTTCGGCAACGCGCTCGACATCGCAGCCTTCACGCTCGCCGACGGCAGGCGCATCACGGTCAAGGGCGGCTGGCGCGGCGTGCCGGAAGAGCAGGGCTTTCTGCGAGATGTGCACGCGGCCGCCTGCCAGCAGTTCAACACCGTGCTGGCGCCGGGCTCCAACTCCCACCACGAGGATCACATTCACGTCGACCTGATGCGCCGTCCCTCGCGCCGCACCATCTGTCAGCCCGCCGCGGCATCGGGCGAGCAGGTCGCCGCGCGCGCCCAGCGTAACCCTTACGCGTCACGCGATCCCTATTCGACGGGGTCGCTCGGCAGCAAAAAGCCCTGGTCGCGCTGGTTCAAGGGCAACAGCAAGGTCAACGAGGAAGACGAGTTCGAGGATCATCATCATTAGCGTTGAGCGAACTGCCCAACGCGTAGGATGGATAGAGCGAAGCAATACTTCGCTCTATCCATGCTACGAGATCTTCACGCTCACTCTTGCAATCTTCTCCAACAAATCCCGCACCACGCCCTTCAGCAGATCGAGCTTGTAGCCCGTCATCGGCAACGGCTTGGCGCCTGCCGTCGCCTGCTCGGCGGCGCTAGCGATATTCGCTGCACTGGCCGCGTTGCCTTGCAACACGGCTTCCGCAGCCGCAAGCCGCAGCGGCACCGGGGCGATGCCGCCGGCGGCCAGGCGGATGAACTGGAATGCGCCGTCCTTCACCACGGCGCGGGCGCAGACTTCGACCAGCGGCCATTCGGCATGGGTGCGGCTGATGGCGCGCTTGTAGAGCGCGCGCTCGCCTTGCAGCGATGAGGGGAGCTCGACGCTCGTGATCATCTCGCCCGGCTGCAGTGCGTTGTCGGCGGTACCGTTGGAGCCGTCGCCGAGGAGGTCGCCGATCGTCAGCGAACTCCGTTGGTCGGTCATCACTTTCGCATCATGGGCAAGCAGCGCCGCGGCCATCGTCGAGGGATGCGGCGCCACGCAGGGGCCGAGGTCGAACGCGACGTGGTAGAGATGATTGCCGGACCGCGCGGGACAATCCGGTCCGCCCTTCCTGAGACAGGCGATGTGCGGATTTCGAAAATACCAGCAGCGCGAACGTTGCGCGAGATTGCCGCCGAGGGTGGCGAAGTGACGGACCTGCGGCGTCGCCAATCCTTGCGCGGATGCGGCTATGCCCGGATACGCCGCGGCGACGCGTGCATCGGCCGCGATGGCGGCAATGGTGGTGAAGGCACCGAGGCGCAAACTTCCGTCGGCGCCCCAATGCATCCCGATCATGTCGGGCGCGGCTGAAATATCGATCAACGGCCCCGTCGAGACGCCGCTGCGGCGCCGCTCGGAGAGGTCGGTGCCGGCGGCGCGGAATTCGCCGGCTTGCGTGGCGGTCATGGCTGTCGGTGTCATGCGGCGGCCCTCCCTTTGAGCGCGGCGACGAGACGGTCGGGGCGGATCGGCAGTTCGGTCAGCCGAACCCCGGTCGCGTGGTGAATGGCGTTGGCGACCGCGGGCGAGGTCGGCACGGTTGCGACCTCGCCGATGCCGACACTGCCGCCGAGCACGTGATCGAATCCGCCCTGGTCGAAATGCACCTCGATGACAGGCGTGTCGGCGATTCCGGGAATGCGATAATCTTCCATGCCGCCGCTGAGCACATCGCCGGTGCGGGAATCGACCTCTCGTGTTTCATAGAGCGCGTAGCCGACGCCCTGGATGACCGCGCCAGCAGCTTGGCTGTGCGCCAGCGCGGGCGCCACCACCTTGCCGACCGCAATGCCGGTGTGAACCTTGACGACGCTGACATGGCCGAGCCAGGTATCGACCTCGACTTCGACGACCTGCACCGAACTCGGCACACCGGCGCCGATCGCAAGGTTGGAGAAGCGCCGCATCATCCAGCCGAAGATCCAACCCATGAAGCCGGCTTGCTTGAGCGGCGACTGGATGCCCGGCGCCATCTGCCTGGAGTCCTCCGGCCGCACACCGGAAGCGGCGAGGTCGGGCGAGGCTGCGAGCATTTCGCGCCACGGCGCATTGGAGCCGGGGACGGGTCGCCGTTTTGCGCTTTGCTGGATCGCGGCTTTCAACTGCTCGATGGCGAGCAGCATCGGCGGGATCACCGAAGCCGTCACCCGGCTGCCGCCGGAGCCCGGCCCTTCCGGCAGTTTGGAATCGCCGATCCGGACTTCGACTTCGTGCGGCTCCAGTCCAAACTCGCGTGCGAGCGTATTGGCGATCACGGTGCGGGTGCCGGTGCCGATATCCTGCGTCGCGGTGCTGGCGATCAGGCGTCCGCCCTTCACGGCCACCTCGACCTTGGAGCCGGGCTGCCACAAGTATAGCCAGTAGCCGGTGGCGACGCCGACGCCGCGGCGATAACGGCCGCTTTGCGCAGCGACCGGTTTGCGGTTGCGCCAGACCTCGAGGCTCGAAGCCCAATCGTAGAGCCGCTGGCGGTTAGGATCGGGATCCCAGCGTTTGCGAAGCGCGATCGCGTCGATGTTCATGCGCACCGCCGCTTCGTCGACCGCCTGCTCCAGCGCAAACGCCATCGGCGGCCCGCCGGGGCCGCGGAAGGGGGCACCAGCCGGCAAATTGCTGATGACATCGAAATCGGCCAGTTCCTTGCCTTCTGCGGGATAGATCAGGCGGGCAAGTGCCGCGATGGTTGAATTGGTCGCAGCTCCTGTATCGGCATAAGCGGTGAACGAAAGCGCTTTCAATTCGCCCTGGTCGGACGGCAGCAGCGCGACCTTCATTTCCGCCGCCGGCCGATAGCCGGTAACCGAAAGCTCCTCGTGCCGATCGTAGGCGACGCGCACCGGCGCCTTGGCCTCGCGCGCCAGCTCGATCGCGGTGGTCGTTTCCACGCCAAGCGCAGCCTTCGAGCCAAAGCCGCCACCGACATGGTCGGCAATCACGCGCACCTTGTCGTGGGCGAGCTTGTAGCGCTTGGCGATCAGCTCCATCAGGTGAAACACGGCTTGCGTCGAGACATGCACGGTGAGCCGATCGCCGTCGAAACGCGCGACCGCCGCATGCGGCTCGAGGCAGGCATGCTGTTGCGTGCCGGTGCGGAAGGTGCCCTCCACCAGCAGCGGATTGTTCGCGGAGCGCGCGCTGTCGATCCAGCTTCGCACCTTCTTCGGCTTCTTGGAGAACGCCGCCGAGGGGCCGCGGATGTTACCTTTCCAGGAGGCGGGCGCTCCGGCTCCTTCGGAGACGTTACCGGCCTTCTTGCGCGTGGATTTTTCGAACACGACGGGCGCATCGGCCCCGCGCGCTTCATCGAGCCCGATTACCGACGGCAGGCGTTCGCCTACGACCTTGATTGCGGTGATGGCGGCCAGCGCCGTCTTGCGATCCCTGGCGGCGACGGCGGCGATAGGCTCACCGACAAAGCGGACGATGCGGTCGTCGCCGAGCAGCGAGATCGCTGCGCTCACACCCGGCATGGCGCGCGCGGCGGTGAGATCGAGCTCACCGATGCGCGCATGCGCGAACGGCGAGCGCAGGATCACGCCTTCGAGCTGGCCGTCATGATGGATGTCGACGGTATACTTCGCCGATCCCGTCACCTTGTCGCGCGCTTCCATGCGCGGCGGAACGAACTCCTCGCCGTCGAAGCGGCCGGCGCAGGCATCCGCCACGGCGCGGAAGATTCCGTCATAGGCGCCGCAGCGGCAGAGATGCCCCGACAGCGCCGCGCCGATTTCCTCGCGCGAGGGCACCGCCGTTGCCTTGGCCGCACGCCAGGAATCATGAAACGCCGCTGCCTCGACGATGAAGCCCGGCGTGCAGAAGCCGCATTGCAGGGCGTCGTGCGCCATGAAGGCCTTCTGCACCGGGTGAAGTTTTTCCGCGCCGATGCCTTCGACCGTAGTCACGTTTCTGTCCGCGGCGGTGCGCGCCGGCATCAGGCAACTCACGGCAGGCTCGCCGTCGACCAGCACTGTGCAAGCGCCGCAGACGCCGGCCCCGCACACAAGCTTGGTGCCGGTGAGGTCGAGTTCGTCGCGCACGACGTCGACCAGCAGCGCATCGGG
Source organism: Bradyrhizobium sp. AZCC 1719 (assembly GCF_036924525.1). NCBI lineage: Bacteria > Pseudomonadati > Pseudomonadota > Alphaproteobacteria > Hyphomicrobiales > Nitrobacteraceae > Bradyrhizobium > Bradyrhizobium sp. AZCC 1719. Next base: position 239,097 of record NZ_JAZHRU010000001.1, on the reverse strand, counting down.
ATCGTCGGGGAGGGGAGCGAGCTTGCCGTTGATCGTCATGGTGCTCATCTGCGATCTCCAGGTTTGCGGGCGGATTTCTTGTCGGGTTTCTTGTCGGCTTTCTTGGCCGGCTTCGGTTTGGCCCCGCGCGGCTGCTTCGCCGGGCCGACGGCCCCGGCGATCAGCGTGCGCAGCATGATTTCCAGATCCTTCAGGAAGGCGTCAGTCGGCTGCATCGCGGGGTAGGCGGATTTGGTGCCGTTGACCGCCATCTCCACGCATCGCGCAAGATCGCGCGGCGTCATGCCGGCGTTGAGAACGAGGCTCTGCTTGCGGCAAACGCGTGTGATCGTCGCGTCGAGCTGATCCGCATAGGCGGCGGCATATTTCTGATAGAGGTCGCGCGCCTGCAGGAGATGTTCGGAGAACAGCTCCTCGACATGCGGCGAGCCATCGAGCGAAGCGGCCAATTGCCCGAGCTTGGCGGAGACCGATGCGACGAGAATATCGGCGAGGCTGCCGCCTTGCTTCTCGGCGGCGCCGGCCGCGGCGATTTCAGCGGCGAGCGCTTCCTCATGCAGCCGTTCGATGACGGCGCGAAACAGCGCTTCCTTGGATTTGAAATGATGGTAGAGCGCCTGCCGCGTCAGTCCGGCGGCCTCCGCCGCCTGCTCGATCGACGAGCGTCGAAAACCGTGCCGGCGGAATACCAGCATCGCGGCATCCAGAATGCGCGTGCGCGGACCCATTTTACGATTTTGACAAAAATAGATGAATTGTCAAATCACGGAGGCGCGAGGGACACGATGGCCACAATGGGCAGGCGGGACGTCACTGATATGACGGCGCCTTGCCGGGCCGGCAGTCGTAAGGCCGGTTGCCTTCGCGGCCGGCCGTCTCAACGGTTGCGTGGAAGTACTGGCCCATCGATGGCGCGTTCAGGAGCGCATCGTACGCGGCTTTCGGCACGTCGCAATATTGCTGGTAGACCGCGTGGCGCTGGAGCAGCATGCGCCGGGTTTCGCTGTCGTAACATACCCGGCTAATGATGCTGCTGCGGGTGATGTCCCGGCAGGTGAACCGCGCGAGGTCGACGGGGCCTCGATCTTTCACCTCAACAATCTCGGCTGCTTCCCAGGGCGCGGTGAAGAGCAAAACGAGAATGAAGGCGATGCGGGTCATTTGGCGTCAACATCCTTCACCGTGGTCGCACGTGTCCCGGGCGCGATGCAGCGCGCAGCGCTGCGTCGCAGAACCGGGACCCATTGTCGCGATCGCGCGGTAGATAGTGGGCCCCGGCTCTGCGGCGCACCGCTTCGCGGTGCCCCGCGTCCGGGGCATGAGCGACAGATTTCGAGAGGTCAACAACCTGATTGTATCCGTCCGAGAAGCAATTCGTATTGCTTCATGGACGTGTCATCGAGCGCCTCCTGCCTGTTGCTTGGCAGGTCATCATACCCGATTGGGCTGTCGAACTGGCTCATCGTGAAATCGACGCGCCGCCCGTTGACCTGATTGTAGAAATGCCAGGCGCCGTTGACCTGCGTTTTCAGGATCTCGCCTCCGAGTTCGTCCTGGATCACCAGCGCCGTCACCGAGCATTGACCCGCCGCGGGATTGTCGGACCGCCACTGGCTGCTCGTCTCCGCCGACCAGGCGCTGCGCAGCTTGTGATAGAGGCCGGTCAGGGATGAGCAACCCGTCGTCATCAATACCCCGTGCGTGCGGTGATGGTGCTCCTGCCGAGTCGCGCGTCACGCTTCATGGCGCGAGCGACGACCGGCTAACGAACGCGTCAGCCGGGATGCAGGAAGAGTGCGAGCAGCAGAATGATCGACAGCGGAACGCCGGTCATCCAAAAAAGTGCGCTCTTGACGGACATCATCCCTGCCTCCGAGCGGAGATAAACTATCCAGCGGAACTTTGGTTCCTAAGCCAAGGCATTTTCGTTGATGTCGTTGCGAAACGCAACCATTACGTGCGATGGCATCATTTTGTTCCCCACTTCCTTGGCTCCCTGCGAGCTGCTGCTGCGCCACAGTGGCTACAACAACGATGCATCCGCGTACTCGCGCAAAGCCGCGTATTGCCAATTCCTCACAACCGCCGATCGGCGCAATCCAGTTTCTTGGAGGAATACTAATTCTAAACCCGTGATTGGTTCGCTGTTTCATCCTTCGCGCACTTCATCACCATGGTCATGCTTGTTACTGGTCCCGCGCGAATCGATGAGGACTGGAAATGACTGCATGCTTGAAGACCGCGGGATGGCTCGGCGCCGCGCTGCCGATGCTCGCCGCGATGATCGATGTGACGCCGGCGGAAGCGCAATCGTCCGCGCGAGAATTGCCGGCCGTCGTGGTCGACCAGCCCTCACGTCCGCCGGCCGCGCGCTCGCGTCCCGTACCGAGACGGCAAGCCGCGTCAGCGGCGAGCCGTCGCACGGCCCAGCGCGGACGGACGGCGCCTGATGCTGCCGCTGGCGCGCGCGCGGAAACGGGCACCGGACCGGTACGAGGTTATCTCGCCGGGCAAAGCGGCACCGGCACCAAGACCGACACGCCGCTGCGCGAAACGCCGCAATCGATCACGGTGGTGACCGCCGACCGCGTCACCGACCAGGGCGCGCTCACCGTGCAGGAAACGCTGCGCTACGTACCCGGCGTGTTCGCCGACGCCTTTGGCCCGGATTCACGCGGCGACTATCCGCGCTTTCGCGGCCAGGATCCAAACATTTATCTCGATGGCACCCGCGTGGTGAACACGTTCCAGTTCAACGAATGGCGGCCCGATCCCTACACGCTGGAGCGCATCGAGGTGCTGCGCGGGCCGTCATCGGTGCTGTATGGCGACACCTCGACGGCAGGCCTGCTGAACCTGATTTCGAAGCGTCCGCAGGCGGAGGCCTTCAACGAGATCGGCGTGCAATATGGCAGTTTCAACCGCAAGCAGGTGCAGCTCGATAGCACAGGTAAACTCACCAAGGACGGGGAGTGGCTGTATCGCTTCATCGGCGTATTCCGCGACAGCAATACGCAAACCGACTACGTCAAGGATGACCGCATCGTGCTGGCGCCGTCGCTGACGTGGCGGCCGACCAACAACACCAGTTGGACCGTGCTCGGCACCTACCAAAAGGATATGAGTGGTATCTCCACTGCGTTCCTGCCGCATGAGGGCACACTATTCCCCGGCCCCAACGGGCTTATTCCAGTGCGGCGATTTACCAGCGAGCCCAGCTATGATCGCTACCAGACCGAAACCGGCGCGGTCTCGAGCCTGTTCGAGCACAGCTTCAGCGACGGCCTGAAGATCCGGCAGAACATGCGTTACGCCCATATCGAGGGCATCTACCGGTTCATCTATCCGGACATCTATTCAAATCCAGATCCATTTCTGGGGGATCCTCAGCGGCGCACCGTGGCACGGTTCGTCTCGGGACGGGAAACCAGCAAGAACAGTTTTACCTCGGACAGCAACGCCGAATTGAAGTTCGCGACCGGCCCGATCACGCACAAAGCGCTGTTCGGCGTCGACTATCGCAGCCTTCAGGAAAGCGCGTTGTCTGGCACCTACCTCGATCTGACGCGGTTCGATCTCTATGCGCCGGTTTATAACGGCGTCGCTGCGCCGCCGTTATCGCCGGAACCGGACCTGCGGCAGAGCCAGCTTGGGCTCTACGCGCAGGACCAGATGCGGCTCGGGCCGTGGCTGGCGGTCGTCGGCCTGCGCCAGGATTTTGTCACCAACAACGTGCAAGGGGCGCCGGCGGAAGACACCAGGGCGACCACTGGCCGCGCGGGACTGATGTACGAATTGCCGTTCGGCCTGACGCCCTATGTCACCTATGCGCAATCTTTCACTCCGATCTTCGGCTCCGGCATCTGTGTCGGTGGCACCTGCAAAGCACAGCAGGGCGAAATGGTGGAGCTGGGCTTCAAGTACAATCCAATGCCCGGCACGGCGATCAACGGTGCGATCTTCGACACCACCGAGAAGAACCGGCTGGCGAGCAGCCCCGACGGCGCTCTGCTCTCGGTCCAGACCGGGCAGGTGCGCATTCGCGGCGCCGAGCTCGAGGTGATCAGCCGCGTGACACCGGACCTCGATCTGATCGGTGCCTATTCCTACCTCGATGCTCGGGTGGAAAGCGGCGACAATGCCGGCAAGCGTGTCGAAACCGTGCCCGACCATCAGGCCTCGCTATGGGCGAAGTACCGTCTCACCGCGCTCGGCCTGCAAGGCGTCACCGTCGGCGGCGGCGTGCGCTATATCGGCGAGTCCTGGGACGGCACCGACGCCATCCGCACGCCTGATTACACGCTGTTCGACGCCATGATCCGCTACGAGACTGGCCCTTGGCGGTTTCAGGTCAACGCCAGCAACATCGCCGACAAGCGTCATGTCACCACCTGCTGGTCGCGTGGCGACTGCTTCTTCGGCATCGGCCGCACCGTGCTGGGGAGCGCGACGTACAGATTCTAGCGAGGGCATCATCAAAAAAGCGCAGGCCGGTCTTACGCCGGCTTCGCCCGATAGGTCTGCAGGAACATCCGCGTTGCGCTGTCGACCACGCGCGCGATGCGCTCTGCCGACGGCGCCGGCTCGGCCTGAAACACGAACGGCAGGAACAGCGTCGCTTGGCACATCTGCAGGAACTGCGCGGCGGCGAGGGCGCAGTCGTCGATCGCAAGATCGTTCGACCGGACATGCGCCTGCAGATACTCGGCGAGGCGGTTGATCGTCTTTGCCAGCACGTTCCCGTAAAATTGGCGTCCGACCTCCGGCATCCGCTCGGCGATTGCCATTACCGTGCGGATCGACGAACCGCCGCCCGGCCGGCAGATCGAGCCGATATAGGTTCGGCCGAATTCGCGCAGCGTGGTCTCGACATCGCGTTTCGGATCGAGATTGTACGCGATCTTGCTTTTTTCGAGCGCGTCGTCCTCGACAATGGCCTCGAACAGCCGGCTCTTGTCGGCGAAGTAAACGTAAAGCGTGCCCTTGGAGACGCCGGCTGACCGCGCAATTTCGTTCATGCTGGCCCCATCAAAACCCAGATCCATGAACACCTTGCGCGCGCCGTCCAAAATCTGGCGGCGCTTCGAACTGTCCTCCTCGCCTAAGGGATGAATCCTGTTTGCTGTGGGTGCAACCATTGGTTTATCTTCTCGCGCGAGTATTCAACCCCGGATATAGCGGGAAGCCTATTTTCGCTTTATGGTCGATATCAGTAATCTAACTTGACCGAACCGTTCGGTCAATGATATTTTGAGTTAAAGGCGCCAGTGCGGCCGGTTTCCGTGGCCTCATGCATCGCGACATTTTGGAATGGGGAGGCCCGTTGATGGCCGCAGCGAGAGACCAGGCGGCACGCGTCGTTCGCGCCGAGCCGGACGGGGAGCAGGATGAAGCCGCGCCTGAGGCCGGACCTCAGTTCGCCGATCAGTTGCGGACCCACGTAGCGGAAGAAACCAGGCGTCGTCCCGCGGAGCCGCCCGGCGCCCCCGCAATTGAAAAGCCGGCCGCGGCGTCCGTCGATGCCTCGGCGACGGCGAAACCGGGCAAGCGCAAGTTCATCATGATCGGCGTGCTCGGCTTGCTCGTGCTCGCGGCCGCCGCTTACGGGGTCTACTTCGTTCTCGTCGGCCGCTTCTATGTTTCGACCGACGATGCCTACGTTCGCGCCAACAACACCACGCTCGGCGCCCGGGTATCGGGCCATGTCGCGGCTATCCTGCCGCGCGACAATTCGCTCGTTCGCGCCGGCGACGTGATTTTCAGGATCGACGACGGCGACTACCGCATCGCGGTGGAAGCCGCGCGCAGCAAGATCGCGACCCAGCAGGCGACCATCGACCGTATCGGCCGTCAGGTCACGGCGCTGGAAAGCGCCGTCGAGCAGACCAGGGCGCAGCTCGCTTCCGCGGAAGCGGCGATGAAACGCGCTGGCCTCGACTTCGATCGCCAGCAGACGCTGAGCACCAAGGGCTTTGCCTCGCGCGCCGCGTTCGAGGTTTCCGAAGCCGGCCGCGACCAGAGCCTTGCCGCGGTGAAGTCGGCGCAGGCCGCCCATGACGCCGCGCGCGACAATGTCGAGGTGACGAAGGCGCAACAGGCCGAGGCCCGCGCGCAGCTCGTGGAGTTGCAGACCCAGCTTGCCAAGGCGGAGCGCGACCTTGCCTTCACCTCGGTGCGCGCTCCCGTCGACGGCACCTTCTCCAATCGCCTCGTCAACGCCGGCGATTTCATCCAGGCCGGGCAGCGGCTCGCCAATGTGGTGCCGCTCAACGACGTCTTCATCGACGCCAATTACAAGGAAACCCAGCTCAAGCGCATCCGTCCCGGTCAGCCCGTAAAAATATCGGTGGATGCGTACGGCCATCGCAAATTCGCCGGCGTCATCGACAGCATTTCACCCGCGGCAGGATCGGTGTTCACGCTGCTGCCGCCGGACAACGCCACCGGCAACTTCACCAAGATCGTGCAGCGGCTGCCGGTTCGCATTCGCGTGCCGAAGGACGTTGCGAAGCAGAACCTGCTGCGCGCCGGCATGTCCGTCTATGTGACCGTCGACACCCGCGAGGGCGCCGCCGACGCGGACAGCGAAGCCGACCTCGACGCGCCCGGGATGGTTCAACCGCAGTAATTCTTCTTGAAGCCCTCCGGGCGAAAGCCCGGCCCCTGTGCCGAGCTGACCATGGCCGACGCCACCACCGCATCGCCTTCGCTGATGAATGAAGCGGCCGACGAGCGCATCCCGCCGCGGCGGCTGTTTGCGTTTCTCATCATGGTGTTCGGGATGTTCATGTCGATCCTGGACATCCAGGTCGTCTCGGCGTCGCTACAGCAGATTCAGGCCGGCCTTTCCGCCAGTTCCAGCGAAGTGTCGTGGGTGCAGACCTCGTACCTGATCGCCGAGGTGATCGCGATCCCGCTATCCGGCTTTCTGTCGCGCGCGTTCGGCACACGTTTGCTGTTTGCGATTTCCGCCTCCGGCTTCACCGTCGCAAGCTTGTTCTGCGGCTTTGCCTCGACCATCGAGCAGATGATCGTGTGGCGCGCGATCCAGGGATTTTTGGGCGCGGGCATGATCCCGACCGTGTTCGCATCCGCCTATACGGTGTTTCCGCGTTCGAAAATCCATATCGTCGCGCCGATCATCGGCCTGGTCGCGACACTGGCGCCGACGATCGGGCCGACGGTCGGCGGATTCATTACAGACACGATGTCGTGGCACTGGCTGTTCTTCATCAACATCGTTCCCGGCATCGGCATCACCATCGGCGTGTGGGCGCTGTGCGATTTCGACAAGCCGAATTTCGCGCTGCTCGAGCATTTCGACTGGTGGGGCCTATTGTTCATGGCCGGCTTCCTCGGCACGCTCGAATATGTGCTGGAAGAGGGGCCGCAGTCGCAATGGCTGGAAGACACCTCGGTCGCGGTCTGCGCCGCGATCTGTGCGATCTCGGCGATCGCCTTCTTCTGGCGCGTGTTCAGCGTGCGAGAGCCAATCGTCGACCTCCTGACCTTTACCGACCGCAATTTCAGCCTCTGCTGCCTGATCTCGTTCTGCGTCGGCATCGGCCTTTACGGGCTCACCTACATGTATCCGCGTTACCTCGCCGAAGTGCGTGGCTACAGCCCGATGATGATCGGTGAGACCATGTTCGTGTCTGGTATCGCCATGTTTCTCACCGCCCCGATCGTGGGGCGGCTGATGGCGAAATACGACGTGCGCTACCTGATCGCGACCGGTCTGGTGCTGTTCGCGCTCGGCTCGTACCAGATGACCTGGATGACGAAAGAGTATGATTTCTACGAATTGCTGCTGCCGCAGATTTTGCGCGGAGCCGGCTTGATGCTGGTGATAGTGCCGACCAACACAATCGCGCTCGGCACGCTGGCTCCGGAGCGCGTGAAGAACGCCTCGGGTCTGTTCAACCTGACGCGCAATCTCGGCGGTGCGGTAGGCCTCGCCGTCATCAACCAGGTGCTGAACGAGCGCACCGACCTGCACATCTCGCGGCTCCACGACCGTGTCACCTGGGGCAACGCCACCGCGGTCGAGACGCTCAACATGTTCACCCAGCGCCTGCAGGGCATGGGCGATTCCGCGCTGATGGCGATGAAGCAATTGTCGCAGATCGTGCACCGTCAGGCCGTCGTGATGGGCTATGGCGACGCCTTCTTCATGCTGACCGTGTTCTATTTCGCCCTGAGCCTGCTGGTGATGGTTCTGAAAAAGCCTTCTGCAGCGGCGCTCGGCGGCGATGCGCATTAGCATACGTAGCCCGCATGAGCGCAGCGACATGCGGGATGTAGAGGATGGCGTTAGTCGAACATGGTCAACTATCGACGCAATTTCGTCCCTGGCGGAACGTTCTTCTTCACGGTCACGCTAGCAGATCGATGCTCCAAGGTCCTTGTAGAGCGCGTCGATCTCTTGCGCGACGCGCTACGCGTGGCTCGTCAGGAGCGCCCATTCGTCATCGACGCGGTCGTGATCCTCCCCGACCATCTGCACGCGATCCTCACATTGCCATCTGGCGATTCGGATTTTTCCGGACGCTGGCGGCGTATAAAGGGGCATTTCAGCAGCGCTTTCATCGATACTTCGCCTCAGTTGAGGCGCCGGCCGAACGGTGATTTGGCGCTTTGGCAAAGACGATTCTGGGAACACACGATCCGCGATGAGAACGACTTTGCGCGGCATGTTGATTACATTCATTACAATCCGGTCAAGCATGGTCTTGTGCAGCGCGTGCGCGATTGGCCGTATTCGTCGTTTCATCGTTTTGTGAGAGCCGGGATATTACCTGATGATTGGGCGGGAGACGCTGATCAAAGCAGGGACGGTTTTGGAGAGCGCGAGTGATTGGATAGAACGGCCACCGGATGTCGCTGCGCTCATCCGGGCTACGGGGCTTGCCCGACACGGCCATTGTAGCCCGCATGAGCGCAGCGACATGCGGGAATGCTTTTGATAGCGCGATGATCGGATGAAGTGGTCCCGGATGTCGCTTCGCTCATCCGGGCTACGTATCTGAAAAAGCCTTCTGCAGCGGTGCTTGGCGGCGATGCGCATTAGAAGCGGCGCAACAACGCCGTTCACGCCCTTGTCATGTTGCAAACTACCCGCGATGCATTTATAAGCTGCGCATTGTCGCTCGAACCGGGGAGATTTGCATGATTTCGATGTATTCGCAGATCGCGCCCTCGCGTCCGATGCTTGTGCTGGTTTTTAGGACGCGTCGCTGAGCGCGATCTCCGCCGGCCCTGATCGGGCCTGACGCCCGATCTTTCCAAACTTCCCAACGACTTAACGACAGTTTTCAACGACGCATGCGTTCGGCCCGAGGCTGCCCGCGCGTCAAACCCAGATGGAGCCGGCATGCGCCTTTCGCGCAGCCGGATGACGCCATGACCGTTCAAACAGACAAACGTCCCGCGGCGATACGCGTGGTGATCCCGTTCGTGTTCCGCCATTGGCTGCGACAGCCCGGCCGCGCGATCGTCGTCGCCGGCGGCCTGCTCGGCGCGACCGCGGCCGACCTGTTCATGCCGATCTTCTCCGGCCATCTGGTCGACGCGTTGACGCGGGGCACCGCAGATCCGGCGGCGCGCCATGCCGCGTTTGTCGCCTTCGGCGGGATCGTCGCGCTCGGCCTCATGTCGATGATCCTGCGCCTCACCGGCCTGCAGGCGATCGTGCCGTTCACGCTCACGACCATGTCCGACGTGTCGCGCGACGCTTTCGCGCGCGTGCAGCGCTTCTCGACCGACTGGCACGCGAACAGCTTTGCCGGCTCCACCGTGCGCAAGATCACGCGCGGCATGTGGGCGCTCGACCTGCTCAACGACACCATCTTGATGGCGCTGCTGCCGTCGCTATTGGTGCTGGTCGGCTCGATGATCCTGCTCGGGCTGCACTGGCCGGTGTTAGGTGCGGTCATCGCGGTCGGCACCGTGATCTATGTCTCGATGACGATGGCGTTCTCGGTGAACTACATCGCACCCGTCGCGCGCGTCTCCAACGCCTGGGACACCAAGGTTGGCGGCACGCTGGCCGATGCCTTGACCTGCAATGCGGTGGTGAAATCATTCGGCGCGGAAGCGCGCGAGGATGCGCGGCTGGCCGGCGTCGTCGGACGCTGGCGCACGCGCGTGCGTCGGACGTGGTACCGCTATAATTACACCTCGACGGCGCAACTTGCGGTGCTGTTGTGCTTTCGCGGCTCCGTGATCGGCGGGGCGATCCTGTTGTGGATCGCCGGCCGCGCCACGCCGGGCGACGTCACCTATGTGCTGACCAGCTACTACATTATTCACGCGTACCTGCGTGACGTCGGCATGCACATCAACAACCTGCAGCGTTCGGTGAACGACATGGAGGAGTTGGTCGCGATTCACGACGAGCCGATCGGCATTGCCGATGCGCCGGATGCAAAGCCGATCGACATCCAGGGCGGCCGCATCGTGTTCGACGACGTGACGTTCCATTACGGCGGCCACCGCGCGCCGCTGTATGACGGACTGTCGGTCGAGCTCCGCGCCGGCGAACGGGTCGGCCTGGTCGGCCGCTCCGGCTCCGGCAAGACCACTTTCGTCAAGCTGGTGCAACGGCTCTACGATATCGGCGGCGGAAAAATCCTGATCGACGGTCAGGATGTCGCGAAAGCCACGCAGCAATCGCTGCGCAGCCAGATCGCGATCGTGCAGCAGGAGCCGATCCTGTTTCACCGCACGCTGGCCGAGAACATCGCTTATGGCCGGCCGGGAGCCAGCATGGCTGCGATCGAGCAGGCGGCGCGGCTTGCCAACGCGCATGACTTCATCCTGCGGCTGCCGAAGGGCTACGGCACGCTGGTCGGCGAGCGCGGCGTCAAGCTGTCGGGCGGCGAACGGCAGCGTGTCGCGCTGGCACGCGCGTTCCTGGCGGACGCGCCGGTGCTGATCCTGGACGAGGCAACCTCGAGCCTTGATTCGGAGTCAGAGGGCCTGATCCAGCAGGCGATGGAGCGGCTGATGAAAGGCCGGACCTCGATCGTGATCGCGCACCGGCTGTCGACGGTGCGCAGCCTCGACCGTATCCTGGTGTTCGACCGCGGCGAGATCGTCGAGCAGGGCACGCATGCGGCGCTGACGGCGCGCCCCGGCGGCATCTATCGCGGGCTGTTCGAGCTGCAGGCCACCGAGTTCAGCCGCATTTCGGCGGCGGAGTGAGGTAAGCGCGTATTCTTGCGGACCCGATCGATGTCGGAATATGTTTTCCGGTATCGAGAGGGGCCCGCACGATGCGCTGGTTTCGCAAGGATCGGCCGCCGGAAGTCTGGGAAATCGACGCTCAGCCCGAGGGGGATATCGAGGCGGCGCAAAGGATTCGCGAGATCTGCCTCTCGGCCGCAGCCATCGTCGAGAGGATGGCGACGCTGCGCGGTCCCAAGGCAGAAAGCCAGAGGAACGCTGAAGGCGAGCGGTATCAGGCGGCGATGAAACGCGGGCTCGAAATCGCCAAGAAAATGTCCGACGACGCGATGCGCGATGTCTCGGTCAGCCAGATCATCCGCCTGTCCGTAAAGGCGAACCATCTGAAAACGGCGAGAGTTCTGCTGCGCGCTATCCAGTCGGAAAAGATTAGGGCCGAACTGATCGCGGAAAATCCAGTCCTGACCGATCAGGACGCCGCGAGCTGAGGCGGCTCGCGATTTCGCTGCGGCGGTGAGGGCGCCGGTTTGGCCCGCGTGCGCGTCGAAATGGCGACCGTCACCACGACGGCGGCAGCGAACAGCAGGATCTGCAGCGTGATGGTCTCGCCGTTGAAGAACGCCGCGAGCGCAAAGGTGATGAAGGGTTGCAGCAACTGGATCTGCGAAACCCGCGCGATGCCGCCCATTGCCAGTCCTGCATTCCACGCGAAGAACCCGATCCATTGCGAGAACAGCGCGACGTAGAGCAGCCCGAGCCAGGGTTTCAGCGCGATGTGGGTGATATCGGCGGGCATGGTCAGCACGGCGGCCGGGATCGACAGCGGCAGCGCAATCACCAGAATCCAGCTTATGACCTCCCATCCCGGCATTTGCGAGGTGAGCCGGCCGGAGAATGCGTAGCCGATCGCGGCGACGGCGACGGAGGCGAACAGAAACAGGTCACCGGCTGCGAGAGCACCGCCGCCTTGACGCAATGCAAACATGATCACCAGCGCGGCGCCGGCGACGGAAGCGATCCAGAACAGCGGCCGCGGCCGCTCATGGGTGATGGCGACGGCGACCAGCGCGGTGGCGATCGGCAGCACGCCCAGCACCACGCCGCCATGCGAGGCGTCGACCCTCTGCATGCCCATCGACATCAACAGCGGAAACAGGATCGCGACGCAAAGCATCGCAATGATCAGTTGCAGCCACAGCGCGCGGGGCGGCAGCGGACGGCGCAACACGAGAAGCAGCGCCAGCGAGCACAGCCCGGCGATCGCGGTGCGCAGCGCGGTCAGTGCAATCGGATCAATTTCCGCAACCGCGATCCGCGTCGCCGGCAGCGTGCCGCCGAAGATCGCCATGCCGATGAAGCCCAGCAACAGGCCGAGGCGCTCGCGCGAAGCAGGGGAGCTCATGACGCGATTGGTTAGCCGCTTTGGAGGTCAGCGTACAGCAATCTACTCGGAGCACATGGCGGCTATGCGCGCCTATCTCGGAGCAATGCTGCTCCACACCAATGCGACCCCGGAAAGAAACAGCAGAGCCAGCACGACGTCGTAGAAGTTTCGGTCATTGAGGGCGTGGTAGGTCCGCATGCCAAGACGGGCGCCGATCAGCGTGCCGGGCAGCGCCAGCATCGCCAGCCAGAACACGTCGAATTCAACGAAGCCGCTGGCGATTTGCAGGATGAGCGCGGCCCCGAGCACGCTGCCGTTGAAGATCTGGAAAACGCCGCGGCGCTGATCCTTGGTCCAGCCGCGGATGCTGGCCCACAAGGTCGGCAGCGGGCCCGACAGGCCGGCGAGGCCGCCGAGGATGCCGCCGGCAAATCCGATGGCTGCGTCGGCCGGCCGGCCGCCGAAGCGGAAGGCCATCGGCTTGCGGATGAAATAGAGTGCGGTGGGAAATACCAGCAGCATCACGCCGACGCTGAGCTTGAAGTTTTGCGGGTCGGCGCGCGCGACCAGCAGCGCCCCGATCGGCATGCCGACAAGACCGCCGGCGACGAACGGCCACGCCAGCTTGAAGTCGAGAACTTTCCACATCGACGGCAATGTCGAGATCTGCGAACTCACCGAACAGATCAGGACCAGCGGCACCGCAATGGCTGGCGGCAGGATGTAAAGCCAGATCCCCAGCGCCATCAGCGCCGTGCCGAAACCGGAAAGTCCGGAGACAAAACCGCCGGCGAGCGCGCCGGCAAGCAGGATGGCGTAGGTGGCTAATTCCACTCTTAATATTCCCCCGTCATCCCGGGGCGCATCGAAGATGCGAACCCGGGATCTCGAGATTCCGGGTCTGGTCCTTCGGACCATCCCGGAATGACGATGCTGCGATTTTGCGCCCACGTTTACACGACGCGGCGGGCGGGTACTATCGCAATCGACGTCTTCAACAATAGCATCATGGGAACGACCCAATGAGCTCGACCTCTTCGAAAACCTTCCTCGTCTGTCACGGCGCGTGGTCCGCGGGTTGGGCCTGGAAGAAGATGCATCCGCTGATGCAGGCCGCCGGGCATCGCCTGATCACGCCAACCTACAGCGGTCTCGGCGACCGCGCGCATCTGGCGCATCCGGGGATCGATCTCAATTCGCATATCGAAGACGTACTTGCCGTCATCAGGTATGAAGACCTGCGCGATTTCGTGCTGATCGGCCACAGCTACGGCGGCATGGTCGCGACCGGCGTCGCCGACCTGGCGCGCGACAAGGTCAAGCAGCTCATTTATATCGACGCCTTCGTGCCGCAGGACGGCCAGTCGCTGCTCGATTTGAACGAGGCGGGGCGGGCGCGGATGCAGGAGCTTTCGAAGAGCGGTGACGGCTGGCGCGTGCCGCCAAACCCGACGCCGCCAGATACGTCGCCGGCGGACGTCGAATGGCTCTCCGCCCGTCGCGTCGACATGCCGATCAAGTGTTTCGAGACCAGGCTCAAGCTGCAGGGCGGCGCGCTGACCTTGCCACGCAGCTACATCTACGCCACGCGGATCACGCCCGCCGACACGTTCGGACCGTTCGCCAAAATGACAAAGGGCGATCCCGCCTGGAGCTATTACGAGATCGACGCCAGCCATTCGCCGAATGTCACCGCGCCGGAGGCGTTGATGGCGCTCCTGCAGAAGATCGTGGCGTAGGCCCGTTACCCCATCTACGGGACATCGCAGGCGGATTGACTCTCCGCCACGCGCCCAACAAGCTAGCGAGCCGGTAGTCGACGTCGATCGCGGAGGGCAGGGCATGGCGGCCAGAACGACTTCAGTCATCGAGACGTGGTCAACCGGCCTGGTCGAGCCGGAACGGCGCCTGGACTATTGGATCGGCGCCGTCTGCGAATGTTTTCTCGAAATGGATATCACGACGCAGGTCCGCTCGGGCTTCGACTGCTCCGTTCAGCGCGGCCAACTCGACACGATCGGCATCAACCGCGTGCAGGGATCGGCGCAGCACGTCTATCGCCGCAAAGCCAGCGTCGCCCGCAGCACGGCCAACTACTATTACCTGCTGTGCAAGACCGACAACGAGTGGACGGTGATGCAGAACGGTCACGCGTCGCGAATGCGGCCGATGGATCTCGTGCTGCTGGATTCCCGGCGCTGCTATGAATTCAACTTTCCGGTGAGCGCGGACACGCTGTCGCTGGAGCTGCCGATTCACTGGGTCGAATCGTGGATATCAGATCCCGAGCGGCGCATTGGGCAGCGCATCGACGGGCGCGCCGGCTGGGGCGCGGTGCTCAGCGCATTTGCCTGCCAATTGACTCCGCAGCTCGCCACGGACCAGCCGCTGCCGGCGCGGGTTCTGACCGACCAGCTCGGCGCGCTGCTGGCGCTTGGGTTCGGCAGCGAGATTCCGTGCACATCCGCCGAGCAGCGCGATGCCGCGAAGCTCTTGGACCAGATCGGCTGTGCCATAAGGCTGCGCTACGCCGAGCCGGGACTGACGGCTGTGGCCGTCGCGGAGGATTTGCGTGTCTCGGAGCGGACCTTGCACCGCTGCCTCAACAAAGCGGGCCTGACGTTCAGCGGGCTGCTCAACGATTGCCGCATGGCGGCGGCGCGCCGGATGCTGAGCGAGCCGCGATTCGATCGCATCGGCGTCGGCGGGATCGGGCTGCGGGTCGGTTTTTCCGATCCGTCTCACTTCATCCGCCAATGCCGGAGATATCTCGGCATGACGCCGGGCGCGTTCCGGCGGCAGCGGTAAGGGCCTGGCGCAATCAGGCGATGGCGGTGGCCGAACCCGGCCATCCGGGAATAGCCGTCCCCATCAATGTCTGACTTCCAGAAAATCAGGGGGAGACGGAATGTCAGACATCTATGTTCTTGTTCATGGCGCGTGGCACACCGGCGCCGAAATGGAAGCGGTCGCCGGACATCTTCGCGAGAGCGGCCACGTCGTGCATTGCCCGACAGTCGCCGGCAACAACAATGATGACGATCGCGAGAAAACAGGACTCGATCAGGCGATCTCGTCCGTCGTCACCTACATCGAGGCGAACGATCTCCGCGACATCAGGCTGGTCGGCCACTCCTATGGCGGGATGGTGATCTCGGGCGTTGCCGACCGTCTGACCGACAGGATCAAGCGCCTCGTCTACGTCAACGCCTTCGTTCCACTGGACGGGCAGTGTCTCAACGACATGGTGCCGCCGCACTATGTCGGCCTGTTCGATGCCGTGGCCGCTGCCAACAACAACGCTGTTATGCTGCCGTTCGAAATCTGGCGCGATGCCTTCATCAACGATGCCGATCTCGAACTGGCAAAGTCGGCCTATGCCAGGCTCAACCTGCATCCGTACAAGACGTTCACCGACAAGATCGCGCTGAAGCGTCCACTGGCAGAGCTGCCGATCGGCAAATCCTATGTCAATTGCAGGCAGGACATTGCCCTGCCGCACGGCCTGCCATGGCACCCGCGCTTGTCGGAGCGGCTGGGCCTGTTCCGGCTGGTCGAATGCGACGGCAGCCATGAAATGTTCTTCAGCAACCCGGCGCGGCTGGCGCAGGCGATCGCGGAGGCGGCGCGCGATTAAAATTTGTTGCGATGACGTGTAGCCCGGATGAGCGAAGCGATATCCGGGGTCACTCTCGCCAATCACTCACGTCTCCAAAGCCGTCCCGCATGTCGCTACGCTCATGCGGGCTACAGCCTCTGAACGAATCCGGAAATGGCGAGGGGTCCGGCGTGTTTGCGCCGAACCCCTCATTCATCAGAAATATCAGCCAGCCTGTAAGCCGGGTTCTGTAGGGCACCATTCTTTCGAATGATACGTGACGGCCATTCCTCTGGGACCATGTTCGCACATGGCCTCGAGCAACCTACCCGGACGGCGAGCCTGACATAGCCCTGCGGCGTTATCGCTTTCGCGAACAGCCCGCGTTGCCGTCCCTATTCGGTTTTGCTCCCGGTGGGGTTTGCCATGCCGTCTCCGTTGCCGGAAACGCGGTGCGCTCTTACCGCACCTTTTCACCCTTACCCTCCGAAGCCCGAAGGCGAAGGAGGGCGGTTCGTTCTCTGTGGCACTTTCCCTGGGGTTACCCCCGCCGGACGTTATCCGGCACCGCATGTCGATGGAGCCCGGACTTTCCTCCCCCGCAGCCTTTCGACCATAGCGGAAGCGGCCGTCCGGCCGACTGACGCATTACGAATGGGGGCTCGTGGCCGCGCCGTCAAGGGATGGCGATGGTTAATCCGGTTCCGTCAGCATGATTTTGACATGCGCGACAGCGCGGCATTTGATGCCGGTCGGTTCGATTTCTGGATGCGAGCGATGAACATTCCTCCCGGTCTTGGCGAAGCTCTGCTGCACAGCGCTTCTGACGCGATCATTGCGACCGATCGCGATGGGCGCATCACGTTCTGGAATCCGGGCGCGGAGCGGATATTCGGCTTCACGGCTGCGGAAGCCACCGGCCGGTCGCTCGACCTGATCATCCCTGAAAATTTGCGGGCGCGGCACTGGGCCGGCTTTAGGCATACCATCGAGACGGGAACGAGCCGCTACGGGCACGGCGATTTGTTGTCGGTGCCCGGCCTGACCAAGGACGGCCGGCGGATCTCGGTCGAGTTCACCATCGTCCTGTTGCGAAGCGAAGCGCAGGAGGTCGCGGGCACCGTGGCCGTCATGCGCGACGTAACGAAGCGGTTTGAGGAGGTGAGGGAATTGCAGCGGCGGCTCGCCGAGGCCGGCGGTCGTTCCTGAATACTTCCTGCGCAGATTCCGGCGGCCCGGCTTCCGCCCTAAAATAATTTATTCTGGCGATGTCGTTTTCCGAGGGGCCCGTTCGACTGGGTGTCGGCGATCCAGCCGATCAAGAGGAGTATTCAAGATGCAGTATTTGTTGATGATCTATCGGAGCGAGGCCGAGCTTGGAAAAATGGACGCCGCGGCGCACAAGCAAATGACGGCGGAATACGGGGCGTTCACCCAATCCATCATCCAGAGCGGCCATTTCAAGGCCGGCGACGGCTTGCAGCCGTCAACGACGGCAACCACCGTGCGGGTCCGTGACGGCAAGGTCATGACGACGGACGGTCCGTTCGCAGAGACGCGCGAACAGCTCGGCGGCTATTATCTGGTCGAAGCCAAGGATCTCGACACCGCACTTGGCATCGCCGCCCGGATTCCCGGCGCCAAGACGGGTTCGATCGAGGTCAGGCCGATCATGGTTTATGACTGACGGCGAAGCCGTCATTCCGGGGCGCGAAGCGAACTATGGTGCGCAATTGCGCACCTGAGAATCTCGAGATTCTCCGATGCGCAATTGCGCATCGGAGTTCGATGCTTCGCATCGCCCCGGAATGACGACGTTGGGCACCTTATGACACCCACCGAAATCGAAAAAACATTCCGCGACGAGACGGGGCGGGCGCTGGCCACGCTGATCCGTCTCGTCGGCGATTTCGATCTGGCCGAGGATGCCTTGCAGGACGCGTTCGCGGTGGCGCTGGAACGCTGGCCGGCCGCGGGCCTGCCGTCCAATCCACGTGCCTGGCTGGTCAATGTCGGCCGCAACAAGGCGGTCGATCGTATCAGACGCAACATCGCGTTCCGCGGCAAGCAGCAGGAACTGACGCACGAACTGCTGCTCAACGCATCCGAGCCATGCGAGGACGCCGACAGCGCGCTTGACGACGACATGCTGCGGCTGATTTTCACGTGCTGTCACCCCTCCTTTGCCGCCGAGGTACAGGTCGCGCTGACGCTGCGCACCGTATGCGGGCTCACGACGGCGCAGGTCGCGCGCGCCTTTCTCGCCAGCGAAGATGCGATGGCGCAACGCCTGCTGCGGGCCAAGCAAAAAATCCGTCTTGCCGGCATTCCCTATGAGGTGCCGGAACGCGAAGCACTGGAGCCCCGGCTGCGCGGCGTGCTCGCGGTGGTCTATCTCGTCTTCACCGAGGGATACGCCGCCACGTCAGGGGAAGGCCTGATGCGGCCGGATCTCGCGCGCGAAGCGATTCGGCTGGCGCGGCTGCTCGATGCGTTGATACCTGGGCGTGGCGAGATCAAGGGCCTGCTCGCCCTGATGCTGCTGCATGATGCGCGGCGCGCCGGCCGCGAGACCGCAGGCGGTGACATCGTGCTGCTGGAAGAGCAAGACCGCACGCTATGGGATCGTGCACAGATTTCGGAAGGCTTGCTGCTTGTGGAAGAGGCATTGCGGATACCGGGCCGGCCGCAATCCTACGCGGTGCAGGCGGCGATCGCCGCGCTGCATGCGCGTGCGCCCAGTTACGAAGACACCGACTGGCGGCAGATCGCTGGGCTCTACGAGGTGCTGCTTCGGATCAGCCCGTCGCCGGTGATCGAACTCAATCACGCCGCTGCGGTGTCGATGGTCGATGGGCCGGCGCGGGCGCTCGATCTGGTCGATGCGCTGGCGGCGCGCGGTGGGCTGAAGAGTTATGAGCTGCTGCCGGCCGTCCGCGCTGATTTGCTGCGCAGGCTTGGGCGGCACGACGCAGCGCGGGAAGCGTATCAGGAGGCGACGGTTGCGACGCAGTTGGAGCCGCTGCGAAGGCTGTATGCGCGAAGGATAGCGGAGATGGAGGCAAGCGCGGGCGGACTCTAGCCGTCATTGCGAGCGCAGCGACCCTTCTACGCTTGCTACGCAAGCTTCGCAGGGCTCAAGTCCGCCGAAGCGCCTCTGCGCGAAGGCGGAAGCAATCCATCTTTCCGCACGTCTGGAGAGATGGATTGCTTCGTCGCTTCGCTCCTCGCAATGACGATGGAAGTACCGGTGAGTTACCTCGCCGCCACCGTCGTCATCGCCTCCGCCGGCAGGCTCGCCAATAGCGCATGCAGCGTGCTCATGGTCGAGTGATCGGCGATGCCGTCGACGCGCGCGGGGCGGAAGTGACGCTGGAACGCGGTGACCACTTCCATGGTCGGACCGTCGAACTTGCCGTGGGTCGGGATGTTGTAGCCGTATTTGGCGAGCGCTGCCTGCATGTTGGCGACGCCATCTGAGATGCTGCCGAGCTTGAGCGTTTCGCCGCGCACGATCGGCGCCGGCTGCACCCAATGGCCGACGCCGGAATTCGCCAGCAAGTGCCACGGGAATTTTTCGCCGGGGTCCTTCTTGCGCGCCGGCGCGACGTCGGAATGTGCGAGCACGCGATGTGCAGGTATTTTGCGGCGGAGCATGATGCCGCGGCACAGCGCGATCACGGCGGCGATCTGGCGCGATGGGAAATCCGGATAGCCCCAGTCGTGGCCGCGGTTGATGATCTCGACGCCGATCGAGCAGGAATTGATGTCTTCCTCGCCGGCCCAAGAGGATACGCCGGCGTGCCAGGCGCGCTTGGCTTCCGGCACGCATTGCACGATGCGGCCGTCCTCCAGCACGATGTAATGGGCTGAAACGTCGGTGCCGGGGGTGCAGAGCTGGGCGATCGCGCCTTCCACATCCGGCATGCCGGTGTAGTGCAGCAGGATCATATCGGCGACGCGGCCGTCGTTGCGGTCGCCATAGTTCGGCGACGGGATGACGTCGGATGCGATCGAGGAATCCGGGGTAAAGGTCTTCATGTCGGCGTTGGCCCTGGGAACGGGAAGGGCGCGTTGACGCCTCGAATCAATACCAGCAGATGTGAACGAACCAGAAGCCATTTTTTAAACCCAAACCGGGCGGCAGAGCGGCAACATCGTGTTCAAACGGCAATATCGTTTACTATTCATTTACCGCGTGCCCGCGCAATGCGGGCGGCCGAGTTCCCTCTCGTATTTTGACCGAGTGTGGGCGAGGCGCATCACCATTTTCCGGTGTCTAGAGCTTCGGTTCTGATTCAATCAGAACCGAAGCTCTAGATTCTTGTTTTGACGCGTTTTCTTCACGCGAACCGGTACCCACTTCGCTCGAAAACGCTATAGAAAGCGCGGAAAACCCGCGGCCGACCATCAACGCTTTCTTAACGCTAAGTGCCGTTACTAAGTGGTGAATAGCCGAACCGGGTTGGGGACGGCCGAGGCCCTCTTTCACGCTCGAAAATGCCATGGCAACCCAGCAAATTCCGTCGGGAAATGAGGGGTCGCGGGGCCGGGCGAGAGGCGGCCATCCCGCCTGTTCGCGGCCATCTGGCCGGAAAAGCCCGGCGAAGCGCAGAGATTTGAGGCGCAATGGGCCCGTTCGCGTCCAGTTTTCGTACCACAGACTGGAAAACGCCAGAGGACGGCGCATGACCCCGGTTGCGCCGCGCCACATCTCGGTGCTCGGCCGCGAGGCGGTCGAGATGCTCGATCCCAGGGACGGCGGCATCTATGTCGACGCGACCTTCGGCGCCGGCGGCTACAGCCGCGCGATTCTCGAGATTCCGGGAACACAGGTCATCGGCATCGACCGCGACCGGTCGGCGGTTGCCGGTGGGTTCGATCTGGTCGAGCAGTCCGGCGGCCGGCTGACCCTGGTCGAGGACCGATTCTCCAACCTTGCTGAAATCTGCGCGGCGCAAGGTGTGCCTGCGGTGGACGGCGTCGTGATGGACGTCGGCGTTTCCTCGATGCAGCTCGATCAGGCCGAGCGCGGCTTCTCGTTCCGGCTCGGCGGCCCGCTCGACATGCGGATGGGGCATGACGGCCCGACGGCGGCCGATGTGGTGGCGAAGGCCTCCGAGACCGACCTCGCCAATATCATCTATATCTTCGGCGAAGAGCGCCATTCCCGCGCGGTGGCGCGTGCCATCGTGGCGGCGCGGAAAGAGGCGCCAATTACGACCACGCAGGCGCTGGCCGATATCGTCGGCAGGGTGGTTCGCTCAAAGCCCAACGAGATTCATCCGGCGACGCGGACGTTCCAGGGCTTGCGGATCTTCGTCAACGCCGAGCTCGACGAGCTGCATCTGGCGCTGGCTGCGGCCGAGCGCGTGCTGAAACCCGGCGGGCGGTTGGCGGTCGTCTCGTTCCATTCGCTGGAAGACCGCATCGTCAAGGATTTCCTCAACGCGCGTGGCAAGGCTGGCGGCGGTTCGCGGCATTTGCCCGAAGTGGCGCAGGCGGCGCCGAGCTTTCAGATTCTGACGAAGCGTCCGGTCACCCCCGGTGAAGCCGAGCTTGCCGCCAATCCGCGCGCGCGTTCGGCAAAACTGCGCGCCGCCGAGCGCACCGCGGCGCCGGCGCATCCGGCCGGCCGCCTGCCGGCGTGGCCTACCCTTGCCGACGTGATGAGGGGAGGCTGATCATGCGGATCATCCACTTCCTCGTCATCGGCGTGCTGGTGTTCGCGGCTGCCTATGTCTACCGGATCAAGATGGAATCGACCGCCCGCGTCGAGCGCGTGCTGCGGCTCAACGCCGAGATACGCGAGCAGCGCGACGCGATTGCGGCGCTGCGCGCGGAATGGGCCAAGCTCGATGCGCCGCTGCGGCTGCAGGGACTTGCCGAGCGCCATCTCAGCCTGAAGCCGTTGGTCGCCACGCAATATGACCAGTTGAAGAATTTGCCGGAACGACCACCGGCCTTTGCAAGGCCGGGTGCGCCCGATCCGATCGGCGCGATGATCAACACTATCGAGGCTGCCGCCGAGGCGCCGCCCACAACCGGCTCCGTGCCCGCACCGGGAGATCAGCAATGACCGGCCGGGCGCTGACAAAGATGGCGCGAAAGCCCGCGGAACCGTGGCGGCGGCGGCTGATCCGCAGCCTGCTCTATGGGCGCAATGTCGACCGCGCCGTCAAGGCGCGGGCGCGCGTGGGGCTTGCGATCCTGCTGTTTGCGGCAATCTATGCGGTGCTGGCCGGACGTCTGGTGATGTTCGCCGTCGGCGCCGACAGCCACGGCGCCCGCCGTACCGCCTCGCAGGACGCGATTGCGACCGCGCGGCCCGACATCGTCGACCGCAACGGCGAGGTGCTGGCGACCGATGTCAAGGCGCCGAGCCTGTTCGGCGAGCCCAGGCGCATCATCGACAAGGACGAGGCGATCGAACTCTTGACCGCGGCGCTGCCGGACCTCGATACGGCAGAGGCACGCACGCGCCTGTCGTCGCGCAAGGGCTTTGTCTGGCTGAAGCGCGAAATCACGCCCAAACAGCAGCACGACATTCACAAGCTCGGCATTCCCGGCATCGGCTTCCTGCGCGAGAACAAGCGCGTCTATCCGACCGGCGCCGCGGTCGCGCATCTGATCGGCCTCGTCAACATCGACAATGCGGGCATCGCCGGGATGGAGAAATGGCTGGACAATAACGGTCTGGCCGACCTGCACCGCGCCGGCTTCGCCACCGATCGGCTGCAAAAGCCGGTGGAACTGTCGATCGACCTGCGCGTCGAACACGCGCTGCGCGACGAATTGTTGAAGGCGAAAGAGAAGTACAAGGCCAAGGCAGCTTCCGGCCTCGTCTCTAATGTCAGGACCGGCGAGATCGTAGCCCTGGTGTCGCTGCCGGATTTCGATCCGAACAATCCGAAAGAGGCGCACGACCCCGAGCGCATCAACCGCCTGACCACGGGCGTGTTCGAAATGGGCTCGACCTTCAAGGCGCTGACACTGGCGATGGCGCTGGATTCCGGCAAGGCCAACCTCAACACGCTCTATGACGGGCGCGGGACGCTGAAGTTCGGCAAGTTCACCATTCACGACACCCATCCGGTCGGCCGCGCGATCACGCTGTCGGAAGTGTTCACCTTCTCCTCCAACGTCGGCGCGGCCAAGATCGCGCTGGCGCAAGGCGTGGAAGCACACAAGGCATTCCTGAAAAAGCTCGGCCAGATGGACCGGCTGCGCACCGAGCTGCCGGAAAGCGCTTCGCCAATCGTGCCGAAGCGCTGGACCGAGCTCAACACCATCACGGCTTCGTTCGGCCATGGCATCGCGGTTGCGCCGCTGCAGGCGGTGATGGGCATCAATGCCTGCATCAATGGCGGTCTTTTGATTCCCCCGACCTTCCTCAAGCGGTCGGAAGAGGAGGCGCGGGCGATCGGCAAGAAGGTGCTCCGAACCGAAACCTCCGAGAAGATGCGCTATCTGATGCGGCTGAACGCCGAGATCGGAACCGCCAAGAAGGCCGACGTGAAGGGCTACTATATCGGCGGCAAGACCGGTACCTCGGAAAAGGTGGTCAACGGCCGCTATTCCAAGAAACAGGTGCTCAACTCCTTCACTGCGATCATCCCGGCCGACAATCCGCAGTATCAGTTGCTGGTCATGCTGGACGAGCCGAAGGCGCTGCCGGAAACCCATGGCTTCATCACCTCGGGCTGGAACGCGGTGCCGACCGGCGGCAAGGTGATTGCCCGCATCGGCCCTCTGCTGGGCATTGAGCCGCGCTTCGACCTGCCGCCGTCCGACCGCCTTATTCTTGCAGCATCGAAGACAACCCAGTAAGGCGTAGGAGGAGCATGATCCGGAAAAGTGGAGACCGGTTTTCCCTCGCGACAAACGCGAAGCGTTTGCGCGGAGATCATGCTCCCAAAATAGAGATAGATCATGATCCAAATCGGATCACGATCCACGTGCGCCAAACTGCGCTGGGCCGGACTGGAACAAGATGAAACTTCGCGACCTCTTCAGCGATGACGCTGCGATCGAGCCGCACGCGGAAGCTGTCGATGTGAAAGGCCTTGGCGCCGACAGCCGCGCGGTGAAGCCCGGTGATCTGTTCTTCGCGCTCGCGGGGACCAAAACCGACGGCGCGCGCTTCATTGATTCCGCGGTCAAGGCGGGCGCAGTTGCGGTAGCCGGCGAGCGTGTCTCTGCGGATGCCCGCGTTCCCTTCGTCGTCACGCCAAATCCGCGCCGCGCGCTGGCGCTGGCGGCGGCGCGATTTTATCCCCGTCAGCCCGCAACCATTGCGGCGGTGACCGGCACCAGCGGCAAGACCTCGGTCGCGGCGTTCACGCGCCAGATCTGGGAACGGCTCGGCCACGCTTCCGCCAGCATCGGCACCATCGGTCTGGTGTCGCAAAAGCGCACGGTCTACGGCTCGCTGACGACGCCGGATCCGATCGCGCTTCACAGGCAACTCGACGAGATCGCGGGCGATGGCGTGACGCATCTGGCTTTCGAAGCCTCCTCGCACGGGCTCGACCAGTTCCGGCTCGACGGCGTCCGCATTGCCGCCGGCGGCTTCACCAATCTCTCGCGCGACCACATGGATTATCATCCGGACGAGGCGCATTACCTCGCGGCCAAGCTGCGGCTGTTCCGCGATCTTGTCGCGCCTGATGGCGCGGCCGTGATTTCGGCCGATCATGATTGTTCGCAGCAAGTGATCGAGGCGGCGCAGGCGCGGGGTTTGCGGATCATCGCCGTCGGCGGCAATGCCGATGGTGCCGGTGAAGGCATCCGCCTTGTTGGCGTCACCGTCGAAGGATTCGCGCAAGATCTCGCGCTCGAACACCGCGGGCGCAACTACACGGTCAAGCTGCCGCTGGTTGGCGAATTCCAGATCGAGAATGCACTGGTCGCCGCAGGACTCGCGATCGGCACCGGCAGCGAGCCGGCCGCGGTGTTCGAGGCGCTCGAGCATCTCGAAGGCGCCAAGGGCCGGCTGGAGCGGGTCGGCGAACATAATGGCGCGCCGATCTTCGTCGATTACGCGCACAAGCCGGATGCGCTGGCCAAGGCGCTGCAGGCGCTGCGCCCCTACGCGAAGCGCAAGCTCGTCGTGATCTTCGGCGCCGGCGGCGACCGCGATGCCGGCAAGCGCCCGATCATGGGCGCGATTGCGGCCAAGAATGCCGATCAGGTCATCGTTACCGACGATAATCCGCGCAGCGAAAATCCGGCTGCGATCCGCGCCGCCATTCTGGCCGCGGCGAAGGGCGCAACTGAAATCGGCGATCGCGCGGAGGCGATCCGGGCGGGGATCGCGGCGCTGCAGCCTGGCGATGCATTGCTGATCGCCGGCAAGGGTCACGAGACCGGCCAGATCGTCGGCGACAAGGTCTTGCCGTTCAGCGATCATGAGGCGGTGGCGGCCGCGCTCGCAGCGAGGATGGCATGAACGCGACGCCATTGTGGACGATTGCCGAGATTGCGCGCGCGCTGGGGCTGTCGGGCGATTATCCGGACACGCCGATTGATTTCGTCACGCAGGACAGCCGGCTGGTGAAGCCCGGAAGCCTGTTCGTGGCGTTGAGCGGCACGCCGAGCGGCGGCTTCATCTCCAGTTTTGCCAGCGCCCGCGACGGCTGGGAATTCGCCGGCCAGGCCGAGGCGGCGGGTGCGGTGGCGATGATCGTTCCGCACGCCATCGACGGCGTCCGCGTTCCGCAGTTGATCGTCAAGGATACGCTGATCGATGGCTTGTGGGCGCTGGCGCGCGCGGCGCGGGCGCGCTTTGCCGGCCCGGTGATCGGGCTCACCGGCAGCGCCGGCAAGACCAGCACCAAGGAATTCCTCGCCGCCTATCCTGCCGCCTATGCGAGCCCAAGCAGCTTCAACAATTTTTGGGGCGTGCCGCTGACGCTGTGCAATGCCAGCCCGCAAGCGAGCGTGTGGGTGGTCGAGATGGGCATGAACCAGACCGGCGAGATCGCGCGGCTGAGCGAGCTGACAAAGCCGACGGTGGCGCTGGTGGTGAACGTGCAGCCGGTGCATCTGGAAAAGCTCGGCAGCCTGGAGGCGATCCGGCGTGAGAAGGTGAGCATCGCGCAGGGCTTGCCGAAAGATGGCGTGCTGGTATTGCCTGATGATGTCCTTGCGCCGGAATGGAACGGCAAGGTGATCCGCTTCGGTGAAGGTTCGGATATTCACGCATTGAGGCATACCGCCCGGGGCGAGAGCTGGAACGTCGCCGCGCAGGTGAACGGCAGCCGGATCGAATTCGGCCTGACGCCCGGTGCGCCGCATCGTCTGCAGAACGCGTTGGCCGCGCTGGCGTCGATCCACGCTGCGGGGCTCGATCCGGCGGCGCTGGCGAAGGAACTCGGCGATGTCGGTATCATGACCGGCCGCGGCGTGGAGCAGACGGCCCACGGCGTGACCGTGATCGACGACAGTTTCAACGGTAACCCGGCCAGCATGGTGGCCGCGCTCGGCAGCCTGAAGGCGCGGCCGGTGACATCAGGCCGGCGTATTGCCATTCTCGGCGACATGCTGGAATTGGGCGCTGATGCGCCGGCCTATCACACAAAACTCGCGAAGGACCTGCCGGGCCTCGACGGCATCTACTGCGTCGGCCCGTTGATGCGCCATCTGTACGACCTCGTGCCGGCGGAGCGGGCGCTCGGCTGGCACGAAGACCCGGCGACGCTTGATCCCCAACAAATCGCCGCATTGCTGCGGGACGGGGACGTCGTGGTGGTCAAGGGCAGCAAAAAAATGTTCTGGGTGAACAAGTTTGTGCCCCGGCTGCTGGCCGCCTTGCAGGCAAAGGCGTAAGCTGGCCGCACCCGGCGTGCCCGTTGCTTTCGCGAGAGGCGATTCGTCAATACCCCATGCATGACCAAGATTTGCTTGGTTTGAGGATGAAAACGATTATCAAGGCGTTCCCGGAACGAACGCGTTCCCGGAGCGCTTGCCGCCAAAGGCGGCGCAACCAAGTCGCGTGATAGGGCCTACCTGAATGTTTTACTGGCTGATCGAGCTTTCCAATACTGTTCCCGGTTTTGGCATCTTCCGCGGCTTCTTCAACGTGTTTCGCTACATCACCTTCCGCACCGGCGGGGCGATGGTGACAGGCGCGCTGTTCGTCTTCCTGTTCGGGCCCTGGATCATCGATCACTTGCGGCTCAGGCAGGGCAAGGGCCAGCCGATCCGCACCGACGGCCCGCAATCGCATCTGATCTCCAAGAAGGGCACGCCGACGATGGGCGGGCTGATGATACTGTCGGGCCTCGTGGTGGCGACGCTGCTGTGGGCCAATCCGCTCAACCCCTATGTCTGGATCGTGCTCGCGGTGACGCTCGGCTTCGGCTTCGTCGGATTTTACGACGACTATCTGAAGGTGACCAAACAGAGCCATAGCGGCTTTGCCGGCAAGCTGCGGCTTTTGATCGAAGCGGTGATTGCGCTCGCGGCCTGCTACGCGCTGGTGCGGCTCGGCCGCGATGCGACGTCGACGTCGCTTGCGGTGCCCTTCCTGAAGGACGTCGTGATCAATTTCGGCTGGTTCTTCGTGATCTTTGGCGCCTTCGTCATCGTCGGCGCCGGCAACGCGGTGAACCTGACCGACGGTCTCGATGGGCTGGCGATCGTGCCGGTCATGATCGCCGCCGCCAGTTTCGGTATGATCTCGTATCTGACCGGCAATGCGGTGTTCTCCGATTATCTGCAGATCCGCTACGTCGCCGGCACCGGCGAGCTTGCGGTGCTGTGCGGCGCGGTGCTTGGCGCAGGCCTCGGCTTCCTCTGGTTCAACGCGCCGCCGGCCTCGATCTTCATGGGCGATACCGGTTCGCTCGCGCTCGGCGGCATGCTCGGCGCCACGGCGGTTGCGGTGAAGCACGAGATCGTGCTCGCCGTGATCGGCGGGTTGTTCGTGCTGGAAGCCGTCTCCGTGATCGTGCAGGTGGCCTCGTTCAAGCTGACCGGAAAACGCGTGTTCCGGATGGCGCCGCTGCATCACCATTTCGAGCAGAAGGGCTGGACCGAACCGCAGATCGTGATCCGGTTCTGGATCATCTCGGTGATGCTGGCGCTCGCCGGCCTCTCCACGCTGAAGCTGCGGTGATAATCGTGCAGTTCCGCAATGGTCATTCCGGGGCGATGCGTCAGCATCGAACCCGGAATCTCGAGATTCCGGATTGCCGCTTCGCGGCCTCCGGAATGACTGCCCAATCATGATCCCTGTCACCTCCTTCGCAGGCAAAACGGTCGCCGTGTTCGGCCTCGGCGGTTCGGGCCTGGCGAGCTGCCACGCGCTGAAGGCCGGTGGCGCGGAAGTGATCGCGGGCGACGACAGCGCCGACAATGTCGCCAAGGCCGCACAAGCCGGTTTCACCACGGCCGATCTACGCACGGTGTCGTGGTCGAATTTCTCGGCCCTGATCCTCACCCCCGGCGCGCCGCTGACGCATCCGGCGCCGCATTGGTCCGTGCTGATGGCGCGGCAGGCTGGCATTGAGGTGATCGGCGACATCGAACTGTTTTGCCGGGAGCGCCGCCGTCACGCCCCGGATGCGCCGTTCGTTGCCATCACCGGCACCAACGGCAAGTCTACCACGACCGCCCTGATCGCGCATCTCATGACGGTCGCCGGCTACGATACCCAGATGGGCGGCAATATCGGCACCGCGATCCTCTCGCTGGAGCCGCCGCGGATGGGACGCGTGCACGTCGTCGAGATGTCGTCTTATCAGATCGACCTGGCGCCCTCGCTCGATCCCTCCGTCGGCATTCTCCTCAATGTCAGCGAAGACCATATCGATCGCCACGGCACGCTGGAAAACTATGCCGCCGTGAAGGCGCGGCTGGTTGCCGGCGTGCAGCCGCAGGGCACCTCCATCGTCGGCGTCGACGACATCTGGTGCCGCAACATCGCCGATCGCCTCAACCAGGCGGGAAAGCGCGTGGTGCGGATCTCCGTAAAAAACCCGCTGCCCGACGGCGTCTATGTCGAGCGCGAAACCGTCGTGCAGGCCTCCGGCGGCGCGCGCAACGAGGTTGCAAGGCTTGGCGGCATCGGTTCGCTGCGCGGCCTGCACAACGCGCAGAACGCGGCATGCGCTTCGGCCTGCGCGCTGGCGATGGGCATCTCCACCGATACGCTGCAAAACGGCCTGCGCAGCTTTCCGGGGCTGGCGCACCGCATGGAGCAGGTCGGCCGCCGCGGCAACGTGCTGTTCGTCAACGACTCCAAGGGCACCAATGCCGACGCCGCCGCGCATGCGCTGTCGTCGTTCACTGACATCTTCTGGATCGCCGGCGGCAAGCCGAAGCAGGGCGGCATCACGGGGCTGACGGAATACTTTCCGCGCATCCGAAAAGCCTATCTGATCGGCGAAGCCGCGCAGGAGTTTGCGGGAACGCTGGGCGAGCGCGTGCCGCACGAGATTTCGGAGACGCTCGATGTGGCAGTGGCCAACGCGGCGCGCGACGCCGAAGCGTCCGGGCTTGTCGATCCCGTGGTGCTGTTGTCGCCGGCCTGCGCCTCGTTCGACCAGTACCGCAATTTCGAAATCCGCGGCACCAAGTTTCGCGATCTGGTGACGGCGCTGCCGGGCGTGAAGCCGGTGGTGTGAGGGCCGAACATTCGGCTCCACTTGGGCCTGACTGGCTTAGTTTGGCGGCTCGTGCTAAACTTATTGCCATGGAAACTTCACTGACCCGCGACCTCCCTAAGGAGTTTTTGTCTGATCTGGAGAGGAAGTTTTTTTGGTGGGAGCCTGTTGGTCCTCAGCCCCGCTCGGATATCAGGATTCTCGCCCAGGCGATGAGCATGGCGGGTTTTGAGGAGGTGAGGCGGTTGGAGCAGATGGTTGGCCACGATCGACTTGCCGAAACGATGCTTCAGGCGCAGCCGGGGTGGATCGATGAGCGGTCATGGGAGTTTTGGCGTGGCCGCTTGATGCGCGCAACCAGCCGCCAGATACCCGACGCCGCTCCGGTGAGGTCGTTCGATGCCGGATCAGTTTGAACCCCGCATCGAAGACCTGCTTGCCACCAAGCTGAAGGCGATTCTGGATCGCGCTGAAGCCAAGGATTATCGCGACATTTCTGCAATGCTCTCCGCAGGTGTTTCGCTGGAAAAGGCGTTGGGGGCGTTTGCGGTAAACTATCGACGAGATCCCGCACTTCCTCTCAAAGCCCTCGGTTTCTTCAAGGACGGTGACTTGCCGTCCCTTCCTAAAGCCGATCAGGATCTGCTCCGCGCGGCGCGAGACCGGGTTTCCGACGTGCCCGAGGTGCCGATGTTGAAGGGATTGCGCTCGGCTGAATGAGCCGGCATGGCACAACTTCGAAATTGCCGCGGGCGTGTTGGATGGTCGCTCCTGCTCATTCGAAGGCGTCGTAAATGGCAACTCATGCTCCTGCACGTACCGGCGTTGGTTTTGCGTTTGCAATAGTTTCCGCGACCTTCGCGTTTCATTCCGCCGTGGATGCGGCTTCGCAGCTATCCGACAGCGTGTCTCTCAGCGAATCGACGATTTCGTGGAGCACTGTCCAGTACGCGACATCTGCGGAGAATGGACTCGTCAGCGGGTCGCTCGACGAGAAGACCATTGTCGATCGCACGTTCAAGACCTACGTGCTCGAGAATCGTTATCTGAAGGTAACGCTCTTGCCTGAATTTGGCGGACGCATTCTTTCCATCATCTACAAGCCGACTGGTCACGAACAACTTTATCGCACCGAGGTAGGCGTGCCTTACGGGATGAAGGCCGGCAACTTCTATTACGACTGGCTGATGGTGTATGGCGGCATCTTCCCCACATTTCCCGATCCCGAGCACGGCAAGACGTGGCTGAAGCCGTGGGACTTTAAGGTCGTGAAGGAGAGTGCCGGCGAAGTGACGGTATCGATGTCGCTCAAGGATGATTTTGCGTACTCGGCGGCGCCTACGCAGTTTCTCAAGGGATCGACGGGTGTCGAAGCGACTTACTACGTCACGCTGAAAGCCGATCGCGCTGCGCTTGATGCGCGCGTGGTGCTGAAAAACTCGCAACCCCAGGCGATCGATTACGAGTACTGGACGTGCACGACACTCGCGCCGGGCTCCGACCCAAAGAACCCCAAGACGACCGGCGGCGCCGAAATCATCGCGCCAATACAGGCCTACAGTACGCCCGGCTGGTCGAGCAATCTGTCCGATGGCGACGAGAGCGCCGGCACGGGCAAGAGCCGTTTCGAAAAACTGCGCTACTTCAGGAACTGGCCGACGATGGGCATCGCCTACGCGGCGCCCGACATGCAGGGCAGGAATTTCTGGGGTGTGATCAACCACGACAACGAAGAGGGGATCATCCGCATCGCTGACAATACCGTCACGCGGGGTTTGAAGATGTGGACGTGGGGATTTCCGTCGTTCACGAATGAAACCGACGCACGCAAGGACCCGAACGAAGCGCGGCCGTACGTCGAATTGTGGGCGGGCGTGTCGGACCAGTTCTTCCACCGCGCCAAGCTTCCCGCGCGCGGCGAAGTGTCTATACCGGAAACCTACAGCCCGACCGTCGGCATGAGCAACGTGACGCATGCGAACGAGAACATTCTGATCAATTTTTCGGCCGTGGCGTCCGGCGTGAATCTTCAGTTCTTCAGTATCGAGCCGGCGACGCCGCTGCGCGTCACGTTAAGGCGCGGCGATACGATTTTGTTCGACAACGCCGTGGAAGCCGACCCGAAGAACGGAAATCGCATTTCTGCGCCGATCCCTGCAGGCGGCAGCGGCGATCAGGTGCGGCTGACCATCGCGACCGCGGAAGGTAAAGAGCTGATCGCGGCCGAGACAAGGACAAAGTGAAACCTTGCCGACCGCAATCGTGTCCCGGACGCGTTGCGGCATGTAATGCCGCTACGCAGGGCCGGGACCCACGCTTCCATGGGCCCCCGCCTGGCAGCGCACCGCTCCGCGCTGCGCCGCATCCGGGGCACGAGTGCGCTGCTTCGTTCAATCATCTGCAATTCATTAACCCCCCATAAACCATCCTGCGCCACCAATGGTCGTTACCTCTGCCATTTTGGGGACGCCCATGCTCGCCCGTGACCAACGCACCCCGTTTTCGGACTGGTGGTGGACCGTGGATAAGCTGCTGCTTGGCGCGATCATGGCGCTGATGCTGGGCGGCGTCATCCTGTCGCTGGCGGCGAGCCCGCCGGTGGCGACGCGGATCGGGCTTGATCCGTTCCACTTCTTCAGCCGGCACATGCTGTTCCTGTTGCCGTCTCTGCTGGTGCTGATTGGGGTATCGTTCCTGTCGCCCAGGCAGATCCGCCGTCTTGCGCTATTGGTGTTCGTGGTGAGCGTTCTCTTGATCGTGGCGACGCTCGTCTTCGGTGCGGAGGTGAAGGGATCGCGGCGCTGGATCACGCTGCTCGGCGTCAACATCCAGGCCTCCGAATCCGCCAAGCCCGCCTTCGTCGTAATGGCGGCGTGGCTATTTGCGGAATCGACCAAGCGGCCGGAAATGCCGGCGACCTCGATGGCGATGGTGCTGCTGCTGACGTTGGTGTCGCTGTTGGTGATGGAGCCGGATTTCGGCCAGACCATGCTGATCCTGATGGTGTGGGGCGCGTTGTTCTTCATCGCAGGCATGCGGATGATCTGGGTGGCCGGCCTAGCTGGCGTCGCGATGGCCGGGTTGTTCAGCGCCTATCTGCTGGTTCCGCACGTCGCGGGCCGCATCAGGCGCTTCCTGAATCCGGCCTCCGGCGACACCTTCCAGGTCGACATGGCGATGGAAGCGTTCTGGAACGGCGGCTGGTTCGGGCTCGGCCCCGGCGAAGGCATCGCCAAGCGCAGTCTGCCGGACAGCCACACCGACTTCGTGTTCGCGGTGGCGGCGGAAGAATTCGGCATCATCCTGTGCCTGGCGCTGGTTGGGCTGTTCGCCTTCGTCGTGATCCGCACGCTGACGCGGGCCTACGCGAGCGAGGACATGTTCTCGCGCTTTGCGGCGTCGGGACTTGCGATCCTGTTCGGCATGCAGGCTGCCATCAACATGGCGGTCAATCTGCAACTGATCCCCGCCAAGGGCATGACGCTGCCCTTCATCTCCTATGGCGGCTCGTCGATCATTTCGCTGGCTTATGGCGTCGGCATGATGCTGGCGCTGACGCGGCAGCGCCCGCGCACCGAAGTGGAATCGATGAACGCGGCCGGCGTGGCGCGGGGCTACGCCTGAGGGCGTGACTAGCGCTGCGGCGTCGGCTATTTGAAGCCATGGACAACACGCCTCTCATTCTGCTGGCTGCCGGCGGCACCGGCGGCCATTTGTTTCCCGCCGAAGCGCTCGGGGTTGAGCTCATCAAGCGGGGCTTGCGCGTGCGGCTTGCGACCGATGCCCGCGCGCTGCGCTATAGTGGGCTCTTTACCCGCGACAATATCGACGTGGTGCCGAGCGAGACCGTGCGCGGCCGTAATCCGTTGTCGCTGGCGCGAACCATTATCATGCTCGGCTACGGAACCGCCGTAGCGCTCAACCTGGTTCGGCGGCTGAAGCCCGCGGCCGTGGTCGGTTTCGGCGGCTATCCGACGCTGCCGCCCTTGATCGCCGCACGGCTGCTCGGCGTGCCCGCCATCATTCATGATGCCAACGCCGTGCTCGGCCGCGCCAACCGTTTTCTCTCCAAGCGCGTCAACGCAATCGCGACCTCGCTGCCCGGCGTGCTCGATCGCGATCCCTCGCTCGCGGGAAAGACGACCACGGTCGGCACGCCGATGCGCCCGGCGATCCTTGCCGCCGCCGCGCAGCCGTTCGCGTCTCCGGAACCGAACGGGCCGCTGCGCTTGCTGGTGGTCGGCGGCAGCCAGGGCGCGCGGGTGATGAGCGACATCGTGCCGGGTGCGATCGAACGGCTCGAGCCGGTGCTGTGGAGCCGCATCGCCCTGACGCAGCAGGTGCGCGAGGAAGACATGGCGCGGGTACGGGCCATCTACGACCGGCTCAAGATCAAGGCCGAGCTCGCGCCGTTTTTTACCGACCTGCCGGCGCGGCTGGCGTCCAGCCATCTCGTGGTCTCGCGCTCCGGTGCCGGCACCGTGGCGGAACTCGCCGCGATCGGCCGGCCGTCGATTTTGGTGCCATTGCCAGGGGCGATCGACCAGGACCAGTTCGCCAATGCCGGCGTATTGGCGAAGGTGGAAGGCGCTTTGCGGATTCCGCAAGGAGAATTCACGCCCGACCGGCTGGCCGCCGAAATCTCTGCCTTTGCTGCCGAGCCCGCCCGGCTGACCGCGATGGCCGCCGCCGCCCGCCAGGTCGGCCGGCTCGATGCCGCGGAACGGCTGGCCGATCTGGTCATGAAAACGGCCGGAATTTGACGTCGACGGTGGCCCAAAAAGCGCTTGTCATGCCCCGCGAAAGCGGGGCATCCAGTATGCCGCGGCGCCTGATTTGAGCCTTGGCTCTTAGGAATACTGGCTTCGCGGAGTACTGGATCGCCCGCTTTCGTTGGCGATGAAGGCCAAGGACATACCCATGAGACTGCCGCGCGAGATCGGACCCATTCACTTCGTCGGGATCGGCGGCATCGGCATGAGCGGCATCGCCGAAGTGCTCGTCAATCTCGGCTACACCGTGCAGGGCTCGGACGCCTCCGAAAGCGGCAATGTCGCGCGGCTGCGCGAGAAGGGCGTTAAGGTCTCGGTCGGCCACGAGGCCGAGAATGTCGACGGCGCCGACGTGGTCGTGGTCTCGACCGCGATCAAGCGCGACAATCCCGAACTGATGGCGGCTCGCGCGCAGCGCATCCCGGTAGTGCGTCGCGCCGAAATGTTGGCCGAACTGATGCGGCTGAAAAGCTGCGTCGCCATTGCCGGCACCCATGGCAAGACCACGACGACATCGATGGTCGCGGCGCTGCTCGATGGCGGCAATCTCGACCCGACCGTGATCAATGGCGGCATTATTAACGCCTATGGCACCAATGCGCGGCTGGGAGCGGGCGACTGGATGGTGGTGGAAGCCGACGAGAGCGACGGCACGTTTTTGAAACTGCCGACCGACGTCGCCATCGTCACCAATGTCGATCCCGAGCATCTCGATCATTTCAAGACCTTCGAGGCGATCCAGGACGCGTTCCGCAATTTCGTCGAGAACGTGCCGTTCTACGGCTTTGCGGTGATGTGCAGCGATCACCCGGTGGTGCAGAGCATCGTCGGCCGGATCGAGGATCGCCGCATCATCACCTACGGCGAAAACCCGCAGGCCGATGCGCGGCTGATGGACCTGACGCCGATCGCCGGCGGATCGAAGTTCAAGGTTGCCATCCGCAACCGCAAGACGGAGGCCACGCACGAGATAACGGACATCGTGCTGCCGATGCCGGGCCGGCACAACGCGTCGAATGCCACCGCGGCGATCGCGGTGGCGCACGAACTCGGCATTTCAGACGAAGCGATCCGCAAGGCAATCGCGGCATTCGGCGGCGTCAAGCGGCGCTTCACCCGTACAGGGGAGTGGAACGGCGTTACCGTGATCGACGACTATGGCCATCATCCCGTCGAGATCGCTGCAGTGTTGAAGGCCGCGCGTGATTCCTACGCCGGTAAGATCATCGCCGTGGTGCAGCCGCATCGCTTCACCCGCCTGCAATCGCTGTTCGAGGAATTCTGCACCTGCTTCAATGATGCCGATGCGGTTATCGTCGCCGAGGTCTATCCGGCCGGCGAGGCGCCGATCGAAGGCATCGACCGCGACCATTTTGTGCTCGGCCTGCGCGCGCATGGCCATCGTGAAGTGATCCCGTTGCCGAGTTCGACGGAACTGGCAAAAGTCGTCCGCGGCATCGCCAACCCCGGCGACCTCGTCGTCTGCCTAGGGGCCGGCAACATCACGCAATGGGCCTACGCACTGCCCGGCGAATTGACGGCGTTGGGGTGATGATGATTACTATCGCTGCGGAGGTTGAAGGGACGCGTAGCTACGAAGGCCGGCGTGTGCGGCTACCCCTCTCCCTAACCTCGAGAGCGAGCTTCGCTCGCCTCGGACCCCGCAAGGGGAGAGGGAACCCTGCCGCTGGTGCCTCCCTAACCCAAACCAAAGAGATCAAGGTACCGTTTCCTGTGACGCAGTGTGAGGTGAGCACGCTGTTCGGGCTCCCTCCCCCCTTGCGGGGGAGGGTTGGGGAGAGGGGTAAGCCCCGGGCGGTGGCGTCAGACGCAACGCGATGCAGTCTCAA
Organism: Bradyrhizobium sp. AZCC 1719; assembly: GCF_036924525.1. Taxonomy (NCBI): domain Bacteria; kingdom Pseudomonadati; phylum Pseudomonadota; class Alphaproteobacteria; order Hyphomicrobiales; family Nitrobacteraceae; genus Bradyrhizobium; species Bradyrhizobium sp. AZCC 1719. Next base: position 202,696 of record NZ_JAZHRU010000001.1, on the reverse strand, counting down.
ATATCGCGAGACGATTGGCGCGACATGACCTTTCCCGATATCACGCCCGATCTGAAAGCCGCGATGCCGCAATTGCGTGGGCGGCTGCTGGCTAACCAGTCGCTGGCCGAATTGACCTGGTTTCGCGTCGGCGGGCCGGCGCAGGTGTTGTTCACGCCGGCGGATGAAGACGATCTCGCGTATTTCTTAAAGCTGCTTCCGAAGGAATTGCCAGTCTACGTCGTCGGCGTCGGCTCCAACCTGATCGTGCGCGACGGCGGCATGCCGGGCGTGGTGATCCGGCTGTCGCCGCGGGCGTTTGGCGAGACCAGGGCCGAGGGCGAGGGCGATATCGTGAGCGCCGGCACAGCCGCGCTCGACAAGCGCGTGGCGGAAACGGCGGCGGCGGCCGGCATCGGCGGCATGGAATTCTTCTTCGGCATTCCCGGCAGCATCGGCGGCGCGTTGCGGATGAATGCCGGCGCCAATGGAAGCGAGACCAGGGACGTGCTGATCGAGGCGACCGGCATCGGCCGCGACGGTACGAAGCATGTCTTCTCCAATGCCGACATGAAGTTCGTCTATCGCAACAGCGGCGTCGACCCCTCAGTCATTTTCACCTCCGCGCGCTTCCGCGGGCAGATCACGGACGCCGAAGCCATTCGCGCCCGGATGAACGAGGTACAGAGCCATCGCGAAACCGCGCAGCCGATTCGCGAAAAGACCGGTGGCTCCACCTTCAAGAATCCGCCCGGCAACAGCGCGTGGAAGCTGATCGACGCCGCCGGCTGCCGCGGGCTTCGCGTCGGCGGGGCGCAGGTCTCGGAAATGCACTGCAATTTCCTCATCAACACCGGCAACGCCACCGGGCATGATATTGAAACGCTGGGCGAAACCGTGCGCGAGCGGGTTAAAGCGAATTCTGGCGTAGAGCTGCACTGGGAAATCAAGCGGATCGGGATTTCGGTCTAGTCGTCATTCCGGGGCGATGCGAAGCATCGAACTATGATGTGCTATTGCACATCAGAGAATCTCGAGATTCCGGGTCTGCTCCTTCGGAGCATCCCGGAATGACCGATAGCCGAATGACGGATAGGTAAAGGCTGATGCGAACGACCATTCTCTTTGGCGGCACCAATAAAGAGCGGCTGGTTTCGGTGGCGACCGCGCAGGCGCTGCACCGCGCGTTGCCGGAAGCCGATCTCTGGTTCTGGCATGTGGCAGACACCGTTCACGAGGTCAGTTCAAAGGCGCTGCTCGAGCATTCGCGTCCCTTCGAGGATGAATTCAAGCCGGGCAACCGCGGCATCGCGCTGGAAGCGGCGCTCGACAAGGCGACCGCGGAAGACCGTGTGCTGGTGCTCGGGCTGCACGGCGGCCGTGCCGAGAACGGCGAGCTGCAGGCGATGTGCGAAATGCGCGGCATTCCCTTCACCGGGTCCGGCTCGGCGTCGTCGAACCTCGCTTTTGACAAGGTCGCAGCGAAACGGTTTGCGGCAATTGCCGGTGTTGCGGCTCCGGCCGGCGTCGCCCTGGAAAACCTTGACGCAGCGTTTGCCGAATATGGCAGGCTGATCGCAAAGCCGGCGCGAGACGGTTCGAGCTACGGCCTGATCTTCGTCAACGCCAACCAGGACCTGGTCGCGGTGCGCAACGCCGCTAGAACCGAAGAATATGTGATCGAGCCCTTCATCGCCGGCGTCGAAGCAACCTGCGGCGTGCTGGAGCAATCGGATGGCATGTTGATGTCGCTGCCGCCGATCGAGATTGTCCCGGGGGAGGGCACCTTCGACTACACGGCCAAATATCTGCTCAAATCGACTCAGGAGATCTGCCCGGGGCGCTTTTCTCCTGACATCACTAAGCAACTGCAGGATCAGGCGCTGCGGGCGCACAAAGCGCTCTCCTGCAGCGGCTATTCCCGGACCGACTTCATCGTCTCCGCGAACGGGCCGGTTTACCTCGAAACCAACACCTTGCCGGGGCTGACTGCGGCCTCACTCTACCCGAAGGCGCTCAAGGCCCAGGGGATCGAGTTTCCGGATTTCCTGCGTGATCAGATCGCCTTGGCCGAACGCCGCAGCCGGGAATGGGCGTGACCGGCCCGGCCGCCTGTTAACAGGCCGTTAACCCGGAACTAACCTCGCCACGAGAATTGTTGCTAAAATCCTAAGAATTGTCCGGCAAACCACTCAAAAGACGGGCCAAAGCGCATCACCAGCCCCCCGTTTTTACACTTTGTTTACCAGGAAGAACGAAGGTTAACGCTGGCGGCGCATGTGGCGCTTGGCTGCCGGGGTGCGCTGTTCCGACTTCAGGTCAGCACTTAAGTCCGGCTACGCCGAGACGTCATCTGGGCCAGGACCCGCAAAAAGCTTGCGGGAACAACACTTGGACAGGCTCGTGCAATGGATGGTGCAGGACGCCTCACGCGGTCGCTGAGATCGGTGGGGCCCCAGGCTGACCTGAAAGCAGCCGCTATTGGAGCGGTCGTGCTGCTGCGCGAGCGGCTGGGCCGTCGTGCCCGCGTCCCGGCGAAGCCTGTGATCGATCGCGAACCGTCGAATCGCCTGGTCCTGCTGGTCGAACGCTATCTGCCGAACCGTACCGGCATTGCCTTGACCGTTCTGATACTGCTCGGCAGCGCCGGCCTCGGCATCGTCAAGGGCGGTCATGTTGACGAATTCATGGTTGCGCTCAGCGATACCCGCAACGCGCTGGCCAATTCAGCCGGTTTCCGCATCACCGAGGTTGCCATCAACGGCCGCAAGCAGTTGAGCCAAGACGAGGTGCTCGCGATCGGCGGCGTCAATGGCCGCTCCTCACTGCTGTTCCTCGATGCCGCCACCCTGCGCGACAAGCTCAAGGCGAATCCGTGGATATCAGACGCGACCATCCTGAAGCTTTATCCCGGCCGGCTGCAGATCGACCTCGTCGAGCGCACCGCGTTCGCGCTGTGGCAGCAGGACGGACGGCTGTCCGTGATCTCCGAGGATGGCGCGGTGCTGGAGCCCTATGTGTCGCGCCGCTTCGTGACGCTGCCGTTGGTGGTGGGCAAGGGTGCCGATGTCAGGGCCCGTGATTTCCTCGCGCTGCTCGACCGCTATCCGCAGGTCCGCATCGCGACCAAGGCTGCAATCCTGGTCGGCGAACGGCGCTGGAATTTGCGGCTGAAGGACGGCCTCGACATTCGCCTGCCGGAGAACGACGTCGGCAACGCGCTTGCCATGTTGAGCAAGCTCGACAAGGAGGACAGGCTGTTCTCGCGCGACATCGTCGCCGTAGACATGCGCCTGCCGGATCGGCTGACGGTGCAATTGTCGGAAGACGCGGCCAAGGCCCGCGAAGAACTGTTCAAGGACAAGAAGACCAAGAAGAAGGCCGGTGATTCAGCATGACCGGCCTCGATCGCAACCAGACCCCGAAGACACGTCCCGTCGACCACAAGCGCACGGCGCTGGTGGCTTCACTCGATGTCGGCACCAGCAAGATCGCCTGCATGATCGCGCGGCTGAAGCCGTCGCCTCCGAGCGACGCGCTGCGCGGCCGCACCCATGCGGTGGAACTGATCGGCTACAGCCAGATCCAGTCGCGCGGCGTCAAGGCGGGCGCCGTGGTCGATCTTGCCGAATGCGAGCAGGCGGTGCGGCAGGCGGTGGCGCTGGCCGAGCGCATGGCCAAGGTCCGCGTTGAATCAATATTGCTGTCGGTTTCCGGTGGCCGGCTGCAGGGGCAGCTTGTCGAGGCGGCCGCCGATATCAGAGGCGGTGCGGTTACCGCCGATGACGTCACCCGGGTGACCTCCACCGGCATGCGCCACGCCACCGGCGAGGGCCGCACGGTGCTGCACGCGCTCCCGGTCGGTTACGCGCTGGACGGCGTCAAGGGCATCCGCGATCCCCGCGGCATGGTTGCGCGGCAGTTCGGCGTCGACATGCAAGTCGTGACGGCGGATGCCACCGTCGCCCGCAACCTGATGCTGGTGGTCGAGCGCTGCCACCTCAATGTCGAGGCCATGGCGGCGAGTCCTTATGTCGCAGGCCTGTCCGTGTTGACCGACGACGAGGCCGATCTCGGCGCCGCCGTGGTCGAAATGGGGGCCGGATCGACCACGATTGCGACCTATTCCGGCGGCCGCTTCGTGCACGCGAGCGGATTTGCGCTCGGCGGCCAGCACGTCACGATGGATCTTGCACGCGGCGTCGGCGCATGCATTGCGGATGCCGAGCGAATCAAGACGTTATATGGCACCGTGCTGACCGGCGGGTCCGACGCGCGCGAGCTGATGTCTGTACCGACTGCGGGCGAGGAACACGATGCGCCGCAGATCGTATCGCGCGCCACGATTGCCAACATCGTCCGGCATCGCGCCGAGGAGATTTTTGAAATGGTCCGGGACCGGCTCGCGGATTCCCCCTTTGCGGCAGAGCCGAGGGCGCGGGTTGTGTTGAGCGGCGGGGCTTCCCAGCTCACCGGCACCGTCGAACTCGCCACGCGCATTCTCAACCGGCCGGTCCGGATCGGCCGTCCGCTCGGTTTCGGCCGGCTGCCCAACGAGGCCAAGAGCGCTTCGTTCGCGGTTCCCACCGGCCTCCTGGTCTATCCGCAATACGCTCATCTTGAACACGTCGAACCGCGGCATACGCGGCAGCTCAAGACAGGGACAGACGGCTATTTTGGCAAGGTCGGACGATGGCTTCGGGAGGGCTTCTGATGACCGATCCTGTGACCAAACGATTTTCACCAAATCCCGCGGCCGCCGGCCGGGGCGAACCAACGCGCGCGTCGTAAGAGAGGCAACCATGGCACTCAATCTGACCCCCCCTGACATCAGCGAGCTGAAACCGCGGATTACCGTCTTCGGCGTCGGTGGAGCTGGCGGCAATGCCGTCAACAACATGATCACTGCCGGGTTGCAGGGGGTCGATTTCGTCGTCGCCAACACCGACGCGCAGGCGCTGACCATGTCGAAGGCCCAGCGCATCGTGCAGATGGGCACCCAGGTGACGCAGGGCCTCGGCGCGGGGTCCCAGCCTGATGTCGGCGCGGCGGCGGCGCAGGAAGTGATCGACGAGCTGCGCGACCATCTCTCGGGCGCCAACATGGTGTTCGTCACCGCCGGCATGGGCGGCGGCACTGGCACCGGCGCCGCTCCGGTGATTGCCAAGACCGCGCGCGACATGGGCATCCTCACCGTCGGCGTCGTCACAAAGCCGTTCCATTTCGAAGGCCAGCGCCGCATGCGCACCGCCGAGTCCGGCATCGCCGAGCTGCACAAGGTGGTCGATACGCTGCTGATCATTCCGAACCAGAACCTGTTCCGGGTCGCCAACGAAAAGACCACCTTCGCCGACGCCTTCGCGATGGCCGACCAGGTGCTCTATTCGGGCGTCGCCTGCATCACCGATCTCATGGTGAAGGAAGGCCTGATCAATCTCGACTTCGCCGACGTCCGCGCGGTGATGCGCGAGATGGGCAAGGCAATGATGGGCACCGGCGAGGCGACCGGCGAGAAGCGCGCGCTGACCGCGGCCGAAGCCGCGATCGCCAACCCGCTGATCGATGATTCTTCGATGAAGGGCGCGCGCGGCCTGTTGATCTCGATCACCGGCGGCAAGGACCTTACTTTGTTCGAAGTCGACGAAGCTGCGACGCGGATTCGCGAAGAAGTCGATCAGGACGCCAACATCATCGTCGGCGCCACCTTCGACGAATCGCTCGACGGCATCATCCGCGTCTCTGTCGTCGCGACCGGCATCGACCAGTCGCAGATTGCGCGCAACGCGGGCGCCGGCGCCGCTGCCACCACCACCACAACCACCGCCGCTGCCACGCCGTCTTCGCCGGACAACCGGCTGGCCGAACTGACCGCTCGCCTGCGCGCCGACAATGCGCGCCTGGCCGAACGCGCCCAGAAGCTCGAGCCTGCGGCTGGGCCGCAGGCGGTTGCTCCGGCTCCGGCACCTGCCGCAACGCCGGCGCAGCGCGGCAACGTCGAGCGCGCAGCGCTTGCCGCGATTGCCGCAGCGGTTGAGACGCCGCAACAGGCCCCGATCCAGCCAGCCTCCTATGGCGACGTCACGGTTCGCCCGATCGCGCAAAAGCCGACGCTGTTCCCGGATCACAAGGAGGCCGCCCGCGTCGAGCCAGAGGCGCCGGCGCCCGAAACCTTCATCCCGCAGGCGGCCGAACGTCCGCCCGCCCGTACGCCGCGGATGCCGAAGTTCGAGGATCTCCCGATGCCCGCCCAGGCCGAGATCCGGCACGCCCGCGGCGAGCCTGAGGAGGAGCACCCGCAGAAGACGCGGCTGTCGCTGCTGCAGCGGCTCGCCAATGTCGGCCTCGGCCGCCGCGACGAAGAGACCGAGCCGCCGATCGCGGCACGTGCCTCCGGCCCGTCGATGGCGCCACTGCCGCCACTCCCCGAACGCAAGCCGCAGCGCACCGTGGCCCAGCAAATGGCGAATCACGAACCGGTATCAGAGTACGCAAAACGCTCGGCGCCGCAGGGTCTGGACGCTCATGGTCGCCCGGCACCTGTTGCACCGGCGCCACAGGGCGACGACCATCTTGATATCCCGGCCTTCCTCCGACGCCAGGCCAACTGAGCTTTTGTTACAATCGAGGTGATCCAAGGGGCCCCGGCTGGAACAGTCGGGGCCCTTCTCTTTGGCCTGGTGCCGAGGTTCAGTGGATTGGCTAACCAACTGATTTTAAATCATTAATTATTCATTTCGTGATCCGATACCGAAGCTCGAACAGCGTCCGGCCGCGTCGGAGTTTGGTTAACCCTTGGCGCGAATGCGGCAGAGATAGGGTAACAATCCGTAAAGAAGCGTGAGTTGTGCACCTTAGGGCAATGACTATGGTCTGCCGTGACTTTGGGGATGCCTAGAACGCGAATCGGCGCTAGCGCGCGGTTCCCGTCTTTAGGTTAAGTCGGGTAGTGGGCAGTTATCGATGAAATTTAGCCGCCAAACCACGCTTCGGTCGCAAGCCACCGTAACGGGCGTTGGCGTTCATTCCGGATTGCCCGTCAGCCTGACGCTTGGACCTGCTCCCGTGGATGCCGGTTTTGTTTTTGTCCGTACCGGCCTGGATGAGGCCGACCGCGAGGTTCCCGCAGTAGCCGCCTCCGTCACCGCCACCGATCTTGCTACCGTTCTTGGCGACCGCGAAGGCCCGCTGGTTTCCACCGCCGAACATGTCCTTGCTGCCCTGCGCGGCATGGGTGTCGACAACGCCATCATCGAAGTCGATGGTCCCGAAGTTCCGATCATGGACGGCAGCGCGGCGGCTTTCGTTGCCGCTATCGACCAAGCCGGCATCGTCACCCAGTCGGCCTCCCGCCGCTTCATTCAGGTGCTGAAGCCGGTGCAGGTCGCGATCGGCGACAGTTTTGGCGAGTTGCGGCCGCATGGCAACGGGTTCCGCGTCGAGGTCGAGATCGACTTCGACAACGCCATGATCGGCTGCCAGAAATATTCCATCGATCTCAGCCCCGAAAGCTTCCGCCGCGAGATTTCCCGCGCCCGGACGTTTGGCTTCATGAACAACGTCGCGCGGCTCTGGAGCGCCGGTTATGCGCGTGGCGCCTCGTTTGAGAATACGGTGGTGTTCGACGAAACCCGCCTGCTCAACACCGAAGGGCTGCGCTTCAGCGACGAGTGCGCCCGCCACAAGGCGCTGGATGCGGTCGGTGATTTGACCCTGGCTGGTTTGCCGCTGCTCGGCGCCTACCGTTCGGTACGTGGCGGCCACAAGCTGAACCACGCCGTGCTGACCGCCCTGTTGGCCGATCGCAGCGCCTGGCGGGTGGTCGAGGCCGAACCGGCGCGCCGTCCCCGCGCTTATGTCGAGGCCGGCGCGGGCATGGTGGGCGGCATGATCGCCCCGGCCTATGGTCCCGACGTTTCCTGACTTTCGTCTTTGCAAAAGCTCTGAATTTTGAGCTACTTTGCGCCGCTTGGGCGCGTTTTCGGTGGTAACCACCGTGGTAACGTGGCCGTTCCGTCGCCTTAATCCGGGCGAATTGGCTGCGTATTCGGTTGGTCGAGGACCATTTTTCGGCTAGAGAAGCCCGCGGTAGCGCAAGGCGCCACGGGCCTTGAAGAATTGGGCACCATTGGGCTCAAGAAATTTGGGGCACGGGGAATATGACGTCCATGGCTGCGGTTCACGGACGGGCGGGCTCACTCATCAGTCGCATCACGGGGCGTCAGGTCACAAATTCCATGTCGGCACAGCGTATGACGCTCGAATCAGGCAAATCACTCGGGCGCTCCAGCCTCGCTCGCGCCGCACGCTCGTTGCGGCTGGCGGGCCTGATTGCGCTCGCCATTCCCTTGAGCGGCTGCGGCACCGGTGCGCTGTGGGACAAGTTCACCGCCAAGGACGACACCTTCAACGAGGAGCCGGCGGACAAGCTCTACAATGAGGGCTTGTACCTGATGAACCAGCGCAAGGATCTGAAGGCGGCATCGAAGAAATTCGAGGAGGTCGATCGCCAGCATCCTTACTCCGACTGGGCGCGCAAATCGCTCCTGATGTCGGCCTACTCCTTCTACAATGCCGGCGATTACGATAGCTGCATCGGCGCAGCGACGCGTTACGTCACGCTGCATCCCGGCAGCCCCGATGCGGCCTACGCGCAATATCTGATTGCGGCCTCGCATTACGACCAGATCCCGGACATCTCTCGCGACCAGGGCCGCACCGAAAAGGCGATCGCGGCGCTGGAAGAGGTGATTCGCAAATATCCGACCTCGGAATACGCCAACTCCGCCAAGGCCAAGCTCGAGGGCGCGCGCGACCAGCTCGCCGGCAAGGAAATGGACGTCGGCCGTTATTACATGGAGCGGCGCGACTACACCGCCGCCATCAACCGCTTCAAGACCGTGGTCACCCGCTACCAGACCACGCGGCATGTCGAGGAAGCGCTGGCGCGACTCACCGAGGCCTATATGGCGATCGGCATCGTTGGCGAGGCGCAGACCGCGGCAGCCGTACTTGGGCACAATTTTCCTGACAGCCGCTGGTACAAGGACGCCTATAATCTTGTAAAGTCGGGCGGTCTCGAGCCGAGCGAGAACAAGGGGTCCTACATTTCCAGGGCCTTCAAGAAGTTGGGTCTCGGGTAGTGGAGCGGATTTGACATTCGCTCGATACTTGCCGCGACTTCGTGAAGCGAATGTCAAATCCATAAAGCTCCACTACCAGCTTGATATTTGCTAGTGGTCCTTTTGATTCTAACATTCGCAAAAGTGGCTCCCCGGCGGGGAGCGAATGTTAGAACCGGACCACTAGGAATTGACTTCGCATGCTGGCGCGTCTGTCGATCCGTGACATCGTCCTGATCGAACGGCTCGATATCGAATTCTCCCGTGGCCTCGCGGTGCTGACCGGCGAAACCGGCGCGGGCAAATCCATCCTGCTCGATGCCTTCGCGCTGGCGCTCGGCGGCCGCGGTGATGCGGACCTGGTTCGCCATGGCGCGGAGCAGGGCCAGGTGACCGCCACCTTCGACGTTCCCAAGGGCCATCCCGCGACAAAGATCCTTTCCGAGAACGGCCTCGACGACACCGGCGAAATGATTCTTCGCCGCGTGCAGCTCGCCGACGGCCGCACCCGCGCCTTCATCAACGACCAGTCGATCAGCGTGCAGACGTTGAAAGCGTTCGGCGCGGCGCTGGTCGAGATTCACGGCCAGCATGACGAGCGCGCGCTGGTCGACGCCTCGACGCACCGGCAGTTGCTCGACGCGTTTGCCGGGCTGGAGAAAGAGGTCGCCGCGCTGGAGACGCTGTGGGAGGCGCGGCGCACCGCCAACCAGGCACTCGATGAGCATCGCGCCAGCATGGAACGTGCCGCGCGCGAGGCGGATTATTTGCGCCACGCCGCCGACGAGCTCAAGGCGCTGAAGCCGAAGGACGGCGAGGAGACCGCGCTCGCCGAACGCCGCACCACCATGATGCAGGGCGAGAAGATCGCCAGCGACCTGCGCGAGGCGCAGGAGGCGGTCGGCGGCCACAACTCGCCGGTGCCGGCGCTGGCGGCGGCCGTGCGCCGCCTCGAGCGCCGCGCCGCCAATTCGCCTGCGCTGGTCGAGCCGGCGGTGAAGGCGATCGACATTGCGATCAACGCGCTGGAAGAGGCCGACCAGCATCTCAGCGCCGCGCTGGTTGCGGCCGATTTCGATCCGGCCGAGCTGGAGCGGATCGAGGAGCGGCTGTTTGCGCTGCGCGCCGCCTCGCGCAAATATTCGACGCCGGTCGATGGGCTGGCGGCATTGGCGGCCAAATTCGTCTCCGACGTCGCGCTGATCGACGCCGGCGCGGATCGGCTGAAGAAGCTGGAAGCGGCGGCTGCCGAGGCCGACCAGCGCTACGGCGCAGCGGCGGCGAAGCTGTCTGCAGCCCGCAGCAAGTCGGCCGAAAAACTCAACAAGGCAGTGAACGCCGAACTCGCGCCGCTGAAACTCGAGCGCGCGAAATTCATGACGCAGGTCGACACCGATGCGAAATTACCAGGGCCGCAGGGCATCGACCGCGTCGAGTTCTGGGTTCAGACCAATCCGGGGACAAAGCCGGGACCGTTGATGAAGGTCGCCTCCGGCGGCGAGCTGTCGCGGTTCCTGCTGGCGCTCAAGGTGGTGCTGTCCGATCGCGGTTCGGCGCCCACGCTGGTGTTCGACGAAATCGATACCGGCGTCGGCGGCGCGGTGGCGGATGCGATCGGCGCGCGGTTGTCGCGGCTCGCCGGTCAGGTCCAGGTGATGGCGGTGACGCACGCCCCGCAGGTCGCGGCACGCGCCAACCAACATCTGCTGATTTCCAAGGACGCGCTCGACAAGGGCAAGCGCGTCGCCACCCGCGTCAACGCGCTCGCCGCTGACCACCGCCGCGAGGAAATCGCCCGCATGCTGGCCGGGGCGGAGATCACCGCCGAGGCGAGGGCGGCGGCGGAACGGCTGTTGAGGGCGGCCACCTAGCCGTCATTCCGGGGCGATGCGAAGCATCGAACCCGGAATCTCGAGATTCCGGGTCTGGTGCTTACGCACCATCCCGGAATGACAAGCCTAGACGCAGATTGATTCATACAAGCCATTCCACTCCGGATTGTCCTTCTCGATCAACTGGACCTTCCAACTCCGCTTCCATTTCTTGAGTTCTTTTTCGCGGGAAATAGCTGAGATTGGGTCGTCGTAAACTTCGAACCAAACGAGCCGTGTGATATTGTATTTCGACGTGAAGCCGGGCACGGCCTTCGTTCGGTGTTCGTAGATCCGGCGCACAATGTCTTTGGTTACGCCGATGTAGATTGCTCCGTCTCTTCTGCTTGCAATGATATAGACATAATAGCTCATGATTGTCGCAACTTGCCTGTTAGCAACCAGTCATTCCGGGGCGATGCGCAGCATCGAACCCGGAATCTCGAGATTCCGGGTTCGCGCTTCGCGCGCCCCGGAATGACGGTGCCCGAGTTTCGAGCATGATAGCAAAATCCAAAACAAAAACTCTTACCGACGTCGCCAATCTCACCAAGGCGCAGGCCAAGGTCGAGCACATGCGGCTGGCGTTGGAGCTCGAAGGGCACGACAAGCGGTACTATCAGGAAGATGCGCCCAGCATCAGCGATGCCGAATACGACGCCTTGCGGCAGCGCTTCAATGCGATCGAGAAGCGGTTTCCCGAGCTCGTTACAGCGGAATCGCCATCGCAAAAGATCGGCGCAACGCCATCGGGCCGCTTCAGGAAAGTCCGCCATGCGGTGCCGATGCTGTCGCTCGACAACGCCTTCGCCGAGCAGGACGTGCTCGACTTCATCGGCCGCATCGAGCGCTTCCTCAAGCTCAGCGACGACAAGATCAACTTTTCCGCCGAGCCGAAGATCGACGGGCTGTCGATGTCGCTGCGCTATGAGGGTGGCGAACTCGTTACCGCCGCCACCCGCGGCGATGGCGCGGAAGGCGAGGACGTCACCGCAAATATCCGCACGCTCGAAGACGTGCCGCAGAAGCTGAAAGGCCGCAACGTTCCTGATATCTGCGAGGTGCGCGGCGAGGTCTACATGACCAAGAAGGCGTTCCTCGCGCTGAACGAGCGGCAGAAGGCCGCGGGCGATACCATCTTTGCCAATCCGCGAAATTCAGCGGCAGGCTCGCTGCGTCAGAAGGACCCCTCCATCACCGCTTCGCGCCCGCTCGGCTTCTTCGCCTATTCCTGGGGCCAGATGAGCGCGATGCCCGAAAAGACTCAAACCGGCATGATCCACTGGTTCGAGCGCTGCGGCTTCAAGACCAATCCGCTGACAAAACTCTGCCACTCCGTCGAGCACTTGATCGCGTTCCATCACGAGATCGAGGAGCAGCGCGGTGAGCTCGACTACGACATCGACGGCGTCGTCTACAAGATCGACCGTATCGATTGGCAGGAGCGGCTCGGTTTCGTCTCGCGCACGCCGCGCTGGGCCGTCGCGCACAAATTCCCGGCCGAGCGGGCCATGACGGTGCTGCGCGATATCGAAATCCAGGTCGGGCGCACCGGTTCGTTCACGCCGGTCGGCAAGCTGGAGCCGGTCGGTGTCGGCGGCGTGATCGTGCAGAACGTCACGCTGCACAATGAGGACTACATCAAGGGCATCGGCAACAAGGGCGAAGTGCTGCGCGAGGGCCGTGACATCAGGCTCGGCGACACCGTCGTGATCCAGCGCGCCGGCGATGTGATCCCGCAGGTGGTCGATGTCGTCATCGACAAGCGGCCGAAGAACGCCAAGGAATTTCACTTCCCGAAGAAGTGCCCGTGCCCGCTGCATACCGACGTGGTGCGCGAGGAGACGGCAACCGGCGAGGAAGGCTCGCGCGCCCGCTGTACCGGCGAGTTCGCCTGTCCGTTCCAGAAGATCGAGCATCTGAAACTGTTCGTGTCGCGCCGGGCGTTCGATATCGACGGGCTCGGCGAGAAGCAGCTCCAGTACTTCTTCGACCGCGAATGGGTGCAGGAGCCCGCCGATATCTTCACGCTGCCGAAACGTAACGCCAAGCTGAAGCTCGAAGAGATCGAGGGCTATGGCGAAACTTCGGTGCGCAACCTGTTCGCCGCGATCGAGAACCGCCGCCGCATTTCGCTGGAACGCTTCATCTATGCGCTCGGCATGCGCCATGTCGGCGAGACCACCGCGCTGGCGCTGGCGCGTGGCTACGGTTCATGGGATGCCTTCCACGATGCCTGCCTCAAGGTCGCCAAGGGTGACGAGGACACCATCGCCGAGATGGATGCGCTCGACCAGATCGGCGATACCGTGATCAAGAGCGTCGCCGCCTATTTCGGCGAAAGCCATAACCGCGGCATCGTCGAGCGGCTGGTCAAGGAGCTCAACGAGATCATCGACGCCGAAAAGCCCAAGAGCAATTCGGCCGTCGCCGGCAAGACCGTGGTGTTCACGGGATCGCTGGAGAAAATGACACGCGACGAAGCCAAGGCCACCGCCGAGCGGCTGGGCGCCAAGGCCGCCGGTTCGGTGTCGAAGAAAACGGACTATGTTGTCGCTGGGCCGGGTGCGGGTTCAAAACTCGCGGAAGCCAAGAAGCACGGCGTGCCGGTGCTGACCGAAGATGAGTGGCTGAAGCTGATCGGGGAGTGATGAGTGAGACGCACTCCCTTGTCGTCACCCGCGAAGGCGGGTGACCCAGTATTCCAGAGACCGCAGTGATTGAGCCGAAAGGCCGCGGCGTGCTGGATCGCCCGCCTGCGCGGGCGATGACAGCGGAGAGTGCGGCGCTGACGTCGCACCTTATTCCGCCTGTTCGATCAATTCTTCGCAAGCATTCAGCCTCAGTCGAATTCGAGCGGCTTGCCTTTCTCCCATGGCCGGAAGCGTGAAACGACGCGTCCCTTGCGGTCGATGCGTCCCCAATGTCCGCCCTCGTACCAACTGCGCCCATTGTTCTCACCTTCAGAGACCAGCGTGCAAGCCGTACAGACGACGGCGACTCCGTCGTTGAATGGATAAGCGCCGTCGTATATCGCCGGGATCACGAGATTGAGCTTGCGGTCGATATATCCGATCTTGCCGCCGACCCGCGATCGCGCGAGACCATCCTTGAAATAATCCGGGCCGTTATCCATCAACTCAACAGGCGCCGGGGCGACGCCACGCCGAACATAGAACCACTGGCCTTTTCGTGTGTCAGTCCTATCCATCAACAAGACCGAAGCCAGCCCATCGCGGTCATATCGAAGTCGGGTCAAATAGGATCGCTTCAAACGCGGCCGCCCGTCGGGGCCGGTTGCCGCACATTGCTTGAACGTGCGCTCCGGCTCCCAGCAATCGAAGACCACCGGCGCGGCCGTGCCACGATCAATCGCCATCACCGGCTTGGACGAAAGTGCAAGCAAAGCGCCGAGCGTAACAATTTTGAGAAAATCAGGCATGATTCATGCTCGTCATGGGCAGACTGCACTCCGCCTTCATTCTAAACAATGTAATTTGTTGGTGAAGGAGCAACTGCCATCTAACCCGCGTTGATGGATTGCTTCGCTTCGCTCGCAATGACGGCTGAAGCGTTACGTGATCGTTTGGGCACCGTCATTCCGGGATGGTCCGAAGGACCAGACCCGGAATCTCGAGATTCCGGGTTCGATGCTACGCATCGCCCCGGAATGACATCGTCTCACAACATCCCCGAGTCTTCCTCCTCCGCCTTCTTTACCAACTCCTCGCTCACCACGACCGTCCGCCGCGGCACGATGAAGAACATCACCGAGATGCAGGCAATCGACAGTGCGAAGATCGCGGCCGTCAGCGGCAGCGTGGTCGTGGAGTGGCCGCCGAGATAGGCGCCGAATTGCGAGACCAGCGCGCCGATACCCTGCTGCAGAAACCCCATCGCGCCGGAGGCGGTGCCGGCGGCCTCGGGACGCGCGCTGATAGCGCCGGCCGCGGCGTTATTCATGACGAAGGCGTTCGCGACCATCACGATCATCTGAGTGCCGAACAGCCAGAGAGGCGCCTGGTTGATCCCGGCAATGCTCAAGACGAGGTTGAAGAGGGCGCCGCCGAATTGCACGGCGAGTCCGAACCAGATCAGCTTCTCCAGCGAATGCCGCGGCGCGAAACGGACGCAGAACACATTGCCGATCAGATAGGCAAATCCCGTCGTCGCGAACCACGCGCCATATTCGGCCGTGGTTCGGCCCATCTGCGTCACCACGATGTAAGGCCCGCCGCCGGCAAACATGAAAATAATCTGGGAAGCCAGCACCTGGCACAGCACATAGCCGATGAAGGCGCGGTTGCGGATCAGCTTGCCGACGTCGCCGCGGAAGCTGCTGCTCTCGCTGCGTTCGCCGCGCGTCTCGGGCAGCGCCAGCGTGATCAGGACCGCAACGCCGAGCGAAGCCGCCGTGATGAAATAGAAGATGGCGCGCCAGCCGAACGCGGTCTCCAGGAGGCCGCCGACCAGCGCGCTGAGCATCTGCGCCATCATCATGACGGCAATCACGAGGCTGATCATGGAGCTGATGCGGTCGCGGCTGTAGAGGTCGCGGATGATGGCGCGGCTCACCACCATGCCGGTCGCGCCACCCAGCGCCTGCAGGAAACGCGCGGCAATCAGTTGCGGCAGTGTCTGCGCCAGCGAGCAGCCGACGCTCGCCGCCACCATCAGGGCAAGGCCTGCGAGCAGCACCGGGCGGCGTCCGAACTTGTCCGACAGCGGCCCCATGATGAGCTGCGAGCAAGCGATGCCGACCATGTAGAGCGACACCGTCATCTGCGCGACGGAAATGTCACCACCGAACGTCGTCGCCAGCACGGGAAGCGCCGGCACCAGCATATAGAGCGAGATCGGCGCGACGCCGGTCATCGCCACCAGCATCAGCAGCATGATCTTGGAGGTCGCGACAGCGCTCGCCGCCGCGTCGGGCGGCTTTCCCACGACGCCGTGCATTCAGTTCAGATCCTGTTTTGCTTGGATTGGACTTTTAACCAGATGGCTCAGCACGAACAGGGACGTTTTGGCATGCGGCCATGCTGAATTGGGGAGGCGGGTACGAGACTGGGCCGCTGGATTCTACTTTGCATGGGGTTGTTTTCGCGGTTTTTGTGTCCGGGGCCCACGCGTAGCCGGCGCGCCGGCGAATTTCGTCACGCGCAACAAATCCGCTGTCGTCACCCGCCAACGGGTCGCGCGAATGCGCGCCCGATGACAGGCTCCGGCGGGTGACCCAGTATTCCAGAGACTTTAGTGATGAAGCGATGGGCCGCGGCGTACTGGGTCCCCCGCCTTCGCGGGGGACGACAGTTGCGGATGTGATTAAAGCGGTAGCATTGCCGCCGTCGCCTCATCCAGCCACAGCTTCGTGGCGTTGTCGTCGAGGTGCGGGCGCACCGCGCGGTTGACGCGCTCGTGGTAGTCGTTGAGCCATTTCAGTTCGGTTGCGCTCAACATGTTCACGTCGATCAGGCGGCGGTCGATCGGCGTCAGCGTCAGCGTCTCGAACGCGTTCACCGGCTTCTCGGCGCCGGGTACATCGGTGCCGATGACGAGTTCGAGGTTCTCGATCCGGATGCCGTAGGCGTCGGTCTTGTAGTAGCCGGGCTCGTTGGAGAGGATCATGCCGCGCTTCAGGGGCGTGGTGCCGAGTTTCGAGATGCGCGCCGGGCCTTCATGCACCGAGAGATAGCTGCCGACGCCGTGGCCGGTGCCGTGCTCGAAATCGAGGCCGGCCTGCCACAAAAATTGCCGCGCAAAGGAGTCGATCTGCGCGCCGGTGGTGCCGTCCGGAAACACCGCGCGTGCAATCGCGATGTGCCCACGCAGCACGCGGGTGAATCGATCGCGCATTTCGTCGGTCGGATTGCCGATTGCGATGGTGCGGGTGACGTCGGTGGTGCCGTCTTCATATTGCGCGCCGGAATCGATCAGCAGCAGATCGCCGGGCGAAATTCGCCGGTTGCTCTTGCGGGTGACGCGGTAATGCACGATGGCGCCGTTCGGCCCGGTGCCGGCGATGGTCGGAAACGAGACATCCTTCAGCGCGCAGGTCTGGCGGCGGAACGTTTCCAGGGCCTCGACGGTATCGATCTCCGTCAACGCGCCCGACGGTGCCTCGCGGTCGATCCAGGCGAGGAAGCGCGCCAGCGCCACCGCGTCGCGCTGGTGCGCGGTCCGCGTGCCCTCGATCTCGGTGATATTCTTCACCGCCTTCAACAGGCTCACCGGATCGTTGCCGCGTACCGGTTTTCCGCCGGCACCTGCGATCAGCCGGCTCAGCGCGTCCGCGGCGGTGGCGGCATCAAGGGCGATTGCGGCGCCGCTGCGCGCAAGCTCGGTCAGGTCAGGCACCAGCGCGTCGGGCTCCCGCACATCGGCGGATTGTTCGAGGTGGTCGCGCGTCAGGTTGGACAGCTTGCGATGGTCGATGAAGATGGTGGGGCGGCCGTCCTTCGGCACCACCGCGTAAGACAAGGGCAACGGCGTGTGCGACACGTCTGCGCCTCGGATGTTGAAGGTCCAGGCCACCGCGTGGCTGTCCGACAGCACCAGCGCCTCGACGCCGAGCTTGTTAATCTCCAGCCGGATGCGCTTGAGTTTTTCGGCTTCGACCTCGCCGGAAAACTGCACGCCGTGAGTGGCGACGCGGCCGAGCGGCGGGGCCGGGCGCTCGGTCCAGATCGAATCCAGCGGGTTGGTTTCGACCGCAATCAGTTCCGCGCCCGCCTTGGTGCAGGCGGCGGCCAGACGCTCGGCTGCCGCCGAAGTGTGCAGCCACGGGTCGAAACCGAGGCGGTCGCCGGCCGCAAGGTGCTTGGTCAGCCACTGCTCCGGCGGCGGATCGGCCAGCGGCTCGATTTGCCAGGCCTTGCGGTCGACCTGCTTGGCGGCCTGCAGCGTATAACGGCCATCGACGAAGACCGCGGCATCGCGCGTCAGAACGATCGCCATGCCCGCCGAACCAGTGAAGCCGCTCAGCCAGGCCAGCCGTTCTTCGGAGGCCGGGACGTATTCGTTCTGTTGCTGATCGGCGCGCGGAACCACGAATCCCGTCAGCTTCCGCCGCGCGAGTTCCTCGCGGAAGCGGGCCAGCCGTGCGGTCAGCGCCACGCCGCCTTCGGGTTCTTCGAATGTCTGAAAATGGGCTTCGAACATCGCCTGGTCACTTTAGGGTTGGGTGGAGTGGTCCGCAATGCGGCAGTCTCCGCCACAATTTGGCATAATCTGTGCTTCAATATGTCCGTCCGCGCTAGTCGGACGGAGCGAATTGCGGTGTAGCCGCTCTGCTCAAAGATATCGGGAGAGAGCTCCAGGAGTGTTTCAACTCAACGAAGAGGGGATGCACCATGCCTGCTTTCACGTTTGAGAAGATTTCACCGCCGGAACGTCGCGGCCCCGTGGCGCCCGTGGCCAACAAGAAGCAGCGTGGCGTCATCGTCCAGATCCTCGATCGGTTCGCGGAAGCGCGCGTCAAGCGGTCGTTGAAGAGAGAGAAGGGCGTCATCGCCCGCAACCGGCACAGACCGGCCGATTAGAATTTCAGTTCACCTTGCGCAGCAGGAGGCTGCTCCAGCCTTCGATGCGCAGATGCCGCACGGGAACCAGCCCGCGGGCGCGATAGGCGACGATGACGGCGGGCGCCTGATGCGTCAAAAGCCCTGAGAGAATGACCAGCGCGGACGGCGCCAGATGCCGCGCCATCGGCCCTGCCAATTGCCGCAGCGGATTGGCCAGAATATTCGCCAGCACCAGATCGAACGGCGCGGCTTGCGCAAATTGCGGCGCCGAGAAGCCGGTGGCGCGGACCGCCCGCACCAGATGTCCCGATACGTTCAGCCGCGCATTGTCGCGGGCGACCTGCACCGAGGGCGGATCGATATCGCTGGCCAGTATCTTTTCGTGCAGCGCTTTCGCCGCCGCAATCGCCAGCACGCCGGTGCCGGTGCCGAGATCGAGCACGCGGCGCGGGCGCCAGGCTTTCAGGACATGGTCGAGCAGCAGAAGGCAGCCGCGCGTGGTGCCGTGATGGCCGGTGCCAAAGGCCAGCGCCGCCTCGATCTCGATGCCGAGCTTGTTGGGCGAGATCCTGTCGCGGTCATGCTGGCCGTGGACCACAAAGCGCCCGGCGGGCACGGGAACCAGGTCTTCGAGGCTGGCCTTGACCCAGTCCTTGGCCTCGACCGTGTCGAAGGCGATGCCGACGGCGATTTCCGCGCCGGCCGCATTGGCCACGAGTTCGCGGACCAGCGGCTGATCGGGCGGCTCGCCAAAATGCACCGTGACGTCCCATCGGCCATCCGGCCGTTCGAACGCGGCGATTGCGGCCTGGCCTTCAAAAAAAACTTCGGTCAGGGCATCGACGACGCCCTTGGCTGTGTGCTCGTCGCCGACAGCAAAATGGACGCGATGTGTGGAGGCGAGGGAAGTCATTGAAGAACCTGGCGAAAGCGGTGAAGGATACGATCGGGAATGGGCGTCAAACTCGAGCAAGTTTCATGTCGTGCTACTCGGAAAAGTTGCATCTTTCCACCGCCTGCCCACAGCCGAGCGGGGAAGTTGCCAACCGGTTGTCGACGGAAACATACCGATGTCTTCCACAGCCGTTGCCGCGGGTTATCAACAAGCAATCCACAGGCTTCTCCCGCCGTTGCCCACCGGCTTTACCGACATTGTCCACTGCGTTCTATCCGAACAGGGCGCGGTGATCGCCCAGAATCACCTTCGCGGCGTTGTGGCCGGGTGCGCCGGTGACGCCGCCGCCGGGATGCGCGCCCGAGCCGCAATGGTAGAGGCCCTTCAGCGGCCCGCGATAATCGGCATGGCCCAGCATCGGCCGCGCCGAGAACAATTGGTTGAGCGTCAGCGCCCCATGAAAGATGTCGCCGCCGAGCAGGCCGAACTGCCGCTCGAGATCGAGCGGCGACAGCACCTGGCGGCCGATCACGCTTGTCGCAAAGCCCGGCGCGAATTTATCCACCGTCGCGATCATGAGGTCGGCGACCTCCTCGCGGTGATCGTCCCATGACTTTCCATCCGGCAATTCCGGCGCGACATGCTGGCAGAACAGGCTCGCGACATGCCGGCCCTCCGGTGCGAGGGAATCGTCGAGGGTCGAGGGAATCAGCATTTCCACCACCGGCTCACGGCTCCAGCCATGCTCTCGCGCGTCCTGCCAGGCGCGATCCATGTAACCGAGGCTGGGTGCGAGAATGATGCCGGCGGTGAGATGGTCGCCGGCGCCGGGCAGGGCGGTGAAAGAAGGTAGCGCGTTCAGCGCGACATTCATACGGAACGTGCCGGATGCGTTGCGCCAGCGCGCGATGCGCCCGAGGAATTCCGGCGTCAATGCACCCGACGGCACGAGCCGCGTATACAGCAATTTCGGATTGACGCCGGAGACTACGTATTTCGCGCGGATGGTCTCGCCATTGTCGAGGATAACGCCTGCGGCGCGCCCGCCCCCGACGATCACCTCGCGCACGCCGGCGTCCGTTTCGATCTCCACGCCATGCCCGCGCGCAGCGCGCGCCATGGCTTGCGTGATCGCACCCATGCCGCCGATGGCGTGGCCCCATACGCCCTTCTTGCCGTTCACCTCGCCGAATGCGTGGTGCAGCATCACATAGGCGGAGCCGGCGGCGTAGGGGCTGGCATAATTGCCGACGATGGCGTCGAAGCCGAACAGCGCCTTCACCAGGTCGCTCTCGAAACGCTCGTCCAGCATTTCGCCGGCCGAGCACGTGAACAGGTCGAGCAGGCTGCGCTGCTGTTCGAGTGAGAGCTTGCGCAGGATACCGGCCGTGCCGACGGCGTTGAAGGCCTCGCGGATCGCGCCGATCCCAAAACCCTCGACGAGATTCGGCGGCGCGCGCAGCACGAATTGCCGCAGCACGTCGGCGATGGCTTCCAGTTCGCGCGAGAAGGCCTCGATCGTGACGGCATCGCGCTCGCTGAGTTTTGCCACCGATTGCCGGGTGCGGCCCTCGCCAGTCAGGAGATAGCTGCCGTCGGGGGCGGGCAGAAAATTCTGCGCGCGGCGCTCGACGATGCGCAGGCCGTGTTCGGCGAGCTTCAGGTCGGCGATGATCTGCGGATTGAGCAGGCTGACGGTATAGGCGGCCACCGAATTGCGGAAACCGGGATGGAATTCCTCGGTCACCGCGGCGCCGCCGACCGTCTTGCGGCGCTCGACCACTTTCACGCGCAGGCCGGCCATCGCGAGATAGGCCGCGCAGGTGAGGCCGTTATGCCCCGCACCGATGATGACGACTTCGGTTTCGCTCATGTCCGCTTCAAGAAGGTTTGATTAATCGTCATTCCGGGATGGTGCGTTAGCACCAGACCCGGAATCTCGAGATTTCGGGTTCGATGCTTTGCATCGCCCCGAAATGACGTTCACGAGAGGGTGCTGTCGCGCCCAATCAGCGTTCCGTCAAGCCTGCGGTTTCTTGCTAGCCATGTTGCCATATGCTCTATCTGCGCTTCTGGCACAACCTGCCGGAATGCTCGCCGCCGGCTCCCGCCGGGTTCAAGCCGGAGCTTTCATGATTTCTGAACCGTCTGCCTCGCGAAACCGGCTGGTGCTGGCCGTCTACACCGCTGCGATCTTCGTCAGTGCGTTGTTGCTGTTTTCGGTGCAACCCCTGTTCACCAAGATGGTGCTGCCGCGGCTCGGCGGCTCGCCGGCGGTTTGGTCGGTGGCGATGGTGTTCTTCCAGTCGCTGCTGCTTGGCGGCTATGCCTATGCGCATTTTTTGATGCAGGCGCGCAATCGCACGATTCCCGTGGCGGTTCATCTCGCGCTGCTCGCGGTTGCGATGCTGACGATGCCGCTGTCGATCGCGAGCGGGTGGGGCGATCCGCCGAATTCAGGCTATGCGCTCTGGCTGCTCGGCCTGTTTGCGGCTTCGATCGGCCTGCCGTTCTTCGCGCTCGCGGCCAACAACCCGCTGCTGCAGGCCTGGTTTGTCCGCACCGGCCACCCCAACGGTCCCGATCCGTACTTCCTCTACGCCTCCTCGAATGTCGGCAGTTTCCTGGCGCTGTTGTCCTATCCGGTGCTGCTGGAGCCGATGTTCACCTTGCGCATGCAGAACCTGATCTGGACCGGCGGCTATGGCCTCTTGATCGTGCTGATCGCGACCTGCGGCGTGTTGTTGCTGCGCTCGCCAGTGAGGGCGGGAGAACTGAACTTGGCGCCAGACGATAGCGACGTGCCGGCGCCGTCATGGATTTTGCGCGCCCGCTGGATATTCCTCGCGGCCGTGCCGTCGGGGCTGCTGATAGCAGTAACGGCCCATATTTCCACTGACGTCGCCGCAGCGCCCTTGCTGTGGGTGCTGCCGTTGTCGCTCTATCTCCTGACCTGGGTGCTCGTCTTCCAGTCGCGCCCGCTATTGCCGCACAAATGGATGTTGCTGGCGCAGCCGCTGGCGATCGCCGGCATCGTGGTGCTGCTCGCGTTCGGCGGCGAACAGAATCTGCTGCTGACGCTCGGCGGGCACCAGTTCTGCTTTTTCGTGATTGCGATGGCTTGTCATGGCGAACTTGCGCGCACGCGCCCGGCGGCGAAATATCTCACCGGCTTCTATGTCGCGCTGTCGTTCGGCGGCATGGTCGGCGGCCTCTTTGCCGGCCTGATCGCGCCGTTCACCTTCTCATGGGTTGCGGAGTACCCGATCCTGCTGGCGCTCGCGGCGCTGTGCCGGCCGACCGGCGGCGAACGTTTGCCGCGCTGGAGTGCCTGGTACTGGCCGTTCCTTGCGGTGCTGGCGGTGGCGTTGATGGCGCCGGCCTGGTCGACCGGAAAAGTGTTCAACTGGTTCGAAGATCATCGCGTCTGGGTGATCGGCGCGGTCGGAGTGCTGGCGGCGCTCCTGGCGCTTACCCTCAATGCCAACCGCTGGAAGATCTTTGCGACCGTCGTGATGGCGCTGGTATTGCTGCGCGCCTATCCTTCCGACGACGGCCGGGTCGAGACGGTGCGCAGCTTCTTCGGCGTCCACAAGATCGTGGTGACGCCGAACGGCCAGTATCACGTGCTGATGCACGGCACGACGATCCACGGCGCCGAGAAATTCAAGAACGACGACGGCACGCCGGTCACCGGCCAGCCGGAGCCGATCACCTACTACTACAGGGACGGCGGCATCGGCCAGGCGATCACGGCGATCCGGGAACGCAAGGGCGCGCCACTGCGCGTGGCCGTGATCGGGCTCGGCTCCGGCACGCTGGCCTGCGCCTCGGAGCCCGGCGAGGAATGGAAATTCTTCGAGATCGACCAGACGATGGTCGATACCGCGCGCGACCCGAAATATTTTACGTACATTCAGGTCTGCGAACCGAACATGCAGCCGGTGATCGGTGATGCGCGGCTCACCTTCGCGCGTGAGCCCGACGGCGTCTATGACCTGATCATCGTCGACGCCTATTCGTCGGATGCGATCCCGGTTCACCTGGCGACCGAAGAGGCGATGGAAATCTACAAGTCCAAGCTGGCGCCGCAGGGGGCGGTCGTGATGCACGTCTCCAACCGGCATCTGGAGCTGTCGAGCGTGGTCGTCGGCATCGCCGACGCCAACGACTTGATGAGCTGGGTCTACAGCGAAGACTCCGGGCGCGACAGCGAATACATCTTCTCGACCTCGGTCGTTGTCTCGGCGAGGGAAGAGACTGACGTCGGGAAGCTGGCATCGTCGGAACAATGGGCGCTGACAGAAGCCAGGGAAAACCAGCGGGTCTGGACCGACGATTATTCCAATGTGCTGGGCGCGGTATGGCGGCGGCTTAGAAAAGGCGAGGAATAGGCGAGTTGCAGCCGGGCAGGGTGGGTCTATGATCATGGTCTGCCCTGAACCGATGGAGCGACGATGGCCAATTTCACCCCCGTATCGGCCGCGATCGGCGGCGTCCTGATCGGGCTTGCCGCCGTCCTGCTGATGCTGTCGACCGGCCGGATTGCCGGGATCAGCGGCATCTTCAGTGGCCTGTTGAATTTGCGCGGCGAGGACAAGGGCTGGCGTATCGCTTTCGTCGCCGGGCTCATTCTGGCGCCTATCCTCGCCGGCCTGATCGGTTACGGAATGGCGCAACCAAAGCTGCCGTCGAGCTGGGCTGTCATTGTCGCGGCGGGCCTGCTGGTCGGATTCGGTACGCGGCTCGGCGGCGGCTGCACCTCCGGCCATGGCATCTGCGGCATAGGGCGACTGTCGCCGCGCTCGATCGCCGCTACCGTCATCTTCATGGTGACGGCCGTTATCACCGTCGCCATCACCCATCATGCGTTGGGAGGCTGAGCCATGTGGATCATCGCTCCCTTGTTGTGCGGCCTGATCTTCGGCGCGGGCCTGTTGATTTCGGGCATGGTGCAGCCGACCAAAGTCCTCGGCTTCCTCGATATCTTCGGCGCGTGGGATCCGAGTCTCGCGGTGGTGATGGCCGCGGCGCTGGCTGTGTCGATACCCGGCTTCATGCTGGCAGATCGCAGTGCGCGGCCGTGGTTTGCCGGGCAATATTTTCGGCCGGGCAAATCGGGAATCGATCTTCCGCTGGTCGCAGGCGCGGGGTTGTTTGGAATCGGCTGGGGCCTCGTTGGGTTATGCCCGGGGCCGGCGCTGGAAAGCCTGGCGACGTTGTCGCCCGGAATCATCGTCTTCGTCGCCGCGATGGCGGCGGGGATGATTGCTCACGACGCTTGGCAACAGTCGCGGCTGATCGCGCAACGCGACCGGCAGCTTGCGAGCGCGACGGACGGCTGAGGACGTCCTGCGACCGCGATGAACTCGCTCGTTAATCCTGGTAGGTCGACAGCCCGCGCTGCTGATAATATTGCTGCCGCGGCTGGTAGTAGTAGCCCTGCGGCGCCGGCGCATAGCCGCGGTTATCGTAATATTGCGGCTGTTGCTGCTGCTGATAGGCCTGGGTGTCGTAGACGCGGCGGCTGGGCGGCGCCGGATAACGCGCCCCAGTGGAAGAGCCATCGGCCGGATAGATGTAGCCGTCATCGGCCCGCGCCTGTGGCGCCACGCGCTGCTGCTGCGGCGTGATCACGACGGGGTCGCCGGCTGCGGAGTCGTATTGCTGTTCATATTGCGGCAGCGGCGCGCGGCGCGCGACGGCCGTATTGCCGCGACGCGGATTGCGCGCCAGCGCCACCTGGGATGAGCCGGTCAACGTCACCGTGGTGTTGAGAACGCCTTCCTGCTTCACCAGATCCCACAGCTTCGCGGCATTTTCGCGCGACAGCCGTACGCAGCCATGCGAGGCCGGGCTGCCGAGACGGTTGACGGAATCGGTGCCGTGGATGGCATGGCCGATCTTGGTGAAAAAGATCGAATGCGGCATCGGCGCGTCGTCGAATTCCTTGGAGTAATGGTCCTCTTCCATTCGGAAGGCGCGGAAGCTGCCGCTCGGTGTTTCATAGGAGGGAAGACCCGAAGACACCGGCCAGCGGTACCGCTCGATGCCGTCGACGGCGACGGTCATCTGCTGGTTGTCCTTGTCGACTGTTATGGCGATCTTGGCGTGGGCGGTGCCCGAGGCGAACAGCGTCAGGGCGGTGACGGCAATGAGGAAGGAACGCATTTTACCTTTGGCCTCCAGGCCCCTGATGAAGCGCCGGCTCTCCGTCCCCGGCATCCAATATGCCCGGAAACCGGCACTGGTTCCAGTGGCCTGCGTCCGTAATCGTTAACGCCTCCCGCGGCGCAAACAAGGCGTCAGGGCGGCGCAATCGGCGGCAAAGTGCTGACATTTTCGCGAGCAACCACGCGCTGCGCGTCTTGTCATCGACAGAGTTGGAGGCCGTCATTCCGGGATGGTCCGCTAGGACCAGACCTCAGGTGCGCAATTGGGCACCGGGGAATCTCGAGATTCTCAGGTGCGCAATCGCGCACCATAGTTCGGCTCTGCGAGCCGCCCCGGAATGACGCTGCGTGTCAATTCTTGAGCCGGTACCCGGTCCGGAAGATCCACCACACCAGCACCATGCAGATGGCGAGGAAGCCGAGCGTCATGCCGAGGCTCAAGGCCACGCTGACGTCGGCGATCTCGTAAAAGCTCCAGCGGAAGCCGGAGATCAGGTATACGACCGGATTGAGCAGCGTGATGGTGCGCCAGCCCGACGGCAGCATGTTCACCGAGTAGAAGCTGCCGCCCAGGAAGGTCAGCGGCGTCACGATCAGCATCGGGATCATCTGCAGCTTTTCAAACCCGTCGGCCCAGATGCCGATGATGAAGCCGAACAGGCTGAAGGTCACCGCCGTCAGCACCAGGAAGGTCAGCATCCACAGGGGATGCTGGATGTGCAGCGGCACGAACAGCGCGGCGGTCGCCATGATGATCAGGCCGAGGATGATGGATTTGGTCGCGGCCGCGCCGACATAGCCGATCACGATTTCGATATAGGAAACCGGCGCGGACAATATTTCATAGATGGTGCCGACGAATTTCGGGAAGTAGATGCCGAACGAGGCGTTGGCGATGCTTTGGGTCAAGACCGACAGCATGACGAGACCCGGCACGATGAAGGTGCCGTAGCTGACGCCCTCGACCTCGGTAATGCGCGAGCCGATCGCGGCGCCGAACACCACGAAATAAAGCGAGGTGGAAACCACCGGCGAGACGATGCTCTGTAGCAGCGTGCGCCAGGTGCGCGCCATTTCGAACAGATAGATGGCGCGGATCGCACGGTAATTCATGGCGCCCTCACCAGGCTGACGAAGATGTCTTCCAGCGAAGACTGAGTTGTATCGAGGTCGGAGATGTGGATGCCGGCATTGCGGAGGTCGCTCAGCAGGCTGGTGATCCCGGTGCGCTCGCCCTTGGTATCGTAGTCATAGGTCAGCAGCCGGCCATCGCTGGACAATTGGAGCTTGTAAGGCGCGAGGGCGGGCGGAATGGCGTCAATTTTCTGCTGCAGGTGCAACGTCAATTGCTTCCTGCCGAGCTTCTGCATCAGCCCGGCCTTGTCCTCGACCAGGATGATCTCGCCCTTGTTGATGACGCCGATGCGGTCGGCCATCTCCTCGGCTTCCTGGATGTAATGCGTGGTCAGGATGATGGTGACGCCGGAGGCCTGCAGGCCGCGCACCACGTCCCACATGCCCTTGCGCAATTCGACGTCGACGCCCGCGGTCGGCTCGTCCAGGAACAGGATCTGCGGCTCGTGCGACAGCGCTTTTGCAATCATCACGCGGCGCTTCATGCCGCCGGAGAGCGTGATGATCTTGGAATCCTTCTTGTCCCACAGCGACAGGTCCTTCAGCACCTTTTCGATATGCGCCGGGTTCTTCGGCTTGCCGAACAGGCCGCGGCTGAAGCTGACGGTCGCCCAAACGGTTTCAAAGGAGTCGGTGTGCAGTTCCTGCGGCACCAGGCCGATCAGCGACCGCGCCGCGCGATAATCCCTGTTGATGTTATGTCCGCCGACGGTGACACGGCCCTCGCTTAAGTTGGCGATGCCGCAGATGATGCTGATCAGCGTGGTCTTGCCCGCGCCGTTCGGCCCGAGCAGCGCGAAGATTTCGCCGCGCTTGATATCGAGATTGATGCCCTTCAGCGCCTTGAAGCCGGAGCCATAGGTTTTTGAGAGATCGGAGACGGATATGATGGGAGGTGGCGCTAGCATGGCAGCGTGAGACGGAATGTAGCCAGCGGCGAAGCGGCGTCGGCCGGATCGAGGCGGGCAGGGATGGGAACCGGGAGATAGGAACCCCGCGGTGATTCCGCAATCCATCGGGCCGATGAAAAGCGCCTATTCTGCAGCGTGTGCGCGCGCGGGCAGTTCGATCAGAGCGACCATGTAGGTCTTGAGATCACCGGCGATTTCCGGATCGGACTTTAGCTCGGTCAACGTTCGTGGACGCGGCAACGGCTTGCCGTCTTCTTCGAAGCTCTCCGCATACAGCTCCAGAGCTTCCGGCGCGTTGCGCAGTGCTTCGTCAACGTCATCGCCCCCCGAAGTGCAGCCGGGCAGGTCCGGAAACCACACGCCAACGGCGCGGTCCGGTCCGGCATCTTCGATAATGGCGACGTAGTGAGCCATAGTTAACCTCAATCGGGTTTCCACCCCGCGCCCTTATAAATGGCACGAACCAGACCTTTTCCCAAGTCCTTCTTGGGGTGAGGAACGACTAGTGTTTCACCCGAGATTGGGTTTTTGAACACGTGATGAGAGCCCGTGACACGAACAAGTGTCCATCCCTCCCGCTCCAGGCGCCGAACAATTTCTCGGCTATTGGTCAACATGAATGTCTCCTGAGATCATGTGACCTGGAACGCTAGAGCCGATTCGGTGGCGTTAAGTGAGCGCTCGGCAGAAATATTCGCGCCTCACGCCCGCTCCACAAAACTATCCACCACTTTTTTCTCGCCGGCCTTTTCGAACGCAATCGTCAGCTTGTTGCCGTCGATCTTCACCACATGGCCGTAGCCGAATTTCTGGTGAAACACGCGGTCGTCGAGCGAGAACTCCGAAACCGTGCCGGTGGATTTCGCGACCAACTCGCCCTCGATCACGATCGGGCCGCGCTTGTTGCGCGAGAAGCCGCTGGACGAGAATGACGACTGGTTTTCCTCAAACCCGCCGCGGGCCTGACCGCTGCGGCCGCCCTGGCTGCGGTTGCGATTGGCCTGCGCGCGCTGCCAGCCCGGTGTCGTATAGCTGGAGCCGAAGGATTCAACGTTATCGAAACGCGAGGGGCCGTAGCCGCCGGTGCCGCCCCAGCCGGAGCCGCCCTTGGACTCGGTGATCTCGACATTGGCCGACGGCAGTTCGTCGAGGAAGCGCGACGGGATCGTGGTCGACCAGGTGCCGTGAATGCGGCGGTTGGTGGCGAAATAGAGTTTGGCGCGGCGACGGGCGCGCGTCAGCCCGACATGGGCGAGGCGCCGCTCTTCCTCGAGGCCGGCACGGCCTTGTTCGTCGAGCGTGCGCTGGCTCGGAAACAGGCCTTCCTCCCAGCCGGGCAGGAATACGTTGTCGAATTCGAGCCCCTTGGCCGAATGCAACGTCATCAGCGACACCGCCTCGTCGCTGGCCTCGCCGTCGCGGTCCATCACCAGCGAGATATGTTCGAGGAACCCTTGCAGGTTCTCGAATTCCTCCATCGAGCGCACGAGTTCTTTCAAATTGTCGAGCCGGCCGGCGGCGTCGGCCGAGCGGTCCTTCTGCCACATTTCGGTATAGCCGCTCTCGTCGAGCACGATTTCGGCGAGCTCGGTGTGCGCGGTCACCTCGCGCTGGGCGCGCCAGCGGTCGAATTGAAGGATGAGGTCGCGCAGCGCTCCGCGTGCCTTCGGTTTCAATTCGTCGGTTTCGACCACGGCGCGCGCGGCTTCGAACAGCGGCGTGCGCCGCTTGCGGGCGTGGTCGTGCAGCAACTGCACGGTGGCGTCGCCAAGCCCGCGCTTCGGGACATTGACGATGCGCTCGAAGGCAAGGTCGTCGGCGGGCGAATTGATCACGCGCAGATAGGCCAGCGCATCGCGGATTTCGGCGCGCTCGTAGAATCGCGGACCGCCGATCACGCGATAGGGCAGGCCGAGGGTAACAAAACGATCTTCGAACTCGCGCATCTGGAACGAAGCCCGCACCAGGATCGCAACTTCGTTGAGGTTTTCGCCCGCGCGCTGCAACTCCTCGATCTCCTCGCCGATGGCGCGGGCTTCCTCTTCCGAATCCCAGGAGCCTGTGACCGTGACCTTCTCGCCGTCGACATCCTCGGTGCGCAGCGTCTTGCCGAGCCGGCCTTCGTTGTGCGCGATCAGATGCGAAGCGGCGGCGAGAATGTGGCCGGTGGAGCGGTAATTGCGTTCAAGACGGATGACTTTTGCGCCGGGAAAATCGTGCTCGAAGCGCAGGATGTTGTCGACCTCCGCGCCGCGCCAGCCATAGATCGACTGGTCGTCGTCGCCGACGCAGCAGATGTTTTTCGGTGGGGAGGAGGAGGGGACGGTGGGAGCCGCAGCCTCCGTCATTCCGGGATGCGCTGAAAGCGCAGACCCGGAATTTCGAGTTGAGTCCTTATCATCTCGAGATTCTTCGATGTGCAATTGCACATCGGAGTTCGCGTCTTCGACGCGCCCCGGAATGACGGGAGGATCGATATCTCCCGGAATGATCGCCGACAGCGGCACGCCCGGCCGCGACGGCGCCTGCGACAGCAGCCGCAGCCACAGATACTGCGCGACATTGGTGTCCTGATATTCGTCGACCAGAATGAACTTGAAGCGGTTCTGGTATTGCCTGAGCACATCGGGGTTTTCGCGAAACAGCCGGATGTTCTCGAGAAGCAGGTCGCCGAAATCGGCGGCGTTGAGGATTTTCAGCCGCTCCTGGTAGCTGGCGTAGAGCTTGCCGCCCTTGCCGTTGCCGAACATCGCGGCTTCCCCCGACGGCACCTGGCTGGGCGCCAGCCCGCGGTTCTTCCAGCCGTCGATCAGCCCGGCCAGCATGCGCGCCGGCCAGCGCTTGTCGTCGATGTTCTCGGCCTGCAGGAGCTGCTTGAGCAGGCGGACCTGATCGTCGACGTCGAGCACGGTGAAATTGGATTTAAGCTGTACCAGCTCGGCGTGGATACGCAGGATGCGCCCGCCGATCGAGTGGAAGGTGCCAAGCCACGGCATGCCTTCGACGGCCTGGCCGAGCATTTGGCCGAGGCGGAGCTTCATCTCGCGCGCGGCCTTGTTGGTGAAAGTCACCGAGAGGATTTCATGCGGCCGCGCGCGGCCCTGGCTCAGGATATGGGCGATGCGCGTGGTCAGCACGCGCGTCTTGCCGGTGCCGGCGCCCGCCAGCACCAGAACGGGGCCATCCAGCGTCTCGACCGCCTCGCGCTGCTCCGGATTGAGCCCGTTGAGATATTGCGGGCCGGCGGCGGCCCGCGCACGCGCGGCGATGCCGCCAGCCGCAGGCTGGTGCTCGGGGACGCCGTGATGGGGCAGTTTGCTCGGCTCGGTCATTTCTCGAATCGTCTTGGCCCCACGATGGCACCGTGAGGCAGCAAAGGGGAGCCTTCATAGCAGGGATCAAGGGCCATATAGGGCCTGTGCGGCCGTTTTGACAGGTTTTATGCGGTCGCGGTTGCCAGCCTGATTTCGCGGCTTTGCGGCGATTTTGTTCCGCTCGAAACGTCAAATTTCGCGCTTTTGCCGCCCGGAACCATCATTCCCAGCCCGGATTGGTCCCACAGGCGATGTGCGACGCCTCAATCGCCGCCATCGAAGGAGCAACGGGCAATAGAGGTCGTGACATGCTGAGTTGGGTCGTTACGTTCCTTATCATCGCGCTGATCGCAGGTGTTCTTGGCTTCGGCGGTATCGCCGGCGCTTCGGTCGAAATCGCCAAGGCGATCTTCTTTATCGCCGTAATTCTGTTCCTGATCTCGGCGGTGGTCGGACTGGTGCGCGGACGAAGTAACGTCTAGCTAGCCGGCACGGCTGCGCAGAAATTGACGGCGACGGCCGAGGCGGGCCGTCGCCGCAGGGGCTCTCCCGATTCCGTCAGCGTTTGACGATGACGATTTCCAGATACTCGCTCGGCAGCACCATGGTGCCGTCCTCGGCGCGGTTCATCGCCGCGATCAGCGTCAGGATGTCGTCGGCGAGGCGGCGCTGGTTGGTTTCATCAAGTGCGGCAAAGGCTTTCAGCGTCGGGCCGTAGTAATTCCTGAACACGTCGAGAAAATGCAGCGGCGAGCGGTAGCGGAACATGAAGCGACGCTTCTCGGCCTTGATAGAAGCGGCCGACGTTCCGAACATCTCGGTGATGCGCGCCTGCGTGCCCCACAGCGCGGGCGATTTCGCGCCCGCCGGCGGCGGCAAATATTTGCCGAGCGTCTTGAACAACTGTCCGATAAAGCCTTCCGGTGTCCAGTTGGCGAGGCCGATCTTGCCGCCGCTCCTGCAGACCCGCAAAAGTTCGGATGCCGCGCGGTCCTGGTCCGGCGTGAACATCACGCCGAAGGTCGAGAGCACCGCGTCGAAGGTCGCGTCGCCGAAGTCCAGAGCCTCTGCATCCGCTTCCTTGAACTCGACTGACAGGCCTTCGGCTGCGGCACGCGACCGGCCGCGCTCGAGCAGGCTCGGCACGTAATCGGTGGAAACCACCTCGCACCAGCGGCGCGCCGCAGCAAGCGTCGCATTGCCGTTTCCGGCAGCGACGTCGAGCACCTTCTGCCCGGCCCGGATGTCGAGCGCCTCGCACAATTCTTCGCCGACGATCTGCAGCGTGGTGCCGACGACGGCATAGTCGCCGGAAGACCATGCGCCGTGTTGCTTGGTTTTCAGGGCGGAAAGATCGATCTGGCCGGCTTGCAGGGTTTGAGCGGCGGCAGATGTAGCCATGTTCTACTCCTTTGAGCGGGTGAATTTGCCGATTTCAGCGTGCTGCGGGCTTAGTCCCTGGGCCCACCGGATGCCTATCCAGTTCGCGACACGGCTATCCGGAACGTGAACCTTTCCGCTGTTCCCAGGACCCATCACCAGGGCCTTCGGAGTTGCGGATGATTGCTGGCCAGAACGTTTCATCGGCGACGTCGCCGCTGCCGCGCGGCGTCAGGCGCGCGCTGGACGCGATGCGTGGCAATGTCGGCCACAATTGGCGGCTGACGGAGCTTGCCGCCATCGGCGGCGTATCCGGCAGAACCCTGCAGCGGCAGTTCCTTAGCTTTGTCGGCAAGACCCCGCGTGCCGCGCTTCGCGAGATCGGGCTCGAATGCGCCCGTCGCGAGCTGTTGCAGGGTACGCCTGATATCAAGATCATGGACGTGGCGCTGCGCTGCGGCTTTCCGCATTTCGGGCGGTTTTCAATCGAGTATCGCCGCCGCTATGGCGAAACGCCGTCGCAGACGCTGAAGCGGCAGGAGGTGCTCACCGACGCGCTCGGTGCGATGCCCTCGCTGTTCTTGCCGGCGCGGGACCGGCCGGCGGTTGCGTTGGGCCCGATCGAGGCGGCAACGGAAAATATGGCCATCGCGGCCGACATCGCCGACGATCTCGTCACCGCATTGACCCGGGCCGGAATCGCAGTTGCAACGCGGTCGATGGCGGCGCGCTATCATTTGGGCGGTGCCATCAGGGGATCGGGTACGCAGACGTACCTGACGATCAGGCTGATCGACACCGAAACCGGCGGCCAGCTCTGGGCGCATCGCGCCGATGGCGTCCTGCGCGGCGAAACCACAACGACGGAACATCTCGCAGCCAGGATCGCGGCGGCGCTGCAGCCATGTTTGCGGCTGGCCGAAATCGATCGCGCGCTGCGCAAGCCGACGAATTGCCTCGGTGCCCAGGATCTCGCGCTACGGGCGATGCCGGGCGTTCTCTCCCTCGATGCCGATGGCAATGCCCGGGCCCTCGAATTGCTCGAGCGTGCGATGGATCAGGACCCAAACCATCCGCTCGCCATCGCACTCGCCGCATGGGCCCATGTCCAGCGCGTGGTCTATCACTTCACGCATGCGCCGCTGGAAGAGCGCGCCCGAAGCCTCGAACTGGCGCGCAGGGCAAGGGCGCTGTGCGGTGACGCCACCGTGCTTGCCGTGCTCGGCAACGCGCTAACGCTGCTCAAGGAGTTCGATACTGCGGATCTCGTTATTCGCAAGGCGCTCGCCATCGACGGCGGCTCGGCCTGGGCGTGGAGCCGTTCAGGATGGCTCGACGTCTACAAGGGCGACCCACAATCGGCAATCGAACGATTCAAGATCGCGCTCGACCTCGCGCCCCACGATCCGCTGGCTTTCAACAGCATGGTCGGGATCGGCTGCGCGCATTTCAATGCCGGCCGCTATGCCGAGGCAGCGAACTGGCAGGAGCGCGCGCTGATCGAACATCCCTCCGCAAGCTGGGTGCACCGAACCATGTGCCCGGCCTATGTGCTCGCCGGGCAAGGGCCGCAGGCCCGCCGCAGCCTCAGCGCACTGCGGCGGCATTATCCTGATCTCACGGTGGCGGAAGTGCAGGGCGGCATGCCGCCCCTGCCGCCAAGCCAGTGCGATCTGGTCGTCGGCGCGCTGCAGGAGGCTGGGCTGCCGGCCTGAGCCGCTACTTCTGCGGCATCGCGACCTTGCGGCCGATCCCCTCCGGCCGCGGCACGGCGGCATGCGAATCCATCACCGCCTGGATGCGCGCGCGGATGTCGGGCGGGAAGGGCGCAACCTTCCGACGCTGCATGTCCATATGCAGCGTCATGTTTTCCGAAGTCGCGGAAAGCCAGCCTTCGGTCGCGTGGCGCAATTCCTCGAACGTGTGCAATCGCTTCTCGTCGGCACCCAACAGATAAACTGAAATCTGAACGGGGTCGCCGAGGTGAATTTCTCTGATGTAGCGCACGTGAGCTTCTGCCGTGAAAGTCGAGCAGTGGCGCTCTTTCATATAGGCCGGCCCGATCCCGAGCTGCAGCCACATTTCGTCGATGGCGCGGTCCATCATCACGTTGTAATAGGCCATGTTGAGATGGCCGTTATAGTCGATCCATTGCGGCTCGATCTGCATCACCGAGGACAGAAACGGGGCCGGCGGCAGCGGTATATCTTTCAGTTTTTCCCCGGCGGCGGCAGCGGTCGTCATCATCCATCCCTTTGTCGTTTCGCTATCTTGACCCCATTTATATCCTTTGCCACGGTCCGCTCAAATTCGGGAGGAACTTGACGTGGCGACGACGATATCGGGTAGTATGAAGCGGCCGGAACCGCAGGCTTTGGCAAGCGCCGTGGAGGCGCTGGCGGCGCGGTTCGGCAACCGGCTGATCACCTCGCAGTCGGTGCGCGAACAGCACGCCCATACCACCACTTGGCTGCCGACCCAGCCGCCCGACGCGGTGGTGATGGCGCAGGAAACCGCCGACATCCAGGACGTGGTGCGGATCTGCGCCAAACACCGTGTGCCTGTGATCGCTTTCGGAACCGGCACCTCGCTGGAAGGCCAGGTCAATGCGCCGGCCGGCGGCATCTGCATCGATCTGCGCGACATGAACCGGATTCTTGAAGTTCATGCGGAGGATCTGGACTGCGTGATCCAGCCCGGCGTCACCCGCAAGGCGCTGAACGAGCATCTGCGCGACCAGGGGTTGTTCTTTCCGATCGATCCGGGCGCCGATGCCTCGCTCGGCGGCATGACCGCGACGCGGGCGTCCGGCACCAATGCGGTGCGCTACGGCACCATGCGCGAGAACGTGCTGGCGCTGAAAGTGGTGCGCGGCGATGGCGAGATCATCACGACGGGCACGCGGGCGAAGAAGTCGGCAGCCGGCTACGACCTGACGCATCTGTTCGTCGGCGCCGAGGGTACGCTTGGCATCATCTCCGAGCTCACCATCAAGCTGCGCGGCATTCCCGAGACGATCGCGGCCGCTGCCTGCTCGTTCGAGACCGTGCGCGGCGCCTGCCAGGCCACGATCCTGGCCATCCAGACCGGCATTCCGCTGGCGCGGATCGAGCTGCTCAACGCCGAGCAGGTGCGCGCCTGCAACGCCTATTCCAAGCTGACCCTGCCGGAGACGCCGCTGTTGCTTCTGGAATTCCACGGCAGCGAGGTCGAGGTCGCCGAACAGTCCAGGAATTTCGGCGAGATCGCCAAGGAATGCGGCGGCGGCGACTTCACCTGGACCACCAAGCCCGAGGACCGCACCAAGCTCTGGCAGGCGCGGCATGACGCCTATTGGTCCGTCAAGGCGCTGCGGCCCGGCGCGGGCGTGGTGGCGACCGATGTCTGCGTGCCGATTTCACGGCTTGCGGACTGCGTTACCGAGACCGAGGAGGACCTGAAACGGCTCAATCTGCTGTCGCCGATTGTCGGCCATGTCGGCGACGGCAACTTTCACTGCTCGCTGGTTTGCGACGTCGACAACAAGGAAGAAATGGCGCGCGGCGAGGAGTTCATGCATCGCCTGGTCGAGCGCGCGCAGTCGATGGGCGGCACCTGCACCGGCGAGCACGGCATCGGGCAGGGCAAGCAGAAATACCTCAAGGCCGAGCTCGGCCCCGAGGCGATCGACGCCATGCGCGCGCTGAAGCAGGCGCTTGATCCGCAGAACATTTTCAATCCCGGCAAGATCGTGCCGGTGGGGTAGGGGCTGGGCTCATTGACGCGGAGCGAACGTCAGTGGCGACGCACCTTCATCGAAAGGGTGTTCTTGTCGCTTCCTTGACAACCCAGTCAACAAACAGTGCGACACGCCTGTCATTCGCCAGGGCGGCAGGCCAGCGGATGATGTGCGCCTTGCTGGACGTCATATCCCAGTTTGACGACACGACGCGGCAAAGCCGCTTTTCCGCGAGTGCATCATGAACAAGCAAAGACCTGGCTAGAACGACGCCGCTGCCCTGCAAAGCGGCAGTGATTG
Organism: Bradyrhizobium sp. AZCC 1719; assembly: GCF_036924525.1. NCBI lineage: Bacteria > Pseudomonadati > Pseudomonadota > Alphaproteobacteria > Hyphomicrobiales > Nitrobacteraceae > Bradyrhizobium > Bradyrhizobium sp. AZCC 1719. Next base: position 166,379 of record NZ_JAZHRU010000001.1, on the reverse strand, counting down.
CTGTACCGAGATTGTCGAAGCGAAGCCCGCCCTGAACGGGAGCCGTGACGCCCAGCCGTTCGAACCACACCGGCCACGACCATTCCGCGCCGTCGTTCCGGCCAACGAGGCCCTTGTGCAGTATTGGTAAAGTGCCGAGCACATGCGGCTCCCGCAATGGCCGCCCGCGCGGCAGCAGAGACGGGATCGCGACCGGGAAAACCATCTCGTCGAACAGCAAGCGCTGGGTCGACGTGGTGCGCGCGCCAGCTTTAGGAATCCATCGGATCTGCACGTCGAGATCGAGGGCGCGCGCTTGAACATCGCTTTCGATGATGCAGAGTTCGATCGCAATATCGGGATATGCGGACGCAAACGCCGTCAGACGCGCACCAGCCAGTAGTTCGCAAGAGCGGAGCCTAGTCCGATCTTGAGTGTCAGCGGCCGCACCGATGCACGCGAGCGGGCGCGTAGCTCCGCCATTTCGTCAAGCATCCGCCCGAGTCCCTCGGCCAAGGTAGCGCCAGCCGCGGTCGGCAACAGACCGCCCCCTGTACGATCAAGCAACCGCGCGCCCACAAAGCCCTCAAGTTTCTTCAGTCGATGGCTGATCGCGCTCTGTGTGAGCCCCAGCTCACCGGCCGCGAGCGTCATGCTGCGATGGCGCAGCGCCGCGTCGAACGCAATCAGGCCATCAAAAGGGGGAAGAGCACGCATGCCAGCACTATGAACGATATTCATGGCGATGTGAACAATTGGCGTTGGCAAAAAGCGGCAATCCAAGACACGAGTAGCCGCACGATGACACAGCCAATAAATATTGCAGACAGCGACTCCGGTCGGTCTGCACAATCGATGTTGCCGGCCCTGCTCTTGGGGATGGCGCCCTTCCTCGCCAATTTTGATGTGACGGCGGTAGCCATCGCGTTGCCGACCGTCGCACGTGAACTCGGGTTCGACGTTGCTGGGTATGCGTGGGTCATGGATGCCTACAGTTTGGCCTTCACAGCCTGCTTGTTGTTTGCGGGAGCGTTGGCGGATCGGTATGGACGACGGCGGGCGATGCTCGTCGGCAATGGCATCTTTGCACTCGCGTCTTTGGCGTGCGGGATGGCATGGGACGGACCGACGCTATTGGTTGCTCGTGCACTGCAGGGGATCGGAGCCGCATTCATCGTGACTGGCGGCTTCGCGCTGATCGCCAGTGTCTATGTGCAGGCAAGGGCGCGCACAGACGCGTTTGCCTTGCTTGGTGTCATGTCCGGGCTCGCCATGGCATTTGGCCCGACGGTTGGCGGACTTGTCTCATCGTGGATCGGCTGGCGCTGGATTTTCCTCATCAACCTGCCAGCCTGCGCTATGGTCGCGTGGGGCGTACCGCGGTTGGTCGCGGAAGCGCGCGAGGCGGTGCCCCGGCGGCTCGACATCCTGGGCGTCGTATTGTTTACCTCCGCGCTTACCGCGCTTGTCGAGGCGCTGTTGCATGGCCGCACGTCGACGTCACATTTGGTAGCGGGTCTCGCGCTGAGTGCGGTGTTTCTGGCTGTATTCGGCATACAGCAGGGAAGCCGCGCCGACCCGATCCTCGATCCAGGCATATTCGTTCAACGGGCCATGATCGGAATTGCGATCCTCCTGTGCGCCGTATCGATCGGCTACTGGGCGATCCTCATCTACTTGCCACTCTTCTTTGCTGCCGCTTTCGACTGGTCCTCGGAAGTGGCCGGCATCGCACTGCTGACGGCCACGCTGCCGATGCTGTTCCTGCCGCCATTGGGCGGTCGGCTTGTCGATCGTCTGGGATGGCGGCTTTACTTCGCCCTGGCGCTCGCGATTTTGGCAGCCGGCAATGCCACCATTGTGATCGCGCTGCTCTCGGATGGTTCAGCACCGCCGCTAATCCCGACTTTCTGCGGGACCGTCGCGATTGGGGTCGGCGTCGCTTTGGCTCACCCGCAACTGTCCGGCGCGGCCGTGTCGCTTGTGCCGCCGGATCTTGCTGGCTTGGCATCTGCCGTGACGGTCGTCATGCGCCAAGCCGGCTTCGCGGTCGGCATCGCAGCTCTCGGCGCGGTGCTTCATAACCAGGGATCGGCGATCAGCTACATCTGGCTGTTCTCGGCAGCGGCAATGGCATCAGCGGCGGGACTGGTCGCGGCGCTCGTCCTACTGCCCGCACCAGCGGCCGCGTCAAAAAAGTAGCCGCGCCAGGAATGTCAGAATGCCATCGCGTCATTTCGCGTCCGCGCAGCAACCGCGTCGCTTTAGGAGTAAAGCGAACATCAACGCGTCACGCAACCGGGCTTATTGGCAAGCGGCTTGGCGCTGCGCCCGTTGCCCGCCACCTTCATGTTGAAACCGCTGGTAGCGGTCGAAAGCCTGCAACGACGTTGTTCGCTCAGGAGTTGTACATTGTGGCGGCCGTCGCAGTTCGGTTCCAAACATAGCCTCGTTTCAACACAGCGCCGCCAGACTTAAACATCGTCGCGCCCGAACTGCCCTCTTCAGCTTGTTCCCGCAACATGTGTTGCGTGTGTCGTGCGTGATGAGGTGTGTTAATGCGTTTTCTTTCCTGGGGGATTGTTGCCGCGTGTGGCTTTTTATTGGCAGGTCCGGCAGCGAAGGCTGCTGAAATCCGTATTCCAGACCTGCCTTCGCCTCACTACAACTGGACCGGATTCTATGCGGGCGTTTACGGCGGCGGTGCGTACGCGGCGTGGGCGGCCGATTACTGCCGAAATGGTGCTTGTCGTCATGCGGAGGGGCAGGCGGGCGGCTTCGCCGTCGGCGTTTACGGCGGCTACAATTATCAATTCGCCAACCGCTTTGTAATTGGCGCCGAATTCGATTGGGGCAAGTCCACCTCGTCAGAGGACGAACTCGTCTTTGGCGACAGTGCGTTGCTATCGAGATTCGGCGCGTTCGGCTCGGCTCGCCTGCGCGCCGGCTACGCGTTCGACCGCCTGCTGGCATTTGGTGCGGTCGGTGTCGGCGTGGCCAGCATCAGCAATGGCTATCGCTATACGGTTCAGAGAGGGTGTGACACGCTGGAGCAGGCGATCTGGGACGAGCAGGTCAAGGCAGGGCTGATCGCTGGCGCGGGCATCGAGTATGCTTTCACCAAGCATCTGGTCGCGCGCGGTGAATATTTCTATGCCGATTACGGCAGCGCCACGATGTCCAGCCGAGACCGCACCCGGGCTGAATTCCGCAACGAGATGCACTTTGTGCGCGTGGGCGCCAGTTATCGGTTCTGATGCTTCGCTCAGGATGGTCCGGCGGCGCTGGCTGCCGGATCATCATGCCGCGCTTCTCCATGCGTCTTATCGTGCGGGCGGCGCGGTGATTGCCTTGCGGATTGCTGCGAGTGGCGCGGTGTCGTCGAACTCGAGATCTTCGCCAACCCGCTTCAATCCGAGGTCGCTCCACAGCGCCGCGAGATCGGGCGCCACCGGCTTCGGCCCCATCTGGTTGTGAAGGCGGGTCAGCACGTCGACGCCGACGGCCTTGTCGGCGGTTGCAAGGATGCGCTCGATCGGCCAGTCCTGCTCATGATTGCCGCCGGCGGCGAGCACGCCGCGCATCGCGTCCTGCAGGCCGAGACGATTGTCGGTGGCTTTGCGGATTTCGATGTCGGCGAGCAGGCAAAACATCGCGCCGCCCCAATATTTCCGCCCCCAGGTGCCGGTGTTGTCGAGGCCCTGGTCGCCGGCCTGCGGCAGCCCCTTCGGCATGTCGCGCATCATCGCCTGCCAGATTTCGCGCGCGCTCAGATCTCCGGCCTGCACCCGCGCGACCGGCTCGACATAGACCGCCAATCCTTCCGAGAGCCACGCGTAGCGGTCGGGCACATCAGGCAGGGCGGTATGCACCATCTCGTGCACCATCACCCAGTCGCGGCGCAGCACATCCTCGCTTGAATCGCGGCCAAGCGGAATGCGAATGGCGGCGCCGCGATAGCCCCACGTCGTGCCGCCGCGAATGCGCCCACCATCGACGGGTACCAAGAGCAGCCGGAGCGAGTTGACGGGAAATCGCCCGTAATAGGTCGTCACGGCCCGAGCCGACATCCTGATCCAGTCGAGCAGTTTTTCCCTGGGCAGCATGAAGTCGCCCGGCGCGAGCGCGACATGGATGATGCCGCCGGGCACGTCAATATCGGTTTTGGGCAGCCGGTCGAAAGCGTCGTAGGGCATCCGGTCGCGCATATATTCCGATTGCGCATCGGCGCGGAACGAAACGGCGCTTGCCAGCACCGCGATGATGACGGCGGCGGCCACGGTCCAGCGAAAGGCGCTGGCGGCTTTCATCGCAGCACGGTCTGGACCGCGGCCGACCGCTCCTCACCTGGGCGTTGCGCGATGAACGAGGCGGCCTGTTCGTGGAGATCGCCGAGCATGGCGGCGAGCAAGGCTTCGCCCTTGGCCGACGTCGCCCGTGTCGGATCGCCATAGCTCCCGGAGCGGCTGTAATTTGGCGAGTACGGATCCGACGGCGTCAGTGCGCCCGGCGTCTCCCGGTTCAGGGTGGGGCTGGCTTCGGCGCGCGTCAGGTCGACCAGATGCGGCGCCAGCGCCAGCATCAGCGACGTTTCCAGTTCATCCGCATGACTGCCATGGCTCTGCTCGGCCAATTGCCTCGCCACGCGCGGATAGCGCGGGCCTTCGTGGATCCACAGATGCCTGATCCGCACGCTGTCGAGGCGCGCCAGTGCGCGATCGACCGGGGCCAGGGTGCTGATCCCGGTGTTGAGCACCAGCAGCTTTGGACATCCGCCGGCGAGAATCTGCCCCGCAATCTCGCGCACCAGCGCCTCGAAGGTCGAAATCGACAGGCTGCTGCTGCCGGCATACTCGACGAAAGCGGGATAATGACCGTAGGTCAGCGTCGGCCAGATCAGCGCGTCGATCTTTTCCGCCATCCTGGCTGCGAGCCATTCGGCCTGGATGCGGTCGGTGTTGAGCGGGAGATGGAAGCCGTGCTGCTTGGCGGCGGCGCCGATTGGCAATATGGCCACCGCGCCACTACCGATGCGCCGCGCGACTTCGTCCCAGTGCATGCGCTCGATGAAGTGGCGATCGGTGTCCATTCCCATTCGCCGAGCGCTCCCCCTTCATGAGCCGACGGAAACATCCGTCAAAAGCCCCGCCGTGATCCAGCCGTGCAGATAGCCGGCGCCGCGGCCTGCCGCGCCGTCGGGGTCGTCATGGGTCGCGAGCATTTCGCAGAGTACGCCGAACGGAATGCCGTTCGCGGCCTCGTCCCACATCATCGCCTCTTCCGCCGAAAGCTCGCGGAACATCGGCGTGACGTCCTGACGCCAGATCAGAAGATGCGCCGGCTGCTCCATTGCGGTCGCGTCCGGCGGCGTTTCGTCGTTCTTGAGCGCGAGCCAGATCGCAGCCGCATTGGTTGCAAGATCGAGCCTGAAGACACCGGGATGCGGCTGAAACCTCAGGCCCGACCATGCCTCGGGCGCAAAGCGTGCCATGTCGGTCAGTTCGACCACCTTGCTTTCCGCGGCGTCGAAGGCGTCGTTGAGCGCCTTTTCCAGCGCGGCCAGATCGGACAGTACGGGATGGTCCGAGTAGGGCTTCGCCGATTTCAAAAACTCCGGCAGGCCTTGCGAGAACCAGCGCAGGTTCGGATGCGCGGACGGACGCGCCTTGACATAAGCGTACCCCATCTCGTCGAACATCTCGTCGCCGAGATAAAGGTGCAGCAGCTCGTGGTCGTTGCGCATTGCCTCGACCAGCCGCGAACCGTAGGCATAGCGATAGACGCCGAACAGCGTTTCGCGCTTCTCGCGCGGGCTGTCGAGGATTTCAGCCAGCACCGTATCGTCGCCATCAAGGATGCCGCGCTGAAACTCGGCTTGCTGTCGCGCAAAATCGCTCATTCCGCCTGCGTGCACCTCGGCAAGATTTTTTCGGCCATCTCACGGGTCCTGACAACCTCAAGCACCAACTCGTCGAGCGGCGGGATGTTGTCGTCGCGCTCGATCATGGTCGAGACCCGGCCAAAACGCTTCAACGCCGCGGCATAGAGATCCCAGACATCCTCGCACACCGGATGGTCGTGGGTGTCGATGATATGGGTGCCCATGTGGCTGTGGCCGGCCATGTGAAACTGCACCACGCGATCCGCCGGAATGCCATTGAGGAAAGTCATGGGATCGTAGCCGTGGTTGAAGGCGCTGACATAGACATTGTTGACGTCGAACAGGAGCCAGCATCCGGAGCGGCGCGACAATTCGGACAGGAATTCCCATTCCGTCATTTCGGAATTGCTGAACTGCACGTAGGTCGAGACATTCTCGAGCACGATGGCGCGGCCGAGAAAATCCTGCACCAGTTGGACGCGGCTGACGACGTGATCGAGCGCTTCCCTGGTGTAGGGGATCGGCAGCAGGTCATGCAGGTTCTTGCCGTGCACGCCGGTCCAGCACAGATGGTCCGATACCCATTTCGGCTCGACTCGCCGGGCGAGATCCTTCAGAGCCTGCAGATATTCGAAGTTCGGCGGGGCGGTGGAGGCGATCGACATCGACACGCCATGCATCACCACGGGGTAGCGTTCGCATATCCGGTCGAGCGTGCGTAGCGGCTGGCCGCCGGGCAGCATGTAGTTTTCGCTGATCACCTCGAACCAGTCGATCGGCGGATTGCCGCTCAGGATTTCGTCGTAATGCTGGTGGCGCAAGCCGAGGCCGAAGCCGAGGAAGGGCGGCTTGGCCGATGTCACCGTGCGGTCTGCAAGCGCAGCCGCCGAAGTATCTGGCAATCTGCTTGCGACGTTCATCTCGTCTCCGCTCGAACGGCGCCGCAAGTGCGGCGGCGTGTCCCAAACTGCACCGTCAACCTAGCATGGATGCGAGGCCCGGCCTACACCCGGGCCTCGATCGGACCGCGACTTAAGACGGCATGTACTTGCCCTTGGCGGCGTCGCACTTTTCCTTGGTCATGGCCGAGAAGCCCTGCCCCTTGCAGGCGTTCTGGCCCTTGCAGGCATTGCTGGCACCCTTGCAAGCGCTCTGGCCCTTGCAGGCATTGGCGCCGACGCACTTACCTTCGCCGGCGGCATAGGCCACGGTCGACACGGTGGCGCCGGCCAGGAACAGGGTGGCTGCGGCGGCGGCGAGGGTGGCGCCGGACTTCGAAGTCATCTTCATTGGTATCCTCCAAAGGAAGTGTGAGGGTGCATCGCCCGCAAGCCGCGACAGTTCCGCGGCCGACAAACTGCACCCGGAGATAGCTACGCGGCGGGTCTGGATTTAGTTACGCGCGGGGCCGACTTTATTTCGGCCGCCGGGACGAGACAACGAGGGTCCGGCAAGCGCTGGACCCTCGTTGCACCTGATCGGAACGATCAGCCCTTGACGAACTTGGCGCCCATGGCGGCGCAAGCCTTCTCGGAGATCGCCGAGAAGCCTTGACCCTTGCAGGCGTTCTGGCCCTTGCAGGCATTGGCCGAACCCTTACAGGCGCTCTGGCCCTTGCAGGCGTTGCCGGCCATGCACTTGCCCTGGGCGGCGTTCGCGGGCGTCGACACCGTCGACACCACCGAGCCGGCGAGGAACAGGGTGGCGGCGGCTGCGGCGAGCGTCGCACCGGACTTGGAATTCAACTTCATGACGATCTCCTCGATGATTGTTTGCAGACAGGACGTCGCGCGCATCCGTTGACCGTTTCGATCACGGACCCCCACAACGCAAGCGATGTGACGGATGGCAATCAGATCGCGGCGGGCTTGCAGAAAACGTCAAGCCGCCGTGACCCGACTGTTCATCCATGCCAGCTACGGGGCATCGGGCGATTTGGTTACAGAGTTTCAAAAGAAAATTTTCTGCATTAAAATCTTGACAAAGCGACGTGATATGGACGCTGTTCCTGGCCGTTTCCTGATAGGAGCTGGCGCGCCCGAAATACTTTGACAATCGCCTAGCAAAGAAAGAGCCCGGAAAGTGATCCGGGCTCTTTGTGGTTATGCAGCTTCCATAAGTTTTTTGGCTGCCTGCGCCAGAAAACCAGATCTTGTGTAGCCGTGCGCTTCTGCAAATTTGTCGATTTGCCCAAGAATATCTTCTGGCAGGGTGACATTGATGCGAACAGTTTTGGGTTGTTCGTTCTTTACAGAGACGAGGATAGCCACACCCGATTGGTTGTTCGGATCAGACATAACCGCTTCCAAGGCAGAGGGTTCGGGAATAGCTTCTCCGTCCTCTACCAACCCTTCGATATGAAGGGTAAGGGCCTCCTCAGCCATGGCGCGAGCGTCATCCAAGCTGGTCCCCGCGGTAATAACGCCGGGAAAGTCCGGAAAAGAAACGCCAAAGTGGCTGTCGGCGTCCTTATGGATAAGACCAATATAGTTACGCATGGCTCTTACCTCAGTTTTAGACCTGACTGCTTTTCGATACTCTTTAGTGTCCCAACGGGGATGTCCCGTTCGGGATGCGGAACGGTTACGCGGCCCTTCTTAGTGGGGTGTTTGAATTGTACATGGCTGCCTCTTTGAGCCACTTGAATCCATCCATCCCTTTGAAGGGCCGAGATAATTTCCCGGCTTTTCATAGTGTGTATTAATACACACTGCCGTACTTTTGTCAACAGAGAAGTGAACTCTGTTGGCGTCAACGCCTAGAGCAGTGCGGTTTCGCAGCCGAGCCAGAGAACGCGCGTAGCCTTCAATCGATCAGCCAAAGCTGCGCCGCGGTTTGCGTTGGTCGTTCAGCGCCGCGCTGGCTTCAGCTTCGCCATCTGCGCGACAGTGGCCCTCAACTCCTCGGCATTGAAGGACGGAAACGAACAGATACGGTTGCTGCAGGCGAACGCCGCGGGTTCGCCGAGATCGGGATATTCGACATCGGGATTGGGCAGCTTGCCCTCGCGCAGATCGAGCCACTCCAGTCGCTTGTAGCGGGCCGGCAATGCACGGGCCAGCGCATGCAGGTTTTTCGCGCGGGCGTCGTCCTTGTGTCCGACGATTGTCATGTGGGTGGGTTCAACCGCGAGTTCTTCGTCGGCGAGCAGAGCGCCGGGCAGGGGACGTATCATCCCGGCCGAAGCGCTGGCCAGATAGCGCATCGCGTGCGCGGCCTCTTCGCGATAGGCCTCGTTGCCGAAGTAGCGGTTGAGCAGGTTCATGAATCTTGCGACCTGCACCTGATCGTCGATCAGCTTGGCGGGCCTGGCGAGCACGCCGGTTTTGCCTTCCGCTGTCTTCGAGGTCACGAAGCCGCCGGCCTCATCACGAAAGGTCGCGATAAAATCGCCGGCCTTCGCGGCCGAACTGAGCCAGCCGCGATTTCCCGTGGCGGCATAGAGATCGAGAAAGGCCTGGCCCATAGCCAGCGTGTCGCCGATGAATGGCCCGCCGCGATCCTTGTCGCCATGACGGAACCCGCCATCGGGGAGCGCGCGGTTGTCGATCACCCATTTCGCCGCGCGTTCTGCGATCGCCAGCACCTTCGGATCGTTGGTGACGTTGTAGTAGGCCGAAAGCCCCGAGATCGCCCAGCCGTTTTCGCGCGCATACAGATTCTTGTCGATGCGCGGCATGCCGAGCTTGCGCCGCTCGCCGTCCGACAGCGCGTAATAGGTGTGCCCATCGGTGTCGTGATCGAGATCGGCATCCTGGCTGACATAGAACGCGCCGTCCGGGCTCTTGAGAAACTGGGCGAGATAGCGTTCGATGTTGCGTGCGGCAGCAAGGTATTTCGGATCCTTCCACAGCGCATAGGCTTGGCTGTATTGCCGGAGATATTGCGCCTGGAACGACATGATCTTTTCGAAATGCGCGTGCGTCCAGGAGCCCGCTTCGGAATATTGGTACACGCCGCCCCAGACCGGATCGATCAGCGCGATGGCGGCATCGAGCGTTTGCCGGGCGCGCTTGGTCGCGATGGCGTCGCCGGACTCGGCGCGGGTGATCGCAAGGTCCATGCTGTCGGCGTCGATGTATTTCTGGTTCTCGCCCCAGCCGCCGAGCTGTTCCTCGTAGGCTTCGTCAAAGTTCTTCATCAGCGCAGCGCGCTGCGCCTTGTCGAGGAAGGCGGAGGTCGATGGCTTGACTTCAAACGCTTCAGCGACTGATGGTCCCGGCGAGGGATCATCGATGATCGCCTTGAGCAGCGCCTGCATCCGCTCCGGTTCGATATAGCCCCTGATCTTGGCGATCTCGGTGCCGTCGGGGCCGAACACGATGGTCGCCGGCCAACCCCAGTCGCCATAGCGGCTCGACAGATCGGGGTTGGCGTCCTGATCGACTCGCACCGGCAGATATTTCGCGGCGAGCAATTCCCTGACCTCGGGATTGGCGTAGGTCGTCTTCTCCATGACGTGGCACCAGTGGCACCACACCGCCTCGAGATCGAGGATGACGAAGCGCTGTTCGGCCTGCGCTCGGGCGAACAGATCGTCGCTCCAGTCGCTCCATTCGGGCCGGTCCGCAGCAAACGACGGCGATGCCGCCAGCGCGGCAAGTGCGAAGGCGGCAATGCGGACGAGTTTCATGGTGGCTCCCGGAAGCGTGGCGTTTTCTCCAGCTACGCAGGCGGCAAGATCAGGGCTCAAGCATTAGCCGATGTCACGGGATTGTGAGTGTCAGGTTGAAGCTTTGGGGTGGCCGCTGGCATTCACCAGCAACCGGTCCAGTGACGCCGCGCCGGGACCGGCAATCGCAAGCCACATGAAGCCGGCGAAGTAGGCAGCCTCCTCAAAACCGAGCAGCGTCTCCAGTGATTCGACGTCGCCCCATTTGGCCGACTTGATGGCGACGACCATGACCACCGCCAGCATCGCGGCCGGGATTCGCGTGAACAGGCCGAGGATCAGCATGGCACCGCCGAAGAATTCGACGCCGGACACGAAGGGGGTGAGGATTGTCGGGAAAGGGATGCCCCAACCGGCAAAGTTTTCGGTGACCTGCGCCAGATGATTGAGCTTGCCCCAGCCGGCCAGCATGAAGGTGTAACCGACGATGAGCCGCATGATCAGCGGGCCGGCCCAGGAAAAATGCGAGGCGATCTGCGCCGGCAACAGGATGAGCAGATTGACGATGGAATACATGCGACCCCCTTGAGATTTCGTGACGCCGCGACCTGCGGTCACGTCGCGGCCGCGGTGGCGGCAGTCTGGTCCTGACAGGAAATTCGATGGCGCCGACCCGCTTGTTACGGGGGCTTAGCCGAAATTTTGCAGCGCGGGAAAAGTCTCCAGCAGCCAGATGCTGATGCTGGTGACGGAGCCGGTCAGGAAGCCAATGCCGGTGATCACCATCAGGATGCCCATGGCATGCTCGATCTTGCCGAGGTGTCGCTTCATCCGCGCAAACAGCGAGGAGAACTGCTCGATCATGAAGGCTGCCAGCAGGAACGGGATTCCGAGCCCGGCGGAATAGACCGCGAGCAGACCGGCGCCCTTGGTGACGGTGGCCTCGGCGGCTGCGATCGACAGGATCGCAGCCAGAATGGGGCCGATGCAGGGGGTCCAGCCGAAGGCGAAGGCGAGCCCCATGGCATAGGCGCCCCAGAGGCCGACCGGCTTCGGCATCGGCATCCGCCCCTCGCGCATCAACAGTCCGATCCGGGTCAAGCCGAGGAAGTGCAGGCCCATGATGATGATCACGATGCCGGCCACGATCGAGAGCTCCGCCGACCAGGCGCGGATCAGGACGCCGATCAGCGAGGCGCTGGCGCCAAGCGCCACGAAGACGGTGGAAAAGCCGAGCACGAACATCAGTGCCGAAGCCATCACCGCGCGCTTTGATGCCTGCGTCGGTCCGGCATTGGCGACCTGCTCGATGGTCGCGCCGGTGAGATAGATCAGATAGGGCGGCACCAGGGGCAGCACGCAGGGGGACAGAAAGCTGACAAGACCGGCAATCAGGGCCGCCGGTATGGAAACATCGTGCATCGCATGACCTTCGAAAACTGCCGCAAGGCATAGCGCCGTCTTCGCTTGTACGGAACAGGCAATCGATAAGTTTCGTCGCCAATACGGCTTAACTTCGGTCACAGAGCCGTGTCCGGGGCGCCGAAATTGCCTCGCCGGCGAAACAGACGCTGGTATGGTCCCGTATTGCGGTAATCAGACCGTCAGAGACCCCCGTATGTGCCTCGGCATCCGCAGCGCCATTTCCGCCCTCGTGCTGACGTCCATCGTCGTCAGTGCCGTCGGCGTGCACCTTTTGTGGTGGCGCACCGCCCATCAGGTCAGCCAGACGCTTGCCAACACCATCAACGACCAGATCGTTTCCGCGGTCAGCGACGAACTGCAGTCGGTCACTTCAGAGGCGCGGTCGTCGATGCTGTCGGTGCGAACGCTGCTGGCCGAAAAAGTGTTCGACCCGCGCGACGCCCGAAAACGCGAGATCGTTTTCCGCTCGCAGTTGCTGTCGCAACCGACGATCTCCTGGGTGGCATTTGGATGGCCGGACGGCTCGTTCTTTGCCGGGCACAAGCTCGGCGACAACGTCATCGAAATGCTCGAAATCACGCCCGACCGCAATTTGCGCATCAATCGCTACGAATTCGTCGGCGACGATCTTCGGCTGAAGGCGAGCTGGTTCGAAGACACCGACTATTCCGTGACCGAGCAGGAATGGTTTCGGGTCGCCAAAGAGACCAACGACGAACACTGGTCGACGCTGACGACGCATCCGCGCGGCGAGCGGCTGGCGGCGGCCTTTTCGGCCCCGATCGAAATCGATCACAAATCGGCCGGCGTCGTTGCGATCATCATCGAGCTGACCCGCGTCTCGAATTTCCTGTCGCAGCTCACGGTCGGCAAATCCGCAGGCGCCTTCATTCTCGAGCGGGACGGCAAGGTGGTGGCCTCGCCCGATCCCGACGCCAGCGAACTGGTGGCGCTGAAGACCGATCATCCACTGTTTCCGGTCGCCGTCGATGCGATCCGCAATGCCGGCAGCGCCTACGAACCCGGCGAGGGCCAGCCGTTCAACACGACGGTGACGCGCGACGGCAAGGCCTATCAGGCCGTGATTACGCCGATTTCGTTTCCGGGCTGGTCGTTGGTGACGGTGGTGCCGGAATCGGAATTTCTCGGACCGGTGCAGATGACGATCCGAAACCTGCTGATCGGGCTTGCGGTCCTGATCGTTTTTGCCGGGATATTGTCGGCGTGGCTCGCCCAGCGCCTGATCGCAGCGCCCCTGATCAAGGTGGTGAACGAGATCAGGCATGTCGAGCGTTTCGATCTCGACAAGGTGCAGCGGCATCCGTCGCGGCTGACCGAGATCGGAAATCTGTCGGGCGCGATCGGCGACATGGCGCAGGGGCTTGCCGCGTTCCGCAAATACATTCCAGCCGACCTGGTCAAGCGGCTGATCAGCGACGGCAACGGCGCGCGGCTTGGCGGCGCGGTGCGGCCGATGAGCGTGATGTTCGTCGATCTGGCCGGCTTCACCGGCATATCCGAGCGGCTCGGCGACCGCATCATCCCGCTGCTGTCGCGCTATTTCGATTGCGTCTCGGCGCAGATTCAAAACCAGAACGGCACCATCGACAAATTCATCGGTGATGCCGTGATGGCGTTCTGGGGCGCGCCGTCGCCCAACCCCGATCATGCCGTCGATTGCTGCCGGGCGGCCTTGGCGTGCCGGCGCGCGGTGGAAGAGGCCGACCTCGTCGACGACCACGGCCAGCCGGTCAGGATCCGCATCGGCATCAATTCCGGCGACATGCTGGTCGGCAATATCGGATCGGAGGTGCGGCTGAACTACACCGTGATCGGCGATGCCGTGAACATTGCGAGCCGGCTGGAAAGCACCAACAAGGCGTACGGCTCCACGATCATCATCGGCCCCGAAACGCGCCGGCTGGCGGGAAAAAGCATCGTGGTTCGCGAACTCGACCGGCTGGCGGTCTATGGCCGTGCGGGCGGCTTGCAGATCTATGAATTGCTAGGCATGGCTGACGATATCGGCGCACCCGCCTGGGTGGCTTCGTACGAGGCTGGCCTTGCCGCCTGGCGCGCGCGGGATTTCCCGGCTGCGATCGGCGCGTTCGAGAAAGTGCTGGAAATCCGCGAGCACGATGCAGCGTCGGCGACGATGATTGAGCGCTGCAGGCAGCAGCTCGAAAATCCGGCCGGCGAAGATTGGGACGGCACGACGGTGGCGCGGACCAAGTAGCCCGACGCGGCTTTGCCGCCTTGCCTGCGGGGACGGGTTTGGCCATAGATGTGCCGGCCCTGGCGGTGCATTCGCTAGCGATCGATAGGGAAGCCGTTCCGCGTTGAAAGTGCTGTTGACCCATACGCCGCAGTCGCGCGCCCAGTACTACGGCGACCGTAGTCTTTCCGGGCTGCAGGCCGTCGCGCAGGTGAAACTGCATGAAGCAAGCGACGCGCTCGACGCGGCCGGCCTGATCGAGGCCGCCCGCGATGTCGACATCATCGTGGCCGACCGGCTCACCGCGGGTCCGGGCGAGATATTTTTGAAGCTGCCGAAGCTGCGCGCCTTCGTTCGTTGCGCGGTCGACATCCGCAACGTCGATGTCGAAGCCGCTTCGGCCGCCGGCGTTCTGGTCACGCGGGCGGGACCCGGCTTTATTCAATCGGTTGCCGAACTTGCGCTCGGCTTCATGGTCGATCTGTCGCGTGGGGTTTCACGTGCGACCGCCGACTATCATGCCGGCCGCAAGCCGGAGGTCATCATGGGCCGGCAACTGGCCGGCAGCCGCCTCGGCATCATCGGCTATGGCAGCATCGGCCGTTACCTGGCTGATATCGCCAAGGTGTTGGGGATGGAGGTCATGGTCGCCGATCCCTTTGCGACGGTGAGCGACGCCGCGATCCGGCATGTGCCGCTCGGCGAACTGCTTGATCGTTCCGACTACGTCGTCTGCCTCGCGGTCGCCAACGAGCAAACCGAGAATCTGATCGACCAGGCGGCGCTGGCCCGCATGCAGCGGCATGCCTTTTTCATCAACCTGTCGCGCGGCAATCTCGTTGACGAGGCCGCATTGTCGGCGGCCTTGCGCGAAAACCGCATCGCCGGCGCCGCGATGGATGTCGGCCGCGCCCTCGACCAGATGCCGTCGCCGGAGTTCGCGAGCCTGCCGAACGTCATCGCGACGCCACATATCGGCGGCCTGACGCCGCCGGCGATCGAAAGCCAGGCGCTGGAGACGGTGCGGCAGGTTGAGGCCATCACCGCGGGCGGGGTGCCGGCCGGCGCCGTCAACGCCGAGCGTTGGCAGCGGCGGCCGTCTAGGCCTTAAGATAGCGCCCCGGCGGCTTCTCAACGTCCGCGAGCTTGCAGAGCCGATGCCCGGCGCTACGCGCAAGCAATCGCTTACTGGTTGTTGTATGCGGTACGGCGAAGTAGGATGGTTGCGTCGCGTACTAACCGCTTAGCTGACGGTTCTGATGAAGTGCCCCAGGTGCGAACACGACAATCGGCCTGAAGCGAAATTCTGCGAGCAGTGCGCCGCTCCTTTCGAGCGCGGCTGTCCTAATTGCGGTAGCTTCGTGTCATCAGGAGCCAAGTTCTGTTCCCAATGCGCACACCCAATTGGACTTGACGAAGAACATCGAGCGGTAAACCGCTTCTTGTCACCTGACAATTATACTCCAAAACATCTCGCCGTCAGGATAATGACGACGAAACGCGATCTTGAAGGTGAACGCAAACAAGTCACCGTGCTATTTGCCGACATCGTCGGATCTCTCAGAATAATAGCAGATCGCGACCCCGAGGAAGCGCAGAAGCTCCTCGATCCCGTTCTCGATCACATGCTCGAAGCCGTCCATCACTATGAAGGCATGGTGAACAGGGTCATGGGGGACGGCATTATGGCGCTGTTCGGAGCCCCACTCGCGCATGAAGATCATGCCGTGCGCGCATGTTATGCAGCCCTCAGGATGCAGCAGACGATTGCCCGCTATGCGGAAGAGATCCGCCGTGCTTACGGCGCGCCAATAACGATCCGGGTCGGTATCAACTCCGGTGAGATTGTGGTCTCCTCAATCAACAACGATCTCTACATGGACTACACGGTCGTCGGACAGACGGCCCATCTGGCATCCCGCATGGAGCAAATGGCGATGCCGGGTTCTGTACTCGCCACTGCCGATACTATCCGCCTCGTTGAAGGATACGTCGAAGCCAAGTCACTCGGCGAAATGACGATCAAGGGTCTCGCGAACCCAGTTGAAGTCTTCGAGATCACTGAAGGGGGCTTTGAGCGGACAAAGTTGCAGGCTGCCGCCTCGCGCGGGTTGACGCCGTTTGTCGGTCGCGAACTGGAAATTCAACAACTCACTCAGGCGCTGGATCACGCCCGAGGCGGTCATGGTCAGGTCGTGGCAGTCGTCGGGGAGCCCGGCATGGGCAAATCGCGCCTGATTCACGAGTTCGTTCACTCGTTCCGGACCGAAGACTGCCTGGTTCTTGAGACAAACTCGGCTTCATACGGCCATGCGGCATCGTACCTGCCGGTGATCGAATTGCTCCGGCACTATTATTTCAAGATCAGTCAACGCGACAACGCCAAGTCGATCCGCGAGAAGGTGACAGAAAAGATCCTGGCACTCGATCCTTCGCTGCAGGACGTAATCCCGCCGCTGCTCGATCTGTTGGACGCTTTGGATGCAGGTCATCCGTTCCAATCGCTGGATCCGCTCCAGCACCGGCAGCACACTTACCAGGCGATTACCAGGTTGCTGTTGCGCGAAAACCATGTGCAGCCGGTCGTCGCCGTGTTCGAGGATTTGCACTGGAACGATTCTCTTACCTTGGGCCTTCTGAACGAAATCGTCGTCAATGCGCGCGATGCGCGCTTGCTGCTGTTGGTAACCTACCGTCCGGAATTCCATGACGATTGGAGGGGGCGGCCGAATTACCGCAACCTGCGTCTTGAACCTCTGGAGAGTGCGAGCCTCACCACGCTTCTGCATTCACTTTTGGGATCCGACCCGGCACTCGAAAACCTCAAGAATTTTGTTCTGGATCGCGCGGGCGGAAATCCATTCTTCGTGGAAGAGCTGGTTCGAACGCTGGTGGACCGCAAGGTGCTGGAGGGGTCGCGACAGAACTACAGGATGGTCAAGCCGATTTCGGGAAACGAAATCCCGCCCACCGTACAGGCCGTTCTCGCCGCACGTATCGACGCGCTGGCAAAGGCCGAGAAGAGGCTGCTGCAGGAAGCTGCGGTCATCGGATACGACGTTCCGCTCTCGCTGTTGAAAGAAATAAGCAGTCTTCCCGACAGCGAGCTTCGCGGAGTGCTCGACAGTTTGCAGACGGCCGAATTTGTGTTTCCTACCCAGTTATTTCCAGATCTTCAATTTTCCTTCAAGCACGCTCTCACTCACGATGTCGCCTACGGAGGCCTGCGGAGCGAGCGGCGCCGCGACATCCATCAGCGCGTCGTTCTCGCGATAGAAAAGGTTTATGCCGGCCGCATCGGCGAGCATGTAGAGCGCCTGGCCGATCATGCGCTACGTGGCGGGCTTCAGGAAAAGGCCGTGACGTATTTGCGCCAGGCTGGAACGAAGGCTGCAGATCGAGAAGCCTATCCTGAGGCCGTAATCCTCTTCGAGCAAGCCCTCGAAGCGCTGGCCGGATTGCCGCAAAGCAAGGAGGCCATTCAGAAGGCGATCGATATCCGATTCGACATCCGCAATGTTCTGCAACCGCTCGGAGATCGCGACCATATTGCGGCCCGGCTGCGCGAAGCGGAGCAATTGGCGGATCGAATCGGGGACAAACAACGTAATGGATGGGTGCAGTCCTATCTGACCGAACAGTTCTGGATGCTCGGCCGATACAAGGAATCGATCGCGGCCGGAGAACGCGCCCTTGCGGTTGCCGAGCCGCTATCCGATTTACCTCTTCAGGTCGTCACCAATCTTCCTCTCGGATTGGCGCATCACACGCGGGGAGATTACAAGAAGGCGCGCGAATGTTTCGGCTGGAACGTCCTCCATCTGGAGGGCAATCTCGCCAGCCAGCGTTTCGGAATGTTCGTCCTGCCCGCCGCGTTCTCGCGTAGCTTTATCGCATGGGGCTTGGCCGATACCGGACAATTTTCCGAAGCGTTCAATGTCGGCGAAGACGCCCTTCGCATCGCCGAGAATGCGAGTCATCCCTTCAGTTGCGGTTACGCGCATCTCGGTCTCGGTGTCGTCGCGTTGCGCCAGGGAAATTTACGCCGCGCCCTACGTTCGTTCGAACGTGCGCTGGCAGCCGGCGCGTTCGCAGATAGTCCCGTCGGCTTTGCCTACGTTGCGCTGCATTTTGGCTATGCCCTTGCGCTAGCCGGCCGGGCGAACGAGGGGATTCCAATTCTGGAGCAGAGCATCGAGGTCGCCGAATCCAAAGGTTTCGTCGCCCGTCATTCGCTGCGTCTGGCTTATGTCAGCGAGGCTTACCTTTCGCTCGGGCGCGAGGGCGAGGCGCTGAAGGCGGCCACGCGTGCACTCGAGCTCGCCCGCAAACATGAGGAGCGAGCAAACGAGGCTTACTCGTTGCGGATGCTGGGCGAGGTCGACCTGTATCGAGGAAAGCTGAGCGATGCCGAGAGTTGGCTTACCCAAGGTGTAGTGCTTGCTGAAGAATTAGGAATGCGACCGCTGGAAGCGAACTGCCACAAGGGGCTCGCAAACGTGTTCGATCTTGGCCATCGGAAATCCAGCGCAGAGCACCACCGCAGCATTTCCAGGTCGCTGGCAGACGCGATGGAAATGCGCTTCTGGGGCTGAGCTTGTGAACTTGTAGATGTCGGGCTAGATTTCGTTCGCTTGGCAATTGTACAAGGCGACGGGGAGGCGGCCCATGGATGAGAATTCGCTTCTGCTTGGTATTCAGGGGATGCGAAGCGATTCCGATTACCACGCGGCGGAGGTACTGCGCCGAGAAACCGATGGCGGTGCGGAGACCATGGCCGCCGCTCCATCAGATAGCAGAGAGCACGCGGCGGTTCGGCTCCTTATCGTTACCTGGGAGTCGATCGCGGTCCTGATGCGCGGTGTCAGAGCCAAGGACAAGATCTACGAAGTTACTCCGATATGTCACATGTATGAGGTGCTTGAGCCGGCGATCAGATACTTCAGGAAGGAGACGCCGGAGTATGCAGCAAACTTTGAGAAATTGAATGTCGACTATCACGCCTGGCTAAAGAAGAAAAAGAAGAGTGCCAGCTATGAGAGCGCCGCCTGCGGCGGCATGCATGCGCGATTTGGCTAACCTGGCGCTCAGCGAGAGCCTCGGCTCTCGCTTTTCAACCTGGCTGCTTCGTCCATACCTTGACCTGGGCCGGCTCCAAGCCGGACCCACGCATGCCAGATCGATTGACGCCGGCTGGCAAGCCTATGCCGATCCGGATAGCCCTTCCTTCCTTCCACAACGTGCATTGTCGCCCGGTTTTCGCGTGCAGCTCGCAGAGCAGGCCGGCGCGCCTTATGCAGTCAGCGATCCTCGTGATCTTGCCAAGGATCTGCGTACTGATCGGTGGCGCAAGCTTTGTCAGGACCTTGAGCTTTGGCCAAAGCTTTCGTCCGCGCGCAAATGCCGGCTGGCGGCGCTTCTTCACTCGATGTGCCTGTACGAGCCATTGCTCAAACTCATTCCGGAGGATTGGGCCAGTGACAGCGATGCTGATCCTCGCGCCGCACAACTCGCGTTCTGCCGGGCATCGGCAAAATTCATGCTCGATTTGCCGAAACGAACGTCCAGCTACGATTCCGGGACCATGTCCGCTTTTGAGAATATTGCGATCGATGACCGGTGCCATGCGCCCGTAAGGTTCAATGCAACAGCAATGGTCTTCGTTCAGAAAGCCAAGGCCCGCGCGCCACTCGCCGAACTCGATGATTGGGGCAAGCGGTTCGAGATTGCCTTTGCCGCCGTAGAGGACGGCGAGACTGGATTTACCGCGCAATTGTTCAAAAGCAGATTTTATCGGGGAATGGGCTTCCTTCCTCAAGCTGCGGGCAACCGGGAAGCGATGATCAGGACAATGGACATTGCGGAGCGCCAGGCGCGGGACCTTGCGCCAACGACGGCGGCGGAGGAGATTCTTTATCGCGAGAATCTGCATGCGGTGTTGGAAAGCCGAACCAAGGAAGCGCTTTGGCTGAATGATCTCGAGCTGGCAGCATCGAGGGCCTCCGACCTGACGCGGGTAGACCCGTACGATTCGAAGGCCTGGGTTGAGCTCGGTCAGGTCCATTACCTTCAGGGTAATTGGCAACGCGCGGCCGAAGCGTATGTCGTTGCCGCGATGCTGGGCCCTCCAGCGAGTTCGGTCGGCCGGTACATGGCCGGCGTCTGCTTCGGTAAGTTGGGTCTGGAATTTCTGGCAGCCTTTCTGTTCAAGGAAACCCTGGAGATCGACCCGCTCGGAATATCCTCCCGTCAGGAGATATTTGATTTGCCCGACATTGAGGTCCTGGACACGCTGAAGCAGTGGGCGCGCTCGAACATAAGGTTATGACTTCTCTCCCTGTCGAAACGTAACGAGCTCGCAAGTTGTGATGCATCTTCCCTTCTTCTACGGCTGGCTGATCGTTGTGGTGACGTTCGTCACCATGGCGATCGGCGTCAATGCGCGGACGGCGTTCTCGCTGTTCTTTCCGCCGATCATCGGCGAGTTCGGATGGGATCGCGGCGTCACCGCGGGTGCGTTTTCGTTCGGCTTTGTGGTTTCCGGCGGCGTCAGCCCGCTGATCGGCCGCATGATGGATCGCCTTGGTCCGCGCGCGGTGATGGAGCTCGGCGTTGCGCTGATGGGCGGCGGGCTGTTGCTGGCGCCGCTGACGACGCAGCCCTGGCATCTCTATCTCACCATCGGAGTGCTGGTCGGCGCGGGCAGCGTGTGCCTCGGCTATTCCGGCCAATCGCTGTTCCTGCCGAACTGGTTCATTCGCCGCCGCGGGCTCGCCATGGGGCTCGCCTTTGCCGGCGTCGGCATCGGCTCGGTGACCCTGCTGCCTTGGGTGCAGCACATGATCGAGCAGACCGGCTGGCGCACCGCCTGCACCGCGATGGGCATCCTGGTGCTCGCCGTGCTCGCGCCGATCAACCTTCTGCTGCGAAAGCGGCCCGAGGACATCGGTCTACAGCCGGATGGCGACGCGGCGCCGTCGGCGACATCGGCCGCGTCTCGCTCGAACGTCGTCGATCCCGTGTGGGCCGCCACCGACTGGACGCTGCGCCGCGCGCTGCGTACCGCGCGATTCTGGTGGATTTCGCTCGGCTATTTCGGTGGCCTGTATGTCTGGTACGCGGTGCAGGTGCACCAGACCAAATACCTGCTCGACATCGGCTTCAGCGCCAACGTCGCGGTGTGGGCGCTCGGCGTCGTCAGCCTGCTCGGCATACCGGGCCAGATCTGGCTCGGGCATCTTTCCGATCGGATCGGCCGCGAATGGATCTGGGCGATAAGCTGCGCCGGCTTTGCGATCTGCTTTGCGGCGCTGATCGCCTTGAAGTTCGCGCCGATACTGCCTTTGGTCTATCTCATGATTTTCACGCAAGGCGCGCTCGGCTATGGCCTGACCTCGATCATGGGCGCGGTGGTGCTGGAAATCTTTCAGGGCAAGCAATACGGCAGCATCTTCGGCACCATCATGCTGGCCGCGCTGGCCGGAGGCGCGGCGGGCCCATGGGCGACCGGGCTGCTGTACGACCTTTCAGGCAGCTATACGCTCGCCTTTGCGCTCGGCATTGCCGTCAGCATCCTGTCGGCAGTGGCGATCTGGCAGGCATCGCCAGGCAAGGTGAGGGCGGTCGCGGGACAAATGCACAAGGCGCCGATCAAGCACGACCAGGCGTAGCCGCAACGTCTCATGCCGATGAAATTCCCATCGCCCGCTGCAGGTCGCCGATGGCGCGAAAGAAGCTGTCGGGCGGCGTGGTCTCCGGGTCGATCAGGCGGTGCAGGCGAAAGCCGTCCTCCAGCGCCAGCACCAGCGCGCCGGCCCATGTCGGATTGAGAATGGTCGTTCTGCCGCTGTTCCTGGCCGTGGTCTCGATGATGTCGGTGACCAGCTTTCGCCGGGCGCGCAGCCGCTTGGCAAGTTCAGGCCGGCGCTTTTCGGCGCGTGCGACGAACAGGATCATTTCCATGTGCAGCAGGGGCGAGCGGCCGAGCGGATCCTGCTGGCTTCTATTCATGGTCTTGAGCGCGTCGATGAAGTCGGCGAGGTTCTTATGCCGCTCGAGCAGATCGCGGATGCGCCCGATCGATTGCTCGACGTGATCTTCGAGCATGGCGATGATCAATTCGTCCTTGCTCTTGAAGTTCGAATAGAATGCCCCGCGCGTGAAGCCGGCGGCCGCCGCAATCGCCTCGATGCTGGCGCCGCCAATCCCCTGTTCCTCGAACACGCGCGCCGCCGCCTCGAACAGCTTTTCGCGGGTGTCGTCCCTTGTGGGTCTGGTTCGCACTCTTGACATCTGTCCAGTTTAGGCGAGAATGCAACTCAATACAACAATGTATCGAATTTCGACCGATCGGCCCGGGGGAAAACGCGCTGAATGGCGCACAGCCAGCAGGAGGTCACCATGAACGAGCATGTTCAGACTGCCAGTAGCGCGCCGTTGTTCAATCCGCTGGCTCCGGAATTCATTCGCAACCCCTATCCGCATTACCAGCGGATGCGTACCACCGATCCCGTGCATTTGACGCCGCTCGGCATGTATGTCGCAAGCCGCCATGCCGAGGTCAGCCTCGTCATGCGCGACCGGCGGTTCGGCAAGGATTATGTCGAGCGCACCGTCCGCCGCTACGGCCCCAAGATCATGGACGAGCCGGTGTTCCGCAGCATGAGCCACTGGATGCTGCAGCAGGATCCGCCGGACCACACCCGCTTGCGCGGCCTGGTGGTGAAGGCCTTTACCGCGCGCCGGGTCGAGGACATGCGCCCGCGCATCCTGCAGGTCGTCGACGAGACGCTCGACCGCATCATCCCGCAGGGGCAGATGGACCTGATCGAGGATTTCGCGTTCCGCCTGCCGGTTACCATCATCTGCGACATGCTCGGGATCCCCGAGGACCATCGCGAGGCGTTTTATACCGGTTCACGCGACGGCGGACGCCTCCTTGATCCGGTGCCGCTGTCGCCGGAAGAGATCAAGCAGGGCAACGCCAGCAACGCGCTGGCGGCGATGTATTTCCAGCAACTGTTCGATCTCAGGCGCAAAAGCCCGGGCGACGACCTGATCACCCAACTGGTGCAGGCCGAGGAAGACGGCAGCAAGCTCACCAACGAAGAACTGACCGCCAACATCATCCTGCTGTTCGGCGCCGGCCACGAGACCACCGTCAACCTGATCGGAAACGGCTTGCTGGCACTGCATCGCAATCCAGACCAGCTCGCGCTGCTCAAGGCGAGGCCCGAGCTCATCACCAACGCCATCGAGGAATTCCTGCGCTACGATTCCTCTGTGCAGATGACCGGCCGGGTGGCGCTGGAGGACATCGACGATCTCGGCGGAAAGCGCATTCCGAAGGGCGAGAGCGTGCTGTGCCTGCTCGGCTCAGCCAACCACGACCCGACGGTCTATCCTGATAACCCGGAGCGGCTGGATATCACCCGGCCCAACGTGAAGCCGCTATCGTTCGGCGGCGGCATCCACTTCTGCCTCGGGGCCCAGTTGGCGCGGATCGAGGCCGAGATCGCGATCTCGACCCTGCTTCGGCGCATACCGGACCTGCGGCTCGATGACGCTGTCAATGCGGAATGGCGGCCGACCTTCGTGCTGCGCGGCCTGAAGCGCCTGCCGGCAAGCTGGTAAGACTCTGACAACTCCCCTGGCGGCGGTTTTGAGCCCCAGGTTCAGTGGGCGGGGCCTGGCGAGGCTCCTGTCAGTATGCCGCTGTGACTTCGCCATACTTCTCTCTATATTCCGGGCAGCTCCGGGGCAGGGTCCGGCATGGCGCGCGGCCAGCGCCGGGGCGGTTCAAGGGGAAGCACCGTGCAGACGACACTGCTCGGCCTGGCAATCGCCTTCATCATTGCGCTGATTGCCGCGCTGGTCGGGCCGTACTTTATCGACTGGAACCAGTTCCGGCCGCAATTCGAGGCTGAGGCGAGCCGAATTATCGGCGCGCCGGTCCGCGTCGGCGGCAAGCTCGACGCGCGCCTATTGCCGGCGCCGTCGCTGCAATTGCACTCGGTCGCGGTCGGCGGCGCCAATGATCTCGGCAAGGTTCGCGCCGACAAGCTCGACGTGGAATTCAGCCTGGGCTCGCTGATGCGTGGCGAGGTGCGCGCCACCGAATTGACGATCAACCGCATGTCGCTCGATCTCGGCCTCGATTCCAGAGGACGGATCGACTGGCCGGCATCGACCGGGACGCTCAATCTGGGTTCACTGGCGATCGATCGGGTCAATCTGACCGGCCGCATCGCCCTGCATGACGCGGTCAGCCGCTCTACGCTCGAACTGAACGACATCGCTTTCAGCGGCGACGTGCGTTCGCTGGCCGGTTCGATCCGCGGCGACGGCAATTTCATGCTGTCGGGCACGCGCTATCCGTTTCGCGTCTCGTCGGGGCAGGGCCCCGAGGGCAACGGCACCCGCGTTCATCTCAATATCGATCCGGGCCAGCGTTCGCTCGCCATCGATCTCGACGGCCTGCTGAACTTCGATTCCCGCGCGCCGCGGTTTGAAGGCGCGATAACGCTCGTCGCTCCTCCCGGCCAGAAGGGCAAGGGCAACGATCCACCGTGGCGTATCGCCGCCAAGGTCAAGTCCGATTATTCGGCGGCGCGGCTCGAACAAGTCGAAGTGACCTATGGCGCCGAGGAGCGCGCCCTGAAACTTGCAGGCAGCGGCGACATCCGTTTCGGCGCGACGCCGTTGTTGCGCGCGGCGCTGTCGGCGCGTCAGCTCGATGCCGACAGGTTCGTTGCCAAGGAAAATGGCAAAGACAATTCGATCGAGCCGGCTCGCGCGCTGCCGGCGCTGCAGGCGCTTAGCTCCGTCGTTCCGCATCTGCCGATCCCGGCGCAAATCGAACTCGCCTCTGAGCAGGTCATCCTCGGCGGGCGCCCATTGCAGGACATCGCTGCCGAGCTCGAAGGCGATGCCAAGTCCTGGCGCGTCCACAGGCTGGAGTTCCGCGCGCCCGGCGCGACCAGGGTTTCGCTCAGCGAGGCCGGCGCGAAGAGCGCTGTACCGGACCGCTTCAAGGCCGCGCTCAGCGTCGAATCCTCCGATCCCGATGCGCTCTTGACCTGGCTGCAGGGCCGCGGCGACACCGCTTATCGCAGCCAGAAGCCGCTTCGCCTGCGCGGCGACATCACCGTGGCGCCCGAAGGCTTTGCCATCGACACCATGAAGGCCGACATCGATGGCGGCACGGTAGAGGGGCGGGTGGTGGTGTCGCACCGGCAAGCCGATCACGGCTCCCGGATCGATGCCGAACTGAAAGCGGCGCGCCTTGATCTCGATGCCGCCACGGCTTTTGCGCGGTCGCTTGTAGGGCCGCACGGCGAGTGGCCGGACGAGGGAAAGCTTTCGCTCGATATCGGCCGCGCCACCTCCGCCGGCCAGGAGCTATCTCCGCTGCTCGCCAGACTGGCTTACTCGCCGGCGAAGATATCGCTCGAGCAGTTGAAAATCGGCGAGCTTGAAAACGTGACGCTGGACGGCGCGGGCAATTTCGATCGCGTCAACGCGACCGGATGGTTCGCGCTCAATTCGAGCGCCGCCTCGCTCGGCCGGCTGACCAGCCTGATCGTTCCCTTTTCACCGCCGCTGGCCGCGCGGCTCAATGCGATGGGGACGAGCCCGGGTCCGGCGCGCCTGAAACTGGCGCTCGATCTCACCAAAAATGCCGGGCCGTCCGATCGCGTCCAGGCGCGCGCCACGGCCGAACTCGACTCGCCGCTGCTCAAGGGCACCAGCACGATCACCGCCAGACCTGCCGTCGCGGCGATCCAGGGCATCGATCTGGCCGCGCTCCAGCGCAGCGAGGTCTGGATCGATTCGAAATTGTCGTCGGAGCAAGGTCGCACCTTGCTTGCCTTGCTCGGCTTCGATCGCGCCATCGCGGCGGGCGACGGCCCCGCGCAATTCGAGAGCACCGCGACGGGCGCATGGGGCGCGCCGTTGCGGCTCAAGGCAAAGATCTCGGGAACGGGACTCGATGCCGAAGCGGAAGGCTCCGCCGAACCATGGGCGCCGGAGGCAAAGGCCGTTCTCGGCTTGAAGGTTCGCAGCGCCGATTTCGCCCCGCTGCTCGATCTCAAACCGGCGGATACGCTAGCGCAGAACATCGGCCTGTCCTCGCGCGTGCAGCTCACCGGCAACAAGCTCACCTTCGACGATCTCGACAGCAGCGTCGGCGGTTCGCGCCTGCGCGGCCGCGTGGCGGTGACGCTCGGCGAGGAAAAGGAGATCGAAGGTGAGATCGGCGCCGACCAACTCGCGCTGACGCCGGCCCTTGCCCTGGCGCTCGGTGCCGCCGGACACGATGCCGCCGAGCCGCTCGGCCCCGGGATTGCGAAGGGTTGGCGCGGCAGCATCGCGTTTCAGGCGTTGCGCGGCCTGCTTCCAGGCGGAAGCGAATTGCAGCCGGTGAGCGGGGTGGTCAAGAGTGACGGCAAGTCGCTGACCTTCGACGCCATCAAAGGCAAGATCGGCGGTGGCGATGTCACGGCCACGATCGATGCAAGGCCGGGCGCGCACGGAATTGCCTTGAACGCGAGCGTCCAGCTTTCCGGTGTCGACGGCGCGGCGCTGCGCTATCGCAATCTCGCGATGCCTGCCGGCCGGGCGTCGATGCAGATGACGCTGACGACCCAGGGCCGCAGCGCCTCGGCGCTGGCGGGCGCGCTGTCCGGCAGCGGAACGCTGACGCTGGAGGCGGCCAGGATCTCAGGCCTCGATCCGCGCGCTTTCGAAGTGGCGGTCCGCGCCAATGACAACGGGCAGGCCAAGGACGACGTCCGATTGAAGCAGATCGTCGAATCCGCACTTCCGGCCGGCGCGCTTGCGGTGCCTTCGGCGCAAATCCCGTTCACCATCAGGGACGGCCGGCTTCGCGTCGGCGCGACGACGCTGGACGGCAATGGCGTGCGGGCCATCGTCTCCGGCGGATACGATATCGCCGCCGATCAGGCGGATGTCCGCGCCGCCCTTTCACTGACGATGACGACCGGACGTCCGGAGATTCAACTGCTTGCCGTGGGGACGCCCGATGCGCTGAGCCGCAGCGTCGACGTTGCCCCGTTGTCTTCGTGGCTGGCGGTGCGTGCGATCGATCACGAAACGCGAAGGCTCGATGCCATCGAGCGCGGCGAGCCGCCACCGTCGTCGCCGCCGCCAATCGTGCTGCCTACGGAGGGGCAGTTGCCGATTCCGGAGGCAGTGCCGAGCGCGCCGGTCGTCGCGCCAAAGGGGCGCGACCCACGGCGGCCTCCGGCGAAGAAGGCGACCGCGCCGCGTCCGCCCGTCGTCAACGCGCCGCCGGCGCCTGTCGCAGGCCAGCCGCAGGTTGCGCCGCTGCCGCCGCCGATCGACGTCAGGCCCGCGCCGGGCGCCGCCAAGCCGAGGCCGCGTCCGCCGCTTGCGCTGACGCCGCAGTTCGCCAATCCGCCGCCGCGCTCTAACTAAGAACTCATTAGTCTCAATCTACATTGGGTTTCGACATCATGTAGCCGTCGCGCGTCTGCGGCAGCTTCCAGCCCAGAACCTTGCTCGCGACGAGCGTGCGCAGCACCTGGGCCGTGCCGCCGCCGATCGTGAACATGCGCACATCACGCGCCATGCGCTCAAGCGGGAAGTCACGCGAATAGCCGCGCGCCCCGAACACTTGCAGCGCATCATTGACGATTTTGATCGCGGCTTCCGACGCGAAGATCTTCGCCTGGGCAGCAAGGGCCGGATCGGGGAATGAGCTGCCGCCCGGACCTCGTGACGATGCGGCCGCATGCAGCATCAGGCGGGATGCGGTGAGCTGCGTCTGCATATCGGCAAGCATCCACTGCAGACCCTGGAACTCGCCGATCGGCCGCCCGAACTGCTCGCGCGTCTTGGCCCATTCAACGGCGTGCTCCAGCGCACCGGCAGCAATCCCCATGGCAACAGTGCCCGCGCCGACACGCTGGCTGTTATAGGCATTGATAAGGTCGGCGAAGCCGCGCTTGAAGCCCGACGGGGGCAGCAGCACCATGTCTGGCGTAGTCTCCAGATCTTCGAACACGAGCTCGCCCTCAGGCATGCCGCAGAGCCCCATTGTCGTTTCGCGCTTGCTCACGCGCAGTCCTTCGGCCTCCCCACGCACAGCCAGGAAGCCGCCAACGCCCAGTTCCTCACCGTCCTCATCGAATACTCGCGCGAAGATCAGGTGGAGGCGCGACACGCCAGCGCCGGTGATCCAATGCTTCTTGCCATTAAGCACGTAGCGGTTGCCGCGTTTGTCAGCCCGGGTCTTCATTCCGCTCGCGTCACTGCCCGCGTCAGGCTCTGTAATGCAGATGGCCGGTTTGTCGCCTGCCAACACGAGATCGGCCGCGCGCTTGCGCTGTGCGTCGGTACCGTACGCCATGACGGTCGAGATCGCACCCATATTGGCCTCAACGACGATACGCGCCGAGACCGTACACGAGCGTGCCATCTCCTCAATGACCAACACCGTATCGAGGAAGCTCCGACCTTGGCCGCCGTATTCTGTCGGAATGGTCATCCCCATGAAGCGCTCGGCTTTCAGCGCTTCTACGACATCCCAGGGATACTCGCGCGATTGATCAATCTCGGCGGCGCGTTTGCGAAGCAGCCCATTTGAGAGAGCGGCGGCTCTTTCTTTCAAGGCCAATTGCTGGGATGAGAGCTCCATGGCATCCTTCCATTCTGCACGGACTAGAGTATCCGGCGGCATCACCAGAGCAGCATTGTTCACCAGCCAATGCTTGCGTTGGCATAATCTCGACCCCTCAGGACGCCTTTTCCCCAAACTGCTGGTAAGCCTCGAGGGTCCTCATTGCATAGCTGTACGCTGCGCCGGCGTTGAGCGCGACTGCGGTGCCCATTGCATCAGTCAACTCTGCCTCGGACACCCCCGCTCGGCGCGCTGCTTCCGCATGGACGGCGATGCAGCTATCGCAGCGGGTGGTCACTGCCACGGCGAGGGCGATCAGCTCCTTCGTCTTCGGGTCGAGGACTCCGTTGCCGTTCTGACCAGCGCTCAGCGCCTGAAAGCCCGCCACCATCTTCGGATTGGCCGCCATGAGTGCTGCCCCGGCCCGACGGCCAGTGCGCAGATAATCTCTCCAATTTAAGAACATCTGATCCTCCCCTCATCCGCGGCCCATGGAGTAGAATTCGGAGTTCGGACGCATGCTTGTCACGTTGGCAAGTCGGTTCGACAAGCCGAAGAAGGCTGAGATCGCAGCGATGTCCCAGATGTCCTCCTCGGTGAATCCGTGCGACTTCAGCGTAGCAAAGTCGCTCTCGGACACTTTTTGGGCCTCGGTCGAGACTCGAACAGCGAAGTCCAGCATCGCCTTCTGGCGATCGGTGATGTCGGCCTTGCGGTAGTTGACGGCGACCTGATCCGCGATCAGCGGGTCCTTGGCACGTATCCGCAGGATCGCGCCGTGCGCGACCACGCAGTACTGGCACTGGTTGAGGTTGCTGGTCGCAACCACGATCATCTCGCGCTCGGCTTTGGTCAGGTTGCCGGGCTTTTCCATCAGCGCATCGTGGTAGGCGAAGAATGCGCGGAACTCCTCCGGTCGGTGCGCGAGCACGAGAAAGACATTCGGAATGAAGCCCGACTTCTCCTGGACGGCCAGGATGCGATTCCGGATGTCATCGGGCATGTCGGCGAGATCGGGAACAGGGAAGCGACTGACTGCAAGTGCTTGGGTCATGACTTTGGTTCCCAGATTACTACTCGTTAGAGATCGGGACGATCACGCGGCACCGCACCGCGCCCGCGGGACGGGCCTTCTTCGTTCCCATTTTCATTCTTCTCATGTTTCGCCTTGGATCATCGCAAGGAATCCTTCGGCGAATACGTCGAGCGCGTCGGGGCGCCGTTCGAGCTTGGCGCGCAGCACCGCGCCCTCCCAGCCGGTCCAAAAAAACTGCGCGAGACACTCGCAATCGATGCCTGTGGGAATCTGGCCGGCCTCCTGCGCCAACCGCAGGCAACGGGAGGTCCGCACTTCCCAGTCCCGGAAGACGGCGGCGAGGCGCTTGCGGAATGGTTCTGGCAGAACGCCCATCTCCTGCCCGAGATTGCCGACGAGGCAACCGCGCCGGTAGCCGTACCGCGCCATCCCCGACCGGGCATCTGCTATGAAATCACGGAGACGGTCGAGCGGAGCACGATCCGTGTTGTCGAACCATCGGTCCAACTTGCGTGCGAAATAGTCGGCATAGGCGTCGATCAGTTCGAGACCGAAGGCCTCCTTGCTGTCGAAGTAGTGGTAAAATGACCCTTTTGGGATCTCTGCAGCTTCCAGGATCTCCTCAACCCCAACGGCACTGAAGCCTTTCTCGGTCAGGATCGCGACGCCAGTGCGTAACAGACGTGCGCGCGGCGCGTTTGGCCGTGTTTGGTCCTTGGGCGGGCGGCCACGTCGACGAGGTTCGGTTGACGGCAAAATCGCTTTCATGGCGATTTATTAGACCAATCGTCTCGTAAAATCAAGGCGGGTATTCCCGCACGGCCTAACCGAGCACGATCTCCCGGTTAATCCCGATCGCCTTCAGAAACGCCTCGTCGTGGCTGACGGCGATCAGCGCGCCGTCGAATCCCTTTAGTGCACTCTCGAGCTCCTCGATCGAGACAAGGTCGAGATGGTTGGTCGGTTCGTCCAGCAGCAGGAGCAGAGGCGGCTGCGGTCGCGCGAATACGCAGGCCAAACCCGCGCGCAGCCGCTCGCCGCCGCTCAGCGTCGCCGCGATCTGCAGCGCCGCTTTGTTACGGAACGCAAACCGCGCCAGGGCGGCGTGCGCCGCGTTGGCCGAGAGTTCTGGATTGAGGCGCCGCAGATTGTCGAGGATGCTTAGCTCGGGATCGAGCAGGCCGACATGCTGATCGAGCACGGCAATACGGTCGGTGAGGCGGTCGATGTCACCGCTCGCGGGGGGCAACTCACCGGTGAGCAGGCGGAACAAGGTGGTCTTGCCAGAACCGTTGGCGCCGCGGATGGCGATCCGCTCGGGTCCGCGAACCTCGAACGACAGCGGTCCGAACAGACGGCGCTCCCCGAAAGCCATCACCACGTCCCTGAGGGCGACGAGTTCGCGGCCGCCGGGCAGATGGGTGCGCGGTAGATCGATCGAAAGCGGTGTCAGGATCTCGACTTGCGCTTTGGCTGTTTCCAATGCTTCGGTGCGCTCGCCGAGCAGGCGGCTGGCAAGCCCGCTTTCGCGCGCGGCGCTGTTCTCGGCGCGCTCCTTCTCGCGGTCCATGAACATTTTGTCCTCGATGCCCTTGGCGCGCCAGGCCCGGCCGGCCTTGTCGCGGCGCGCCTTCTTTTCCCGCGCCTTCTGCACTGCGCGCTCGGTATTGCGCAATGCATCCGAGGCGCGGTCGAGGTCATCGGCGGCGCGGGCCCGCGCCGCCTCACGCGCCTTGGCAAACTCCGGCCACGCGCCGCCGAACAGGGTGACGCCAACCGGCGTCAGTTCGACGATGCGGTCGACGCGTTCGAGCAGCGTGCGGTCGTGGCTGGCGACGAGCACGCCGCCCTGCCAGCGTTCGAGCATCTGCGCCACGGCCTGTCTTCCGTCGGTATCGAGATTGTTGGTCGGCTCGTCCAAGAGCAGCAGATCCGGTGCCTCGATCAAAAGCCGCGCCAGCGCCACCCGCGTCCGCTCGCCGCCGCTCAAGGAGACGATCGGGCGATCCAGCGGCAGCGACGGCAGTCCGGCCTCGATCAGCGTCGCTTGTATTCGCGCTTCCAGCGTCCAATCCGCTTCCGTCGCGTCATCAAGCGATCCTTCGCCGCGTTCGAGCCGGCGCAGGCGGGCGAGGCCGCCGGCGACGCCAAGCGCCTCGTCGGTCGTCAGCCGTTCGTCAGTCAGTTGTGCGAGCATGCCGATCGAGCCGATGCGTTGCAGCGATCCGCCGGCAGGTTCGATCTCGCCCGCAATCAGGCGCAGCAATGAGGATTTGCCGCAGCCGTTGCGGCCGACAAGGCCGGTGCGCTCGCGCCCTAAGGCGAGCGTCAATCCGTCGAACAGCGGGCGTCCGTCAGGCGTGGCGAGGGAGATGGAATCCAGAACGAGAAAGGCAGGCATGGAGAGCTTCCGAAAATGGACTGAGGTCGCGAGGCGCGGTCAGCTTTGCGATGTCCATTTCTCTCTCCAGGGGGTCTCTACGCTTCTTCAGCCGGTTTTCGCCGGGTTCCGTCGGCCGCTTTTGCGGGGACTGCAACGACCGTCAATTAGATACGCATTGCCGTCATTCGTCCAGCTAGGCAAGGCGCGCAAACGGTTCGCGCGCGACCTGGCGGGAATACTTCCCTCGCGGCGGGGTCTCTACCTCCGGCTGGACCATGGATGGCTCACGCAGGAAACCCGGAGGTTTGCATGATGAAGTCGGCAATCAAGTTCGCTACGCTGGCGTTGTTTTCAATGGCAGTGATCGCATCGCCGCCATCCGTTCCGGCCTATGCCGCAGGAGGCGGCGGTGACCCGCCTTCGGCCGCCCCGCCGCCGCCGGACACCAGATCCGCTCCCAAATCGACCTCGAAGTCGAAGAAGAAGCCACCCAAACAGTCGAGCACCGACGATGATGCGTTCCGGAAAGCGTACCGTGCCGCGCATGCGACGATCTATGAGCGCAACGACTTTGCTGGTGCCATCGAGCAGCTAAAGGCGCTCGGCCGTGACGATAACGCCGACGTCGCCAATCTGATCGGCTATTCCTATCGCAAGCTCGGCGACTACGGGCTGTCGCAGGTTTGGTACGAGCGCGCGTTGAAGGCGGATCCGAACCACGTGCTGACCTGGCAGTACTACGGCCTGTGGCAGGTCGAGCAGGGCAATCGCGACCAGGCGTCGTATCATCTGACGCGGATCGCGGCGATTTGCGGTACGGCTTGTGAGGAGTATCGATCGCTGGCCGCGGCGCTCGAAAAGCCGCCCGGCACCGGACTCGTTTATTGAGCTTATGACGTAACAGGGCGGGTGCGTTGCGACGCGCTCGCCTGATCGAGGCTTACGCCTGCGGCCGCGGCGCGTCCGGCGCGGCCGCAGGCATGGCGCGGGTACGGAAATAGTCGAGCACGAAGAGACGGATTGCCGAGGACAGGTTGCCCTGCTGGCGATTGCTGTCGATCTCGCCGACGAGTTCGGACAGCGTCATGTTCCGCAGGCCCGAGATTTCCTTCATCCCGTTCCAGAAAGCTTCTTCGAGGCTGACGCTGGTCTTGTGACCGGCAACGACGATCGAGCGTTTGACGACGGGCGACTTCATGATGCGTCTCCGTCCTCGAGCTTGTGCTGGTCCAGAAGATCGCCGGCGCGATCCTTGCGACGTTCATCGAGCGTGCGTTCGGCCTTG
This sequence comes from Bradyrhizobium sp. AZCC 1719, assembly GCF_036924525.1. Lineage (NCBI taxonomy): Bacteria > Pseudomonadati > Pseudomonadota > Alphaproteobacteria > Hyphomicrobiales > Nitrobacteraceae > Bradyrhizobium > Bradyrhizobium sp. AZCC 1719. The sequence continues at coordinate 132,898 of NZ_JAZHRU010000001.1, read as the reverse complement.
GTCCGGCCAAAGCGTGCGCGGTTGGCATCGGCTTGCCTTGCCGATTGTTCCCGTTCGGTACGCTTCTTGAATCGCTTCAGATTGATCACGTCTCCCATGCTCGCCTCCATCATCCGGCGACTCGAGGACATGATGATTCATGGGGCGGAAAAACGTCGCGTCGTGCGCAAGCAAATTTGATGGTCATTCGGAATCCCCGTCTACCGGCTCTGATAGCATCAAAAAATACATTTCGCTCTGCGAAAAACCGAATAATTCCTGCTCCTACCATGCGTCAACACAACGGCGATAGATGATCCACCTCATTCTTCAGGTATCATCCATAATTTATATCTCTCATCCGTAGTTTCCCGGGGGGCGATGCGGCGATCAACCCGGGTGTGTCATTTTGTCCGGCTGCACCAGACGTTCGAATTCGGGGGCGTCTACAAATCCGAGGCGCACAGCCTCTTCCTTCAATGTCGTTCCGCGCGCGTGCGCCGACTTGGCGACCTTCGCCGCGTTGTCGTATCCGATCCTGGGAGCCAGTGCGGTGACCAGCATCAGCGAGCGCTCCATCAATTCGCGGATTCGCTTTTCGTCGGCGCGGATGCCCACCACGCAATTTTCGGTGAACGAGCGCGCCGCGTCCGACAGCAGTTGAATGGAATGCATCATACAATATGCCAATACGGGTTTGTAAACATTCAATTCGAAATGCCCCTGACTGCCGGCGACGGTGACGGCGGTCTGGTTGCCGAACACCTGACAGCAGACCATGGTCATCGCTTCGCACTGAGTCGGGTTGACCTTGCCGGGCATGATCGACGAGCCCGGTTCGTTTTCCGGCAGGATCAATTCTCCGAGACCGGAACGCGGGCCCGAACCCAACAGGCGAATATCATTGGCGATCTTGAACAGGCCGGTCGCCACCGAATTGATCGCGCCATGCACCAGCACATAGGCGTCGTTGGAAGCCAGGGCCTCGAACTTGTTGGGCGCGCTGGTGAACGGCAGCCTTGTGATTTTCGCGACATCCCTGGCGAACAGCTTTGCAAATTTCGGCTTCGAGTTGAGACCGGTTCCAACCGCGGTGCCGCCTTGCGCGAGCGGGAACAGTTCCTTCACCGTGGTTCGCAGCCGCGCGATCCCGCTCTCGACCTGCGCGGCGTAGCCCGAAAATTCCTGCCCCAGTGTCAATGGCGTTGCGTCCTGGGTGTGGGTTCTCCCGATCTTCACGATCTTGGCGAACGCCTTTTCCTTCTTGCGCAGTTCGCGATGCAACTCGTCGAGCGCCGGAATCAGGTCGGCTGCGATGCGTCCGGCGGCAGCGATGTGCATCGCCGTCGGGAATGAATCGTTCGACGATTGACTCATGTTGACGTGGTCGTTGGGATGAACCGGTTTCTTGGCGCCGAGCTCGCCGCCTAGCATCTGGTTGGCGCGATTGGCGATCACCTCGTTGAGGTTCATGTTGGTCTGGGTGCCCGAGCCGGTCTGCCAGACGACCAGCGGGAAGTGATCGTCGAGCTTGCCTTCGATCACCTCGCGTGCGGCGCGGATGATGGCGCTGGCTCTGCGTGCATCGAGCAGTCCGAGCTCCCGGTTGGTTTGGGCGGCGGCGAGCTTGACGATACCGAGCGCATGGACGATCGCGATCGGCATGCGGTCCTGGCCGATCTTGAAATTCTGCCGCGAGCGCTCGGTTTGCGCGCCCCAATAGCGGTCGGCGGGAACGTCGATCGGACCGAAGCTGTCGGTCTCGCTACGGGTAGATTTGTTTCCGGATGTTTTTGCTCGAGCCATGCGTATGTCCGTTGCGCCGTGAAGGGGCGGAACGCGTACACTACAGCGTAGCGGAGTTTCTCGCGCTTAGATTATTTCTTGCGGAAACGATCCAGTCGCACCACCTCAGCGCCTTCGCTCGTCTTTGCCGGCTCGTCCTCGATTTCCGGGGCGGGCTCCGGCGCGGCGATGGGCAGGGCGGACGGCGCGGAAACCGCCGGCACCTTCGCCGCGGGCGCTTCTGCCGCCGTTTCCGACGGCTCGAATTGCAGGCCGAACTGTACCGACGGATCGAGGAAGCTCTTGATCGCCGCGAAGGGCACCACCAGCCGCTCGGGAATGCCGCCGAACGACAGGCCGACCTCGAAACGATCCTCCGTCACCACCAGATCCCAGAACTGATGCTGCAGGATGATCGTCATCTCTTCCGGATATTGCGCCAACAGCCGCGGCGACAGCTTCACGCCGTCGGCGGTGGACAGGAAGGTGATGAAGAAATGATGCTCGCCGGGCAGGCCGTGTTCGGCCGCGTCAGCCAGCACGCGGCGCAGCACTCCGCGCAGCGCGTCGCGCGCCAGCACGTCATAACGGATGTGATCGGTCGCCATGGTCGTCCTGTCAGGTTTTATGGCCGCCGGTCCCCCGACTCGCCCCTTTGCCCCTATGCTACCCCGGCGGGAGCCGCAGGTCAGCAGGCGCGACGGATCGATTTTGCAGCAACGGCTCCCGTCGGCCGGAAATGAAGAGAATTAAGTGGAGGCTTCTGTTGCCAGGTGCCTCCGAACCCCGCCTAGCGGAGCTTAACCCGCTAGGACTTTAGATCGGTCTTTCAAACTGCGTTACGCAGCCTGAGCAACCGGAGCATAGTTGTCGTTTGCAACTATTGCATAGCCCGATAACGGCGGAACAATACCGGGAAAAAACTCGTCCTTTACGCCCTCGTCGATCCTGGTTCGCCCCCGCCGAAACCCACCACGGGGAGGGTGGGCTTGGGTGGAGGCGCCGGGTACTGCCCCCGGGTCCGAATGGTTTATTGCGACGGTCATTTATTTCCATAGCCGGCGAACCGGCACCCCCAATATAGGGTGCAGGTTCGGAGAAAGACAGGGCCAAAGGCGCTGAACAGGAGGGGAACATGGCCCCCAACTTTCGGTTTGCTGTCGCTCAGTTGCGGTTTCGTCACGGATTCGACGATTCCAAAATGTGCCGGTCACGTTCGTTGCACTAATTATGCGCAGTTCGCCGCCATCCCCAGCGTTCGCCCTTCGTAAGGTGATCGGCAATTCGCTCGCGTGTGTTGCAACGCGCCAACCGGAAAAGTTGCGATCTGTATGCTCTTTATGGGTCTGATGGCGGCTTTGGCCGCTCCGTTTACCGTTGGCGCTGGAGTGCTTTGGGTTTTGCTGGCGTTGTCTGACGAAAGTCGCTAGGCAGTTTCCGGGACAAGTATCCAGGTTATCCAAGCAAACGGGCGCGAAGCCTGTCTTGGGGAGGAGAGATATCCATGAATGCTACGCCGGGCCATGCGCCGGTCAAATCCATCATGCCGAAATGGGTTCGCAACCCGCAGGAGTTTGTCGGCGGAATTGCCTTGATGGCGATTGCCGTGTTCGCTCTTTGGGCGTCAAGCGACTTGCAGGGCATGCGCGGGTTTTCGTTCGGCGCCGGTACCGCGCCGCGGATGTTCGGATTTTTGCTGCTGGGACTAGGCGCCCTCATTACCGCCGTCGGCGTTGTCACCGAAGGTCCGCACCTTGCGAAATACCATTGGCGGGGACCGTTTTTCGTGACGATCGCGATCTTGACGTTTGCCTTCACGATCCGACCCATGGGAATGATCTTTGCCGCCATGGCCGCCTTCTTGATCGCGGCATGCGGGTCACCAGAGACCCGGTGGAAGGAAACGCTGATCGTTGCCGTCTGCCTGACGACGTTTTGCAGCCTGCTGTTTCCGTACGCGCTCGGACTGCCGTTGCAGCTCCTGCCGACTTTCATGATCCGGTGAGGGTGCGATGGGAGATATCTTTACAAATCTTGGACTCGGCTTCGGCGTCGTTTTCCAGTTCGTGCAGTGGACACCCGCCTTCCTTGGCGGAATTTCCATTCCGATCCCGGTCAATATTCTGCTGTGCCTGATCGGCGCACTGGTCGGTACGCTGGTTGGCGTGCTGCCCGGCATTGGCACCATCGCCACGGTGGCCATGCTACTGCCGATCACCTTTGGCCTGCCCCCGGTAGGCGCACTGATCATGCTGGCAGGCATCTATTACGGCGCGCAATATGGCGGCTCGACCACGTCGATCCTGGTCAACATTCCAGGTGAGGCCGGCTCGGTGGTCACCGCGCTTGACGGCTTCCAGATGGCGAAAAGAGGCCGCGCCGGTCCGGCGCTCGCGATTGCCGCGATCGGATCGTTCTTCGCTGGCTGCGTCGCGACCGTGCTGATTGCCCTGCTGGGTGCGCCGCTCACCAGGATAGCGCTGGCGTTCGGACCTGCCGAATACTTCTCGCTGATGGTGCTCGGCCTGATCTTCGCGGTCGTGCTCGCGAAAGGCTCGGTGCTGAAGGCGATCGCGATGATCGTGCTCGGCCTGCTGCTTTCGATGGTCGGATCCGACATCGAGACCGGTGCGTCTCGCATGGCCTTCAACATTCCCGAACTGGCTGACGGTCTTGGCTTTGCCACGCTGGCGATGGGATTGTTCGGCTTTGCAGAGATCATTCGCAATCTCGACGCCGGCGGCGAAACCGATCGCAAGCTGGTCCAGGAGAAGGTGTCGGGACTGATGCCGACGCGGAGGGATCTCAAGGAGACAGCCCCTGCGATCTTGCGCGGCACCGTGCTCGGATCGATTCTCGGCATTCTGCCGGGCGGCGGCGCCGTGATCGCATCATTCGCGGCATACACGCTCGAGAAGAAGGTCGCGAAAGATCCGTCGAAGTTCGGTCATGGCGAAATCCGCGGCGTCGCAGCACCCGAGAGTGCCAACAATGCCGCAGCCCAGACTTCGTTCATTCCATTGCTGACGCTTGGTATTCCGCCGAACGCAGTGATGGCGCTGATGGTCGGCGCAATGACGATTCACGGCATCGTGCCCGGTCCCCAGGTGATGCAGAAACAACCGGACCTGGTGTGGGGCATGATTGCCTCGATGTGGGTCGGCAACCTGATGCTGCTGATCATCAACCTGCCACTGGTCGGGATATGGGTACGGTTGTTGCGCGTGCCGTACCGGTTGATGTTCCCTTCGATCGTGGTTTTCTGCTGTATCGGCATCTACTCCGTGAACAACGCGCCAACCGACGTCATGATCGCTGGTGCGTTCGGGTTGGTCGGCTACTGGCTTATCAAGCACGATTTCGAGCCGGCGCCGTTGCTGCTCGGGATGGTGCTCGGGCCGCTGATGGAAGAAAACCTGCGCCGCGCACTGCTGATTTCGCGCGGCGACTGGTCAGTCTTCCTGACGCGCCCATTGTCGGCGGTATTGATGGCGATTGCAGCCGCGTTGCTTATCCTTGCGGTGCTGCCGTCGCTGCGCAAGAAGCGCGATGAGGTGTTTGTGGAATCGGAGAACTGACCTGCGTCGGTGCGCCGCAGCCCGAAGTCTGGTCGACTTCGGGCTAATTTTCTATGCCATGGAAAATGCCGGCCGGGGGGCTCGGCATTGCAACGGATCGCGGAGATCAAAATGAATTTGTACGGTCGCTCGCTTGCGAGCAGTTTTCTGGCAGTGCTTGCGGGGCTGGGCTTATTTTCTTCGCAGGCTCAAGCTCAGACTTATCCGACGCGCAACATCACCATGATCGTGCCGTTTGCGGCGGGCGGACCGACGGACGTCATCGCGCGCATCGTCACCGGCCATATGGCGCAGACGCTCGGTCAAACCATCATCATCGAAAACGTGGTCGGCGCCGGCGGCACCACCGCCACCACCCGCGCCGCGCGCGCCGCCAATGACGGCTATACGCTGATCACGGGGCATATGGGCACGCATGCGGCTTCTGTGCCGCTCTATCCCAAGCTCGCCTATCACCCGGAAAAGGACTTCGAGCCGGTCGGACTGCTCGCCGGCACGCCGATCCTGATCCTGGCGCGCAAGGATCTTGCGCCAAAGGACCTCAAGGAATTCATCGCCTACGTCAAGGCGAACGAGTCCAAGGTCAACGCGGCGCATGCCGGCGTCGGCTCGGTCTCGAACGTATCATGCGAACTGCTGAACTCGGTTCTGGGCGTCAAGCCGATCGGCGTTCCCTTCAACGGCACCGGTCCGGCGATGAACGCGCTGGTGGCCGGTCAGGTCGACTACATGTGCGACCAGATCGTCAATGCCGTGCCGCAGATCAACGGCGGCACCATCAAGGCCTATGCCGTGGCGACGCCGGAGCGTAACCCGTCCTTGCCCAATGTTCCCACCACCGCCGAGGCTGGCCTGCCGGCCTTCCAGGCCCAGGCGTGGAACGCGATCTTCGCGCCGAAGGGAACGCCCCCGGATGTCGTCGCCAAGTTGAACGCTGCGATCGTCAAGGCGCTCGACGACGAGAATGTGCGCAAGCGCCTGCTCGAACTCGGCAGCGTCATACCGCCTGCCGCCGATCGTACGCCGGCGGCGCTGGGAACGCTGGTGAAGAGCGAAATCGCGAAGTGGACACCGGTGGTCAAGCCGGTGAATTAATCCCTGTAATCAGACGGATAGGCGAGGGGCGGAACGCGGGTTCCGCCCCTTGTCGTTTGTTCGGAGAGCGATCATTTTTCCGGGTATAATCGGGGTGCGAAGCCGAATCGGCGTGTCGATCGGATGTCCCGGCCGTTAAATTCGCCGTTCCGAAGAGGCCTGAAGCACCAGCCATGAACCAGTACCACGACCTGCTCGAACGTATCCTCAGCGACGGCGCGGAGAAGCACGACCGCACCGGCACCGGCACGCTGTCGATCTTCGGTCATCAGATGCGGTTCAATCTCTCGGCCGGTTTTCCGATGCTGACCACCAAGCGGCTGCCGCTGAAGGCGATCGTGCATGAATTGCTCTGGTTCCTGGCCGGCGACACCAACATCAAATATCTCAGGGATCACGGCGTTTCGATCTGGGATGAATGGGCCGACGCCAACGGCGATCTCGGCCCGGTCTACGGATCGCAATGGCGCTCGTGGCCGGCGCCGGACGGGCGCAGCATCGACCAGATTTCGAACGTCATCGACATGATCAGGCGTAACCCGGATTCACGGCGGCTGATCGTGACCGCCTGGAATCCGGCCGACGTCGACAAGATGGCGCTGCCGCCCTGTCACTGCCTGTTTCAGTTCTATGTTGCGAACGGCAAGCTCTCCTGCCAGCTCTATCAGCGCTCGGCCGACGTGTTCCTCGGCGTGCCCTTCAACATCGCGTCTTATTCATTGCTGACGATGATGGTGGCGCAGGTGACCGGACTGAAGCCCGGTGACTTCGTGCACTCGCTGGGTGACGCGCATCTCTACTCCAACCACCTCGATCAGGCGCGGCTGCAACTGACGCGGCCGACGCGGCCGTTGCCGGTCATGAAGATCAATCCTGACGTGAAGGATATCTTCGCCTTCCGCTACGAGGATTTTGCGCTCGAAGGCTACGATCCGCACCCGCACATCAAGGCCGAAGTGGCTGTATGACCAGCGGTGTGAGCATCTGATGTCGCTGACGATCCGCCGTGCGCGCCCGGGCGAAGCGGGACTTGTCCTGTCCTTCGTTCGCGAACTCGCCGAATACGAAAAGCTGCTGCACGAAGTGGAAGCGACCGAGGCCGGTATCGATGCGGCGCTGTTCGGCGCCAATCCGCGCCTGTTCTGCGAAATCGCCGAGTGGGACGGAGAGCCGGCCGGCTTCGCGGTCTGGTTCGTGAATTTTTCAACCTTCAGCGGTCGCTCCGGCATCTATCTGGAAGATCTGTTCGTCCGCCCGGCGCTGCGCGGTAAGGGAATCGGCAAGGCGCTCCTGGTGCATCTCGCGAGGGAATGCGTGGCGAACGGTTGGTCGCGCTTGCAGTGGGCGGTGCTCGACTGGAATACGCCGTCGATCGAATTCTATAAGTCGCTCGGCGCGGTCCTGATGGACGAGTGGACGGTGTGCCGGGTCGGCGGTCCGGCGCTGCGCGCGTTAGCGCAAGGGGAGCGCTGATGGAAATCGTTCTCATCGTCGCGGTCGCCGAGAACGGCGTGATCGGAGCCAGGGGCGCCATTCCGTGGCGGCTGAAATCCGACATGGCGCGCTTCAAGGCGCTGACCTCGGGCAAACCTGTCGTCATGGGGCGCAAGACCTTCATCTCGATCGGCCGGCCGCTCCCCGGAAGGACCAATATCGTCGTCACCCGCGACGCTGGTTTTCGCGCCGATGGCGTGGTGGTTACCCATTCGTTCAGCGACGCGAAGGCGATCGCCACCGGCGATGCACTGCGACGTTTCGCCACTGAGATCGCCGTGATCGGCGGTTCGGAAATCTACGCGCAATGGATGGACAGCGCCGATCGCCTGGAGATTACCGAGGTGCATGCCCGGCCCGACGGCGACACGCGTTTCCCGGCAGTCGATGCCACCGCATGGGAAGAGGTGGCGCGCCTGCGGAATCCGGCCGGTCCGGACGATAGCGCCGATTTCTCCTATGTGACATTTCGTCGGCGCCAACAGGGTTAACCTCGCTAACCAATGTTTACATTGACAATTATGGCGTCAGGCATAGCTGCTTGATGCAGGAAGCTTGCGTTGTAAGGGACCTAGCGGTCCCCTATAAAGCCGGGCTGATAGGCGAGGCTGGGCATCCTGCCCAAAACAGGCGGACCCGGGCCTTCGCGGAGGAGAGTTTGCATGCCGTGGAAGAATCAAGGTGGGGGTCCATGGGGCCCGGGTCCGAAGGGACCGTGGGGTTCGGGTCCGCAGTCGGGCGGGCCGAGGCCACCTGATCTTGAGGATCTGCTGCGGCGCGGCCAGGACAAGCTGCAGCAGCTTCTGCCGGGCGGCCATTTCAGCGGAATGGGTATCGCGCTGGTGCTGGCCGGCGCGCTGGTGATCTGGGGATTGTCCGGATTCTTCCGCGTACAGTCGGAAGAACTCGGCGTCGTCTTGCGCTTCGGCAAGCATGTGCGCACCGTCGAGCCCGGGCTGAACTATCATCTGCCCTATCCGATCGAAACCGTGCTGCTGCCGAAGGCGCTGCGCGTCTCCACCATTTCGATCGGCATGAGCCTGATCGACGATCCGGCGCGGCGCGGCCGCACCATGCGGGACGTGCCGGAAGAAAGCCTGATGTTGACCGGCGACGAAAACATCGTCGACGTCGACTTCACGGTGCTGTGGCGGATCAAGCCCAACGGCGTCGGCAATTTCCTCTTCAACATCCAGAATCCCGAAGGCACCGTGAAGGCGGTGGCCGAAAGCGCGATGCGCGAGGTGATCGGGCGTTCGCAGATCCAGCCGATCCTCACCGGCGCCCGCAATCTGACCGAGCAGGGCGTTCACGAACTGATGCAGAAGACGCTGGATACCTACGGTTCCGGCGTCCAGATCACGCAGGTGCAGATGCAGAAGGTCGACCCACCTGCGCAGGTGATCGACGCGTTCCGTGACGTGCAGGCCGCGCGCGCCGACTTCGAGCGACAGCAGAACGAGGCGCAGACCTATGCCAACCGCATCCTTCCCGACGCCCGCGGCCGTGCCGCGCAGATCCTGCAGGTCGCGGAAGGCTACAAGGAACAGGCGGTCGCCGAGGCCATCGGCCAGAGCGCGCGCTTCATGAAGGTGTACGAGGAATACAACAAGGCCAAGGACGTGACGCGGCAGCGAATTTATCTGGAGACGATGGAGCGGATTCTCGGCGGATCCGAGAAACTGGTCTATGACGGTGGCAACTCGGCACAGAGCATCGTGCCCTATCTGCCGCTCAGCGAATTGACGCCGCGCCGTCCGCCGCCGACGGCTGGTCAGCAGCAGCAGCAGGGAGGCTCGCGATGAGGTCTCCGGTTGCAGGTATTGTCACCCTGATCCTGCTGTTGGCCGTGGTGATCGTGGGCTACAGCTCGGTCTTCACGGTGTCGCAGACCGAGCAGGCGCTCGTGGTCCGGCTCGGCCGGCCCGTTGACGTCGTGTCCGAGCCGGGCCTGAATTTCAAGGCGCCGTTCATCGACACCGTCATCAGCATCGACAAGCGCATCCTCGATCTGGAAAATCCATCCCAGGAAGTGATCGCTTCCGACCAGAAGCGGCTCGTGGTCGACGCCTTCGCCCGCTACCGGATCAAGAATCCGCTGCGCTTCTATCAGAGCATCGGCTCGATCCAGGCGGCCAACATCCAGCTCACCACGCTGTTGAACGCGGCGCTGCGCCGCGTGCTGGGCGAGGTCCCCTTCATCAACGTGGTGCGCGACGAACGCGAGGGCCTGATGGCGCGCATCCGCGAGCAGCTCGACCGGGAAGCCGATCAGTACGGCATCCAGTTGGTGGACGTCCGTATCCGCCGTGCCGACCTGCCGGAGGCCAACAGCCAGGCGGTCTATCAGCGCATGCAGACCGAGCGGCAACGCGAGGCGGCCGAGTTCCGCGCCCAGGGCGGCCAGAAGGCGCAGGAGATCCGCTCAAAGGCCGATCGCGAGGCGACCGTCATCATTGCGGAGGCCAACTCGACCGCCGAGCAGACGCGCGGCGCGGGTGACGCCGAGCGCAACCGGCTGTTCGCCGACGCATATGGCCGGGATCCGGATTTCTTCGCCTTCTATCGTTCGATGTCGGCCTATGAGACCGGGCTGCGCTCCAACGACACCCGTTTCCTGCTGCGGCCCGATTCCGAGTTCTTCCGCTTCTTCGCCAATCCGTCGGGCCATCCGCCGGCGGCGGCCGCGGCGGCCACGGCGCCGAAGCCTTAAACGGCCGGCCCGTACCATACGCAGGTTACGGCGAAGCGGGGGGTCGCTTCGCCGGCATAAAAGCAAAAGGCGCTTGAATAGCGGGGGGATGCCATCCGATGAGGTCCATTGCGTTCGCCGACTTCCTCATCGGTGTTGGCATCCTCTTTGTGCTCGAAGGCCTGATGTTCGCAGCCAGCCCGGCCTGGATGCGCCGGGCGATGAAAAGCGCATTGGCGACGCCCGACAATATCCTGCGGATCGTCGGCATCGTCTCGGCGGTCGTCGGCCTGCTTCTGATCTGGTTCGTGCGGCGGTAAGGTTCCTCGGTCATTTTCGGGATGGTCCGAAGGACCAGTCCTCAGGTGCGCAATTGCGCACCGGGGAATCTCGAGATTCCCCAACGTGCAATCGCACATTGGGGTTTCGCTTCGCGCCCCGGAATGACGGTAATCAACGGCCGCAACTAGCTCTGGCGCCAACGAAATCGTGAGCCGCGAGCCGCCCGTTTTTCGCAGGAATGTCAGGTGCAGATGCTTGCGCCTAGGACCCATTCGGGCGCACTGTGGGCCCAAATTTGAGCCTTTGGAGACGAGCCGACATGACCGGTGCCAGACCCGCCTTGACCAGTCGCCTGCGCCTGATGGGGATTGCGATCTCGCTCGGTGCCGCCAGCATGCTGGCTTCAGTGCCGGCCAGCGCGCGCGGGCCGGACGGTATCGCCGACATTGCCGAGAAGGTGATCGATTCCGTCGTCAATATTTCGACCTCGCAGAGCGTGGAGGCCAAGGGCGGCAGGGATACGATGCCGCAATTGCCGCCGGGCTCGCCGTTCGAGGAATTTTTTGACGACTTCTTCAAGAACCGGCGCGGCGCCGTGCCCAAGGGCGGCGACAAGAGCGGCGAAATGCAGCCGCCGCGCAAGACCAATTCGCTCGGCTCCGGTTTCATCGTCGATGCCGCCGGCGTCGTCGTCACCAACAATCATGTCATCGCGGATGCCGACGAGATCAACTTGATCATGAACGACGGCACCAAGATCAAGGCCGAACTGGTCGGCGTCGACAAGAAGACCGACATTGCTGTCTTGAAGTTCAAGCCGGTGAAGCCGGTGACCGCGGTGAAGTTCGGCGATTCCGACAAGCTGCGGCTCGGCGAATGGGTGATTGCGATCGGCAATCCGTTCAGCCTCGGCGGCTCGGTCACGGCCGGCATCGTGTCGGCGCGCAACCGCGACATCAGCCAGGGGCCGTACGACAGCTACATCCAGACCGATGCCTCCATCAACCGCGGCAATTCCGGCGGGCCGCTATTCAACCTTGAAGGCGAAGTGGTCGGCGTCAACACGCTGATCATCTCGCCGACCGGCGGTTCGATCGGCCTCGGCTTCGCGGTGCCGTCGAAGACGGTGGCCGTCGTAGTTGATCAGCTCCGGCAGTTCGGCGAATTGCGCCGCGGCTGGCTCGGCGTGCGGATCCAGCAGGTCACCGAGGAGATCGCCGAAAGCCTCAACATCAAGCCCGCCCGCGGCGCGCTGGTCGCCGGCATCGACGACAAGGGGCCGGCCAAGCCTGCCGGCATCGAGCCCGGCGATGTCGTCGTCAAGTTCGACGGCAAGGACGTCAAGGACCCGAAGGATCTCTCCCGCGTCGTCGCCGATACCGCCGTCGGCAAGGAAGTCGACGTCGTCATCATCCGCAAGGGTAACGAGGAAACCCGCAAGGTTACGCTCGGCCGCCTCGAGGATACTGAAAAGGTGCAGCAGGCCGCCGCCAAGACCAAGGAAGACCCTGTCGAGAAGCCGGTGACGCAAAAGGCGCTCGGCCTCGATCTTGCCGCGCTGAGCAAGGACCTGCGGACGAAGTACAAGATCAAGGAGAGCGTGAAAGGCGTCATCATCACCGGTGTCGACGGCTCCTCCGACGCCGCCGACAAGCGGCTCTCCGCCGGCGACGTCATCGTCGAGGTAGCGCAGGAAGCGGTCGCCAGCGCCGCCGACATCAAGAAGCGCGTCGATCAGCTCAAGAAGGACGGCAAGAAATCGGTGCTGCTGCTGGTGTCGAACGGCGAGGGCGAATTGCGGTTCGTGGCACTCGGCGTGCAGTAGGCGTCAAGTCGCGGGACGGCCGCGGAGCATCCCTGCGATACCGAGATCTTCGTCGAGTTCCGGCCAGTGAATGCCCATTGCCATGAGCTCGAAGTTTCCGCGCGCTGCCGCACTGGCATCGCGGAGACGTGGATACCATGCGAGCGGCGTCGCAATCTTGCGACCGTCTGCCAGGGTCACGACGAGTTCATCGGCGGTGAAGGCAACCGAGACCGGCCTGATATCGCCGACATCAATCATTTGGCCTATCCCCCCACAAACTCCTCGCGCCGGTAGCCCTGCGCGTACAACAGCGCGGTGAGGTCGCCGTAGTCGATCCGCGCGGCGGCAGCGGCGGCCACCGCCGGCTTGGCGTGATAGGCGACGCCGAGGCCTGCCGCCTGGATCATGCCGAGGTCATTGGCGCCGTCGCCGGCCACCAGCGTATCGATCTCGTCGAGATCGAAGGATTCGCGAAGCTCGATGAGCGTAGCCAATTTGGCGGCGCGGCCGAGGATCGGCTCGGCAACCTCGCCGCTGAATTTGCCGTCCTGCACCTTCAACTCATTGGCGCGGTTTTCCTGGAAGCCGATCTTGGCTGCGACCGCATGGGTGAACAGCGTGAACCCGCCGGAGATCAGGCAGGTCCAGGCGCCGTTGGCGCGCATGGTGGCAACCAGCTCGCGGCCTCCCGGCGTCGGCGTGATGCGCTTTGCCAGGACTTCATCGACCACGCCGACGGGCAGGTCCTTCAGGAGCGCGACACGCTCGCGCAGCGCGGGCTCGAATTCGATCTCGCCGCGCATCGCGCGCTCGGTGATGCCTGCGACATGCGCCTTCAGCCCGGCGAAGTCAGCCAGCTCGTCGATGCATTCCTGGCCGATCATGGTGGAGTCCATGTCGGCGAGAAAAAGCTTCTTGCGCCTGAACGCGGCAGGCTGCACGACAATGTCGATCGGCAGGTCACCGCGCGCCTGTTGCAGGCGGGTTTCGATCGCCTTGATCTCGTCCGGGCTCTTGACCTGGCTGTCGAAGGGAATGTCGACTGCCACTTCGTCGAACAGCCATTGCGCCGTTCCCGGCGAGGGGAGAACGGCCAGCGCGCCGTCGACGATGGTGGAGTCGAGCGCGGGATTGGCTGGATTGCAGATGAGGGTGGCGACCAGGGACATGCAGGCGTATCAGCTAGATTTGAGCAAGGCCGTGCTTATCGCAGGGCCGACCGCCAGCGGCAAGTCGGCCCTGGCGCTCGAATTGGCGCAAAAGACCGGCGGCGTCGTCATCAACACCGATTCCATGCAGGTCTATCGCGATCTCCGCATCATCACGGCGCGGCCGACGCCGGAGGAGGAAGCGCGCGTGCCGCACCGGCTCTACGGCCATGTCGACGCGTCGGTCAATTTCTCGGCCGGAGCGTGGGTGGCGGATGCTGGAAAGGTGCTCGCAGAGGCGCGCGCGGAAAAGCGCCTGCCGATCTTCGTCGGCGGTTCCGGCCTTTATTTCAAGGCATTGACGCGCGGTCTCTCCGCGGTGCCGCCGATCCCGGCCGAGGTGCGCGAAGCCATACGCGCCCGGCTGGAACGCGACGGCGTCGAAGCGCTTCACGCTGAGCTGGCGCGGCGCGACCCCGTCTCCGCCGAACGCCTGAAGCCGCGCGACCGCACCCGGATTGCCCGCGCGCTGGAGGTGATCGAGGCGACCGGCCGCGCGTTGCCGGACTGGCATCGCGAAGGCCTGCCGCCGCTGTTGCCGCAGGGCGATTTCACCGCGCTGTTCCTCGCGCCGGAACGCGACCAGCTCTATGCGCGGATCGATGCGCGGTTCGGCGCGATGCTGGAAGCCGGCGCACTGGAAGAAGTCGCAGCACTCGCCGCGCGAAAACTCGATCCGCTGCTGCCGGCGATGAAAGCCCATGGCGTGCCCGCGCTGATCCGCCATTTGCGCGGCGAGATCACCCGCGATCAGGCCGCCGAAATCGGCCGCGCCGATACCCGCCACTATGCCAAGCGGCAGTTCACCTGGTTCCGGCACCAATTGCCGGAGTTCGAATGGGTCGCGCCGGAAGCGGCGAGGGGGTGGTTGGCAACCGTCGTTCCAGCGCTATGAGCGCGGATTGCGAGAAGCTGCGACGAGCCGGCCCTTCTGGCCTGCAGCCGACTCATCTCCAGGAATTTAAGGTTGTGGATTTATAATACGTTCATTTCTCGGTTGTATCTTTTCGACCAGCGCGATCAGTTCTCGAGGGGGCGCTATCAATGCATACGGCAAGAATTCTCGGACTTGTCGCAGTTCTTTCGTCGAGTACCAGCGCTATGGCGGAAGGCGAGGACGCAATTAGCACCGTCGATAAGCTCCGCGAGAAAGGGTATTCGGTCACGTCGATAACTCCGATTTTCGGCCAATTGCTGAAAATGAGCTATCCGCGGGCCTTTGTACCTGCGTTCGTCACGACAAAAGCTGATTTCTACATTCAAGAATCGGTACCGACAGGCGAGTCCATCAACGGTTGGACTCAGATGATTTCCGTCACCGGTCGAAGGGATCTCGCCACCAAGCCGGACGCGACTCCGAAGGCTTTTCTCAATGCTTTGGCGGGGGGCTTCAAGGTCGCGTGTCCAAGTTCGTATTCTGTAACGCTCCTGAGCGAAAACAAACTCAACGGCTACGACGCTGCTGTTGCAGTGGTGTCGTGCGGTGTTTCGCCCACGACAGCAGGTAAAACGAGCGAGACAGCGTTGATCGCGGTCATCAAAGGGCAGACCGATGTCTACACCGTTCAATGGGCCGAACGTGCTGCACCGTCGAACATACCCATGCAGATCGATGTTGGGAAATGGCAGGATCGGTTCAAGACTCTGAGCCCGATCAAGCTCTGCCCGATCGTTCCGGGAGAGAAAGCTCCATATCCGAGCTGTGTCGGTGGTGAGAAGTCGGCCACGTGATCCCTTCAAAGCATGTGCCATTGCGCGCCTGTGGTCTGGCCCCTCGGACCAATCCCCGAATGACGGCGACGTGATGCGATGGTCTCTCCGCATGCCTGCACGCCCAAAATTCCCCCTCGCCGAATGCCCGGAACACCGCTACACTGCCTAAATCGCGCCGAGAGCGTCCGTCCCTTGACTTCCGGGGGCCGAACGGTATAACCCGCGCAACCTTTGGGAAGTTCGAGCCGCGAAATGCGTAACATTATTACCAAGTTCCTTATCGTCGTCGTACCCAGGCACACCGCCGGGGATGGCTAGCGGCCATCCAAATTCGGGCGGTGTGCATGGGGCCTCTCGGGCCCTTTTTTATTTCCCAAAACAGACAATCGAAAGAAGCCGCGCCGACAAGCGCATCCGGAGCAGACCATGACCGACAAGAGCAACGACTCCAATCAGATGACCGGCGCCGCGATGATCGTGCGCGCCCTCATCGATCACGGCGTCCAGCACATCTTCGGCTATCCCGGCGGCGCGGTGCTTCCGATCTACGACGAAATTTTCCAGCAGAGCGACGTCGAGCACATCCTGGTGCGGCACGAGCAGGGCGCCGGTCATGCGGCCGAGGGCTATGCGCGCTCGACCGGCAAGCCCGGCGTGGTGCTGGTGACGTCAGGCCCAGGCGCCACCAACATGGTGACGCCGCTGACGGATGCGCTGATGGATTCGATCCCGCTGGTGTGCATCACAGGGCAGGTGCCGACGCATCTGATCGGCAACGACGCGTTCCAGGAATGCGACACGGTCGGCATCACCCGTCCCTGCACCAAGCACAACTGGCTGGTGCGCGACGTCAACGATCTGGCGAAAGTGCTGCACGAGGCGTTCTACGTTGCGACCACGGGCCGTCCCGGACCCGTCGTGGTCGACGTGCCCAAGGACGTGCAGTTTGCGCTCGGCACCTATCATCCGCCGCGCAAGTCCGACGTGCATGTGTCCTATACCCCGCGGGTGAAAGGCGATGCGGCACAGATCCAAAAAGCGGTGGCGCTATTGGCTGCCGCCAAGCGCCCGGTGATCTATTCCGGCGGCGGCGTCATCAATTCCGGACCCGAAGCCTCGAAGCTGCTGCGTGAGCTCGTGGATGTCACCGGCTTTCCGATCACCTCGACCCTGATGGGCCTCGGCGCTTACCCGGCGACGGGAAAGAACTGGCTTGGCATGCTGGGCATGCACGGCACCTACGAGGCCAACATGACGATGCATGGTTGCGACGTCATGCTGTGCGTCGGCGCCCGCTTCGACGACCGCATCACGGGCCGGACTGACGCGTTCTCGCCGGGTTCGAAGAAGATCCATATCGATATCGATCCGTCCTCGATCAACAAGAACATCCACGTCGACGTGCCGATCATCGGCGATGCCGGCAACGTGCTCGGCGATTTGCTGCAGGTGTTCAAGGCGGAAGCGAAGAAGCCGGATATCAAGGCGTGGTGGCAGGAGATCGCCAAATGGCGCGCACGCAATTCGCTCGCCTACAAGAAGAGCAATGACGTGATCCTGCCGCAATACGCGATCCAGAAGCTGTTCGAGGCGACGCGCGGCCACGACACCTACATCACCACCGAGGTCGGTCAGCACCAGATGTGGGCGGCGCAGTTCTTCGGCTTCGAGGAGCCGCACCGCTGGATGACGTCGGGCGGACTCGGCACGATGGGCTATGGCCTGCCGGCTGCGCTCGGCGTGCAAGTCGCGCATCCCGACAGCCTCGTGATCGACATCGCCGGCGATGCCTCGGTGCAGATGACGATGCAGGAGATGTCGACGGCGGTTCAGTTTGAGCTGCCGATCAAGATCTTCATCCTGAACAACCAGTACATGGGCATGGTGCGGCAGTGGCAGCAGCTCCTGCATGGCAACCGGCTGTCGCATTCTTACTCCGAGGCGCTGCCGGATTTCGTCAAGCTCGCGGATGCGTTCGGCTGCGTCGGCATCCAGGCGATCAAGCCTGGCGATCTCGACGGCGCGCTCAAGGAGATGATCAAGGTCAAGCGCCCGGTGCTGTTCGATTGCCGCGTCGCCGCGCTGGAAAACTGCTTCCCGATGATTCCGTCCGGCAAGGCGCACAACGAAATGCTGCTGCCGGCGGAAGCAACCGATGAAGCCACCGCCGCGGCATTCGCCGGCGGCAAGGCGCTGGTGTGAGGACGCGAGGCAAAGATTCGGTATGAGGACGCGAGACAAAAATTCCGCTGTCATCGCCCGGCGAAAGCGCGAAGCGCGTCTTCACGCAGAAGCCCGGGCGATCCAGTACGCCGCGGCGTCTCCGTTAAGCTCTGGGCGTCTCTAGAATACTGGATCCCCGCCTTCGCGGGGATGACAAAAAGAGAGAAGGTTGACGAGAACCCATGTTTGACCTCGGAGAGCTCGAACGTGCGCACGAGATCGTGGGGCAGGCGGTGCCGCCGACGCCGGCGCATGCCTGGCCGCTGCTCAGCGAACGGCTAGGTACGCGCGTCGTGGTCAAGCACGAGAACCACACGCCGATTGGCGCGTTCAAGGTGCGCGGTGGGCTGATCTATCTCGACCGGCTGAAGCGGGAGCGGCCGAACATATCGGGGATCATTTCTGCCACCCGCGGCAATCACGGCCAGAGCCTCGCGTTCGCGGCTTCCCGCCACGGCGTGCCGGCGGTGATCTACGTGCCGAAGGGCAATTCGGTCGAGAAGAACCGCGCCATGCGCGCGTTCGGCGCTGACCTCGTCGAGCATGGCGAGGATTTTCAGGCGGCCGCCGAAGAAGCCCAGCGCCGTGCCCAGTTCGCCGGCCTTCATATGGTGCCGTCGTTCCATCCGGATCTGGTGCTCGGCGTCGCTACCTACGCGCTCGAACTGTTCCGGACGGCGCCTGACCTCGACATTCTCTACGTGCCGATCGGGCAGGGCTCGGGCATCTCCGGCTGCATCATGGCGCGCGATCTGCTCGGGCTGAAAACCGAAATCGTCGGCGTGCAGTCGACCGAAGCGCCGTCCTACGCACTGTCATTTGTGGCTGGCACGGTGGTGACCACCGAAACCAGCAACACGCTGGCGGACGGCATGGCGACGCGCACTCCCGATCCGGACGCATTCGCCATCATCCGCAAGGGCGCCGCGCGCATCGTTCAGGTCACGGACGACGAGGTCGCAGCCGCCGTCCGCGCCTACTGGACCGACACGCACAACCTCGCCGAAGGCGCCGGCGCAGCCCCGCTGGCCGCCGCGCTGCAGGAAAAGCAGAAGCTCGCCGGCAAGCGGGTCGGCCTGGTCCTTTCCGGCGGCAATATCGATTTTGATCTGTTCCGCAAATGGATCGGCACGGATGCCACTACAGCCGCCCAACGGGCGATGGCGTGACGAGAGGATATGTAAGGGGACCACAATGAACCAGCCCGCATCCGCCTACTTCCTGGAAGAGCGCCACGATCCCAACGAGACGCACACGCTCTCGGTCTTGGTGCAGAACGAGCCCGGCGTGCTGGCGCGCGTGATCGGCCTGTTTTCGGGGCGCGGTTACAACATCGACAGTCTCACCGTCTCCGAGACCGAGAGCCACAAACATCTCTCGCGCATCACTATCGTCACGACGGGCACGCCGACGGTGATCGAGCAGATCAAGCACCAGCTCGACCGCATGATCCCGGTTTACCGCGTCGTCGACATGACCATTACCGGCCGTTCGATCGAGCGGGA
Source organism: Bradyrhizobium sp. AZCC 1719 (assembly GCF_036924525.1). NCBI lineage: Bacteria > Pseudomonadati > Pseudomonadota > Alphaproteobacteria > Hyphomicrobiales > Nitrobacteraceae > Bradyrhizobium > Bradyrhizobium sp. AZCC 1719. Next base: position 113,537 of record NZ_JAZHRU010000001.1, on the reverse strand, counting down.
ACTCGCCATGGTGAAGGTGCGTGGCCGCGGCGACAGCCGGGTCGAGGCGCTGCGGCTGGCGGATGCGTTCCGTGCACGCGTGATCGACGCCACGACAGAAAGTTTTGTGTTCGAGATCACAGGCAATTCATCCAAGATCAGTCAATTTATCGACCTGATGCGCCCGCTCGGCCTTGTCGAGGTGTCGCGCACTGGCGTTGCCGCGATCGGGCGCGGGCCTGAGGGGATGTGAACATGCTGGCGCGTGACTGGTATTACACTCAAAGGCGGCGACTCGGGCTCGATTCGGCGGTCGCCTCGATCTACGACCGGCATGACGACAGCGACGAGCGCACACGGGCCGCGCTCACCATGCTCGGCGTGCAGCGCGGCTGGCGCGTGGCCGATATCGGTTGCGGCAACGGTGTACTGGCCTGCGAAGCGGCGTTGATGGGGGCCGAGGTCGACGCAATAGATATTTCGCCGGCGATGCTGGCGCTCGCCAATATCCAGGCCCGCGACCGCAAGGTTGCGATCCGCACCCAGCCGGCAGGCCTTCTGAGCTTTGCCTACCAGCCGAATTCCTACGACCTGATCGTCAGCGAATTCACGCTGCACCATCTGCCGGACTTCTGGAAGGCGGTGGCGCTGGCAAGGATCTATGCCGCGCTGAAGCCCGGCGCGAATTTCTACCTGCGCGACATCGTGTTCGTCAGCATGCCCGACGGCACCGAGCGCGATGTCGAGCAGTGGGCCGATTTCACCATCAAGAACCACGATTTCCAGCGCGAAGGCGTGGTCACCCATATGCGCGACGAGTACTCGACCTTCGGTTGGGTGATCGAGCGCATGCTGACCGATATCGGCTTCACGCTGGAATCGGTCGACTACCACGCGCCGCTGCACGGCACCTACATCCTGCGCAAGCCAAAGCCGGATCAACAGAGCTAGAAAAAAATGAAACCGGCCGATGTTTGCATCGCCGTGCTGGTAGCGGTGATCTGGGGGCTTGCTTTCGTCGCCAGCCGGATCGCGCTCGACGAGTTTTCGCCGGAATTGATGACGACGCTGCGCTTTTCCATCGCGGCCTTGCCCTGCCTGTTCGTGGCGCGGCCCAAGGTTTCCTGGACGGTACTGGTCGCGATCAGCTTCACGCTGTTCCTCGGCCAGTTTCTCGCCCAGGCTTTTGCCATCGCCTATGGCGTTCCCGTCGGTCTTTCCAGTGTGATCGTACAGAGCCAGGCGCTGTTCACCATCGGCTTTGCCGCGCTGTTGTTTCGCGAGCGGCCGGGCGGGGGGCAGACCATCGGCATTGCTATCGCCACCGCAGGCCTGCTGATGATCTGCGGCACCGTCGGCTACGATTTCAGCATCGGCGCCTTCGCGATATTGATGATCTCGCCGCTCAGCTTCGCGGCCGGCAACCTGCTGCTGCGGCGCGCGCAGGGCGTGCCGATGTTCGACCTGTTCGCGTGGCTGTGTCTGGTCGCGGCAGTTCCGCTGTTTGCATTGACGCTGGTGAGCAACGGCCCGCAGCCGACCTGGCATGCGCTGACCCACATGTCCCTCGCCGGTTTGTTGTGCATGATTGGCCTCGGCGGCGTCTCCACCAGCATCGCCTATTGGCTGTGGGGCCGGCTGCTGCGGGATTACCCGGCGGCGCAGGTGGTGCCGTTCGCGCTGTTGGTGCCGTTCGTCGGTTCCGCTGCATCGAGCGTCGTGTTCGGTGAGACGTTCGGGCCGCTACGGCTTGCCGGCATGGTCACCGTGGTCGGCGGCATTGCCGTCATGTTGCTGTCCAAACCTACCAAGGCTTCAGAAAAACAAGTTCTGCCAAAGATCGCGTGAGGCCCCCATGTCGCAATCCCTGCTGATCGCCTTCATCATGTTCGCCACCGTGATGTTCTTCACGCCGGGGCCGAACAACATCATGCTGCTGTCGTCGGGGCTCACCTATGGCTTCCGTCCGACCATCCCGCACATCATGGGAATCACGGTCGGCTTTGCCTTCATGGTCGGGGCGGTCGGTCTCGGGCTCGGCACCATCTTCATTGCCTATCCGGTGCTGCAGACCATCCTGAAGTATGCCGGCGTGGTCTACCTGGTCTATCTGGCCTGGGCGATTGCGATGTCCGAGCCGCCGTCCGCGGATCAGGACAGCCGGGGCCGCCCGATGACGTTCTGGGGCGCGGCGATGTTCCAGTGGGTCAACGCCAAGGGCTGGGTCATGGTGATCGGCACCATCACCGCCTATGCGGCGATCGCGGCGTATCCCTGGAATATCGCGATCCAGGTCGGCTTAAGCCTGCTCCTGGGCATCCTGTCGTGCACGGCCTGGGCCCTGTTCGGCACCGCCCTGCGGCCGATCCTGACCTCCCGCCGGGCGGTGCGCGCCTTCAACATCGTGATGGCAGTGCTGCTGCTGGCCTCGCTCTACCCGGTCTTCATGGACGCATGATGCCGCACCGGGCCATGCATAAACGGGTTTCCCCTTCGAGGGAAAATGCTCTAGACAACGCCGGAAATTCGCGGGCGACCGGCGGTCCCACCTGTCCAAATGCCTGATTAACCGGCCCTTTTTGGCCATCGATTGAGGAAACGACCATGCGTGTTTATTACGATCGCGACGCCGACCTGAACCTGATCAAGGGCAAGAAGGTCGTCATCGTCGGCTATGGCAGCCAGGGCCACGCCCATGCGCTGAACCTGAAGGACTCCGGCGTCAAGGAAGTGGCGATTGCGCTCCGCAAGGGCTCGGCCTCGGCCAAGAAGGCGGAGGCTGCCGGCTTCAAGGTGATGGAAGTCGCCGAGGCCGCCAAATGGGCCGACCTCGTCATGATGCTGACCCCCGACGAGCTGCAGGGCGACATCTACCGCGAGCACCTGCACGACAACATGAAGAAGGGCGCGGCGTTGGTGTTCGCGCACGGCCTCAACGTCCATTTCAACCTGCTCGACCCGCGCGCCGACCTCGACGTGCTGATGATCGCCCCGAAGGGCCCCGGCCACACCGTGCGCTCGGAATATCAGCGCGGCGGCGGCGTGCCCTGCCTGATCGCGATCGCCAAGGACGTCTCCGGCAATGCCCATGACCTGGGTCTCAGCTACGCCTCCGCGATCGGCGGCGGCCGGGCCGGCATCATCGAGACCACTTTCAAGGAAGAGTGCGAGACCGACCTGTTCGGCGAGCAGGTGGTGCTCTGCGGCGGCCTGGTCGAACTGATCAAGGGCGGCTACGAGACCCTGGTCGAGGCCGGTTACGCGCCGGAGATGGCCTATTTCGAGTGCCTCCATGAAGTGAAGCTGATCGTCGACCTGATCTATGAAGGCGGCATCGCCAACATGAACTATTCGATCTCCAACACCGCCGAGTACGGCGAATACGTCACCGGCCCGCGCATCGTCACCGACGAGACCAAGAAGGAGATGCGCAAGGTGCTGGCCGACATCCAGTCCGGCAAGTTCGCCCGCGACTGGATGCTGGAGAACAAGGTCAACCAGACCTCGTTCAAGGCGACCCGCGCCAAGCTCGCCCAGCATCCGATCGAGGAAGTCGGCGCCAAGCTCCGCGACATGATGCCGTGGATCAAGAAGGGCGCGCTGGTCGACAAGACGAAGAACTAAGGCGGGTCGAAGCAACTCCTCATGGTGAGGAGGCGCGCAAGCGCCGTCTCGAACCATGAGGCCACGGACGGGCCTTCATCCTTCGAGACGCGGCGAAGACGCCGCTCCTCAGGATGAGGGACTGGTACTTAAACACCAAATCTTAAGTCTTGATCGTCATTGTCCGGCGAGATCGCGTAAGCGGTCTCGCCGTTTCCTTGAAGGATGGATGCCTCAAGCACATTCTTCAGCCCGCCGCGCCAAGCGCGCCAGCGAGTCAAAACGAAGAACTGACGCTTAATGCACATTCTTGGGTGCGAGGCAGTTCAACAATTACATTAGCGATGGAAAGATGAGCGTTTACCGAGTCAAAACTCGGTTGCTTAATGTGCATTCTCGTTCATCAAACGGGATCCATCTTCGCTAGTAGCAGGCCAAGCATCGATCTTCATCATGCCGACGCCTCAAGTGCCGGATCACCAAGCCTCGCATCGCCTCCCGAAGGCAACATGCCTTCCATCTTCGGAACGGGCCGCAGTTCTCCAGCCCAGCGTGGCTTTTATTTGGCGGGGAAGTCGACGCCGCGAAGCGTCACGATCGCCACCGCACACGGCGTCTCCGTCCCGTCAGCGAGCGACGCCACGTCGACATGCGCCACGCCAATCGTGCTTCCGACCTGGATTGCGCGGGCGCGCGCGATCAGCTTCTCTCCCTTTGCCGGAGCCAGATAGCTGACCTGGAGGTTGACGGTCACCGCGAACCGGCCAGGCGGCATGGCGGTGGTGACGGCCCCGCCGCCGGCATGGTCCGCCAGCCCGGCGATGACGCCGCCATGAAAGAAGCCGTTCGCCTGCACGAGACCATCGCTTTTCGCGAGCGACATCACGACATGGCCGGGTTCTACGTGCTCGACCCTGGTGCCGACGGCCTTGGTATAGCCGGGCGCATAGGTGACCCGTTCGACCAGTTCGCGGATCGCATCGTGCGCGGAAATCTGCGGTGTCGGATGATCCATCGATCCTCTCCCGGCTGCATTGACTGGCGCCATGCTCGGTCTAGCCGCAGGCTTAGGCAATCGCGATTGCTCCGATATCGAGCCATAGATATCTTCTATGGATGGACTTCAAGCAGATCAGGTATTTCGTGGCTGTCGCCGAAGCGGGCAGCTTCAGCGCCGGCGCGCGCCGGGCCTTCGTCACGCAGCCGACGTTATCGGCCGCAATCGCTTCCCTCGAAGCCGAGCTGGGATTCGCACTGCTGGAGCGTCATGCGCGTGGCGTCAGACTCACGCCGCGGGGCGAAGAGGTGCTGGAGACCTCGCGATCGATTTTGCGCCAGGCCGAACGGCTCAAGGCAGCGTCCGGCGGCAGGCCGTCGGGCAGGCCGCTGCGGCTTGGAATTCTGCCGACGATTGCGCCGGCATTCGTGGCGCAGTGCATTGAGCGGTTGCGGGCAATCGAGCCGGGGCGGTCGTGGCGGACCGAAGATGCGCCGCTTGCCAAGCTGCGGCAGCGGCTTGCCAATGGCCGCTACGATGTGGTCCTGACGGCGCTCGGATCGGCCGCACGCGGCCATCGGCAATTGGAATTGGCGGCAGATCGGCAGGCGCTGGCCGTTTCGGCCCGCTCATTCCCGCGCGGGCCGGTCTCGCCCGAGATATTGGCGGGCCAGCCACTGATCGTGCGCATGCACTGCGAGCAGTTGCAGTCGGCGTCGCGGATTCTCGATGCCTGGAAGGTGCGGCCGAAGGTCGTCGCCCAGACGGACAGCGATGCGCGGGCGCTCGCGATGGTGGCGGCGGGCCTTGGGTTCTGTCTGATGCCGGACAGTTTCGAACACCCCGATGTGCGGATGCTTCGCCCCGAGGGCGTCGATCTACCCCGGCGGCTCGGCTTTGAATGGGTCCGAGGCGGCGCCGATGGCTGGCTGGATCGCGCGCTGGATGGCCTGTGACCGGGTTCGGACCTTGCGCGCGCCGCGACCACGGCGCGCAGGCAAGGCTCAATGCGTGCGGATGATCGGTTCCTTCTCGATCTTGTTGTGCAACTGCCAGAAGCGAACGGTGCGCTGGGCCGTCTCCATCGACAGCTTGCGGAAATCGCGTTGCGCGATCTCCAGCGTCTGCTCGCTGATCGGAGGCTTTACCGGCCGGTTACGCAGGATGGACTCGACCGTCGGCCAGTTCAGGCGTGCGGAGCGGCAGGGAATGAGGATCAGGTCGGCCCGCGGCCCTTCCATCAGTTTGGCGGTCATCTCGATCGGCATGTCGTTGAGGACCGCCAGCGCGACCGTCACCTCGTCGAACTTGTTCGACTCCGCGAATTTGTACACTGCCGCGTCGTCGAGCTCGTTCAGCCCTTTCATCAGCTTCACCAGTTCCTCGGCGACGCCGAAGCTCCGGCTCGGTGGCGGCGCCTCGCGGGCGACCTCGTTCAGGACCCGCTTGATCTCTTCCTGGAGCGCGGGCGGCGCGATGGCGAGAAGCCGCGCGCGAACGGTCTCCTTGGCGCGGCGCAACAGGTCGCCCATGAACTTGACCGGGAAATCGGCGCGAAGGCCGAGGATTTCGATCAACTCGTCGTCGGCGCCGGCGCGGGCGACGATGGTGGAATAGCCCTGATCGGAAAACCTGGCGCCGGCATTGTTGGCGAGTTTGCGGATCACCTGGCCTTCGCCGCGGTCGACGATGACATCGGTGACGGCGGCGGGCAGTTCGGCGCGGCCGGAAATGGCGAGCAGGTGATCCTGCCCCTTGCTGCTGGCGATCTCGACCAGCACGTCAGTGCCGAGCCGGCTGGAATGGGCCAGCACGCTGCCGGCGACCTCGATCTCGTCGTCCCAGGCGAGATGCTGGATGACCTCGAACGGGGCATAGTCGAGCGGTGCCAGCCGCTTGGAAAGTTCGGCCTTCGCCCGCGTCTCGACGCGCGCGATCAGGAGGCAGAGCACATCGTCGAAGACCTTGACCTGGTCGTCGCTGAGGCGTTCTCCGTCATGGAGGAAGAGATCGGTGACCTGCCGCAGGGTCTCCACCCGCTTGGCGGATGAACCGCCTCTGACGGCATCTTCAAGTTCGGCAATGATCGAGTGCGCCGGCTGTTGCACCATTGTGGGCAGCCTGTCTGTTGTTGAAGGGTTCGTGCCCACAATGACGAGTCGAGCCTTACGCCTGCGTTAAAGGCGGAGACCCGGTGGAATACAGATCGACTGCATCTGAATCGGGCAATGCATCGGCCGCGGTTGTTGCGGACAGACGCATGTCGAAGCAGGGTCCGCGCGTTGCAAATTCTGCGTTCTGAATTGCTTTACCAATCCGATCGGGACGTATGCCGCGATTTCGCGCGATAAATCGCCGATGTCGAACCGGATCGGCCATCTGCCGCGGCTTCCGGTACTCCGGTCCGGCTGCTATCCTCACCAAACCGTTCCCGGGAAAAATCGAATAGCAATCTGCCGAACAAGACGTCGTCAAGGCTGGCTGCACCCCGCGAAGGAAGCCCACGGAGCCGGCGCTTAAGCATTCCTTCACGACGAACTTCATTAAACCTCTTACAAGGGCTTAGGTCATGAGATCTGTTGTCATCACCGGCGCGTCCACCGGCATCGGCTGGGCCAGTGCGAAGCTGTTGCTCGACCGCGGCTTCCGCGTGTTCGGCAGCGTGCGCAAGCAGGCCGATGCCGACCGCCTCAGGCGCGAGTTCGGGACGAAGTTCACGCCGCTGATCTTCGATGTCACCGATGAAGCCGCGGTGCTGGCGGCGGCGCGCGAGGTCCGCACCGCCCTTGGCGGCGAAACGCTCGCCGGCCTCGTCAACAATGCCGGCATTGCGGTCGCAGGTCCCGTGCTCGAACTCGCGGCGGACGAATTCCGCCGCCAGATGGAGGTCAATTTCATCGGGCCTATCATTGCGACCCAGGCGTTCGGGCCGCTGCTCGGCTCCGATCCGGCCCTGAAGGGGCCGAAGGGGCGGATCGTGATGATCTCCTCGGTCGCCGGCAAGAACGGCAATCCGCTGACTTCGGCCTATTCCGCCTCCAAGCACGCTATCGAGGGGCTGTCGGAGAGCCTGCGCCGCGAACTGATGTTGTTCGGGATCGATGTCATCATCATTGCGCCGGGCCCGGTCAAGACGCCGATCTGGAGCAAGGCCGAGGAGGTCGATATCTCCACCTACAAAAACTCGCCGTATTTCCTGGCGCTGCAGAAAATCCGCGCCTTCATGCTGCAACTCGGCGCGAACGGATTGCCGGCCGAGCAGATCGCCGAAAAGGTGTTCGAGGCGTTGACGCGGCCCAATCCCAAGGTGCGCTACGTCATCGCGCCGGATCCGATGCGCCAGTTCATGGCGGCGGTGTTGCCCAAGCGCACCCTCGACCGGATCATCGCCAAGCGCCTCGGGCTGACGCCGCAGGGATGAGCAAAGGCACCGGCCACCAGTGACGACAGGAAAGAGCAGAGCCGAGCTGACGCAGATCGCCGACGCGGCGCTTCGCAGCCAACCGGGATGCGAAACGGCGTCCGTCCCCGCCGTGCGTCCGCTTCCCAATATCCGCGAGGGGCGGAACTGGGAAATCCCCAACGTCGTTCTCGGCGACAGCCTGATCAGCGACGTCGACCGCGCCGTCATGTCGGTGCATCGCCGTCTCGGACGGAAGTTTTACCTGAAGGACGACTAGCCCGCCCGCAGCGTCTGGTTCTGCGGCTTCGGCGCCATCGCGATCATCCGCAGCGCGAACACCGCCACGAGTGGAATCAGGAACAGTGCGTAGAGCGGCATGTCGGGAATCCGCTTGCCGAACGACACCATGAACTGGAACAGCAGGTAGTAGCCGCCCACAAGATGCAGCCGGCGCCAGGCGCGTGCGCCGATCGCAGCGGCCGTGCGGTCGAACGAGGTGGCGGCCATCGCGACGATGAAGGCATAGCCGATGCCGCCGAAGACATACGACGCAATCGAGGTCGCCGCCGCATAGCCTATCGGGTCCATCACGGCGAAGCTGGCAATTGCGACTGCGTGGATGGCGTGCGAGGCCGCAAAGGTGACGCCGAGATAGCGGCGGTTGCGGCGCAGCCATCGCGTCGAGGCGTTCGGCCATAACAGCGCCAGCGCGGCGGCTGCGAAAGCGAGGCAGAACAGTAACAGCGAGGTGCGCGCGGTGAAACGGATCACCATGCGCACGCCATCGACCTCGAAGCCGCGCATGCCGGCGATCCAGATGCTCATGGCCAGCAGCGTCAGCGCGAGCAGGGCGAACAGCCGCCAGCCTTCGAACCATTTTTGATGCGTCGGCATGTTTTGCTCCCCCGGGCTGCTGATGTAATCACCAGTTACATTTGCTGTACGTATCAGGTCAACAGTGTAATCAGTGCTTACATTCACGACCTGGTGATGGTAGGAGAGGGCATGCGTCCGTCAGCCAAGCCTTCTGCCGCGAAATCCCCCACCACCAAGCCGCGCCGCCGCGTTGCGCGGACGGCCGCACCAAAACCCTATCACCATGGCGACCTCCGGCGCGTCCTGATCGACGCCGCGCTGCGACTGGTCGGCGAGGGCGGGGCGGAGGCGGTCAACGTCCGGGAGGCCGCCCGCCGGGCAGGCGTCTCGCCGGGGGCGCCGTTCCGGCATTTTCCGAGCCGGGATGCCCTGATCCAGGCGGTGGCGGAGGAGGCGCAGCGGCGATTCCGTGCCGAGATCGAGGCGGCGCTTGCTGGGGCACCGGCCGGCGACCCGCTCGGCCGCTTTCGCTGCCTCGGGCTCGCGTACCTGCGCTGGGCGATGCGCAACCCGACCCATTTCGAAATCATTTCCAGCCGTCGCTTGTTCGATCACGACCGGGCGGTCGCCATCTCCAGCGACAATGCCGAACTGATCGCGCTGACCGAGCAAACGCTCGCCGAAGCCTTTGCGGCGGGCCAGCTCCGCAGCGCCGACCTCAAACAGGTACAGATCGCCGGGCGGGCGCTGGTCTATGGTTTTGCCCGGATGAATATCGACGGCCATTTTCCGCGCTGGGGCGTGGCCACCCCCGAAGCCGAACGGACCGCCGAGGCAGTGTTGGATCTTTTCATCGAGGGGATCGTCCGACGTCGGTGAAGTCATTCCGGGGCGCGAAGCGAACTATGGGGCGCCCTTGCGCCCCTGAGAATCTCGAGATTCCGGGTCTGGTCCTTCGGACCATCCCGGAATGACGGTGAACACTCCCGGCAACCCCGTATTCGCCCCGACGTAGTTCGCCCGAGGGCAAATTCATTGCCTGTTCATGACGATTCCACTACGTTTTTGTGACACGGCTCAGGTTCCGGATGGGTCGTGCGTCTCCTGGTCGTCGCCAGCCAAGGCTTTGTATTGCGCCGGGTCATGTTGCGTTTTTCCCATGGCGCCCGCGCCAAATCCAGGGCCCTCCGCCACCACCCTTGCCGCCGGCCTTGCGGCGATCGGCTTCTGGCGGCTTTCGGCCGTTGCTGCACCGCACATGGCGGCGCTGGCGATCCTGCTGCACACCGAAACCGATTTCGGCGGCCGGATGGGCTTCGCGCTGGCGTGGGGCACCCTGAACTTCTTCTTCATCGCGCTGCTGCGGCGCCCGGCGCTGTCGGCCGCGCTGTCGCTGACGCTGGTCGTGCTCCTGGTGCTGCTGTCGCGGCTCAAGCACGACGTCGTGCAGATGACCGCGAACTTCGTCGACCTGATGGTGATCGACCGCGACACTGCGGCGTATCTGTTCACGATCTTTCCGAACTTGCGCTGGAGCGTGGTCGGCGCATCCCTCGTCATTCTGCCGCTGATGTACGCGCTGTGGTGGCTCGATCCGTTCCGCATCCGCCGCCTGCCGGCCACCGCCGGCCTGCTGGCCTGTCTCGCAAGCCTGGCCGGTTATTCCGTCGTCTGGCCCGATGAAGCCTGGCGCGGCTATTACGACGACGGCTATCTCTCCAAATTCGCCCGCTCGGGCGTGACCGCGGTTTCCGACTTCGTCAATTACGGTTTTATGGAATCGGAAGCCGTGACCGCCGAGCGGCTGAAGGTGCCGCTGGTCGATTCCTGCCATGTGCCCGGCCGCCGCCCGCACATCATCATGATCCATGACGAGTCGAGCTTCGACATCCGCCAGGCTGCCGGCGTCAAGGTGCCGCCGGGCTATGGCAGCCATTTCAAGTCCTTTGACGGCCGTGAGCGCAAGTTCATGGCCGAGAGCAGCGGCGGCGCAAGCTGGATGGCCGAGTACAACGTGCTCGCCGGCCTGTCGTCGCGGTCGTTCGGCCGCTTCTCCTATTTTGTCACCCGCATCGCCTCGGGCCGGGTCGAGCGCGGATTGCCGCTGGCGCTGCGCCGCTGCGGCTACAACACCATCTCGCTCTATCCGGCCTACGGCGCCTTCATGGGCGCGCGTGGCTTCCAGACCTCTACCGGCATCCAGCACTTTTATGACGCACGCGCGCTCGGCGCCAAGGGCATCGAGCCCGACAGCTTCTTCTACGATAAGGCCGTGAATCTGATCTCCGAGCAGCCGGCCAACACGCCGCTGTTCACCTTCGTCTATCTCGCCGCCAACCATTTCCCCTGGGAAACCAAATTCCGACCGGACCTGCTGTCGTCCTGGCGCGCGCCCGGCAACGAGCCCGTGGTCGACGAATATCTGCGCCGCCAGACACTGAGCGCCGGAGATTATGCGACGTTCGTCGCCAATTTGAAAAAGAAGTTCCCGGCGCAGCCATTTCTGATCGTCCGCTACGGCGACCATCAGCCGGAGTTTTCCTCGAACCTGCTTGATCCCGGCCTGGATGAAGCCAGGGTCGCCCGCAAGTTCGTTACTCACGACCCGCGCTACTTCACCACCTACTACGCGATCGACGCCGTCAACTTCGAGCCGGTGAAGAGTTCCGCGATCATGGACACGATCGACGCGCCCTATCTGCCGCTGGTGATCCAGGAGGCCGCCGGCATTCCGCTCGATCCCTCGTTCAAGGAGCAAAAGAACATCATGCTCCGCTGCAAGGGTGTATTCTATGCCTGCAAGGATGGCGCCGAGGCGCGCAGGTTCAACCGGTTATTGATCGACGCAGGTTTCATCAAAGGGCTGTAGAGACGAGACATGTCGGCCGCCGCTGAACGGGGAATGAGCGAAAGCATCCGCGCGGAATCGCGCGGCGCCCGGTTCTTTGTCCCGGCTGGCCTGATTATCGCCGTCCATCTGGCGGGGCTCGTGGTCCTGCTCACCAGCGAATACGGGCCGTTTGCGATCACGCTGGCGGTGCTGGCGTGGGTTTTCGTGAACTGCTTCCTGCTGGTCGTGCTGCAGCGGCCTGGCGTCTGCGCAGCGATTGCAGTGACCCTCATCGTGATCCTGATCGAGCTGTCACGCTTCAAATTCGGCATCCTGCAACTCACCCTGACGTTCCTCGACTTCCTGATCATCGATCGCGATACGTTTTCGTTTCTGCTCTCGGTGTTTCCGCGATTGCAGACGCAGTTGATCATGGCGGGGATCGTTGCCGTGCCGCTGTTGTGGCTGGTCTGGCGTTTCGATCCGTTCCGGGTGCGGCGCCGCCTGGCGTTGATCGGTCTGGCCGCGAGCATTGCGTCGATATCGGCGATGTCGGTCGCTTGGCCCGAGCAGCCGTGGGAGCCGTTCCAGGGCATCAACCACATTTCCAGTCTCGCGCGCTCGGGCGTGGTGGCGGTGTCGCGACTGGCTTCGACGGGATGGATCGACGCCGATCCGCCGGCAAACGCGCCGCTTCTCCTCGCACGGGAAGCGCACGCCGCCGGCCTTTCGGCGCTGCCACCTGACGCTGCCTGCGATGCCGACGCAAAGCGGCCGCACATTATCATGCTGCTCGACGAGTCGAGCTTCGACGTCACGTCCGCGCCAGGCATCAAGGTGCCGGCGGGATACGCCGACTACTTCAAGTCCAGCGACGGCAAGCAGCGCACCATGATGGCGGAGGCAACCGGCGGTCCGACCTGGTACACCGAGTTCAATGTGCTGACAGGCCTGTCGGCGCGGTCGTTCGGCGATCTCAAGTTCTACGTGACGAGGATAACCGCGGGTCGCGTGACCCGTGGACTGCCACAGGCGCTGCGGAACTGCGGGTACAAGACCTTCTCGCTCTATCCGACCTATGGTAACTTCCTTGGCGCGCGCACCTTTCAGAAGGGAGCCGGCGTCGGCCATTTCGTCGACATGGCGGATATGGGCGTGAACCAGGACATGCAGCCCGACAAGTTCTATTTCGATCAGGCGCTAAAGGTGTTTGCGCGCGAGCAGCCTGAGAAGGCGCCGGTCTTCATGTTCGTCTACCTCACGGCCAACCATTTTCCCTGGACCGACGTCTACCGGCCCGATCTGACCCCGCCGGGCTGGACGCCGCCGGGCAACACGGCGGAGGTCGATGAATACATACGGCGCCAGACCATGACGGCCAACGACTATCGCGAATTCACCGAGCGGCTGAAGCGCGACTATCCCGACGAGTCCTTCCTCGTGCTGCGTTTCGGCGATCACCAGCCGGCGATCTCGCAAAAGATGCTGGAGCCCGGGATTGATCAGGCGACGCTGGCGAAACGGGTGATGGCCGCCGATCCACGCTACTTCTCTACCTACTATGCCATCGACGGCATCAACTATGAGCCGCGCAACCTGTCATCGGCGCTCGAAACGCTCGACGCGGCGTACATCCCCCTCGTGCTGCAGGAAGCCGCCGGCATCCCGCTCGATCCGACCTTTGCAGAGCAGAAGAACATCATGCTCCGCTGCAAGGGAGCCTTCTATGACTGCAGGAAAGGCGCGGAGGCGCGCCGGTTCAACCGGCTTCTGATCGATGCCGGCATGATCAAGGGGCTTTGATTTCCGTCATTCTGGTAGGGTGGGCAAAGCGCAGCGTGCCCACCTACGCAGCGACGCCGTTCGCGAACTCATTGGATGCGTGCCGACCGCCCACCCCTGTCATTGCGAGCGAAGCGAAGCAATCCATTTCGCCGCAATGACGGGGATGGACCGCGGCACGCAACTCCTCACCTCTTCCCCACCTTCTCCCACAGCCACTGCGCTACCGCGTCCGGCGAGCTCGCGGCATCGTTGCCGGATGCGCGCAAGTTTGCTTCGCGCATGGTGGCGATGTCGATCCTGCCGAGCAGCGGAGTCAGCGCCTTGCGCAAGGCCTCGTCATTGGCGCGCTTCGGCGCGAGCAGCACGATCGCATCATAGGGCGGGATTGCGTGCCTGGGATCGCCGAGCGTCACCAGGTCGTATTTCGCGATCAGCCCGTCGCTGGTGTAACCCGCGATGACGTCGACTTCGCCGGAAGCGACCGCCGCATACATGAAGTCCGGCTGCATCTGCCGTTGGCCGCGAAACGACAGGCCGTAGGCCCTGCGTAGCGCGGCCCATTCGGGGCGCGAGAAGAATTCATAGTCGCCGGCGATCGACATGTTCGCCGCGCGCGAGGCGAGGTCGGCGATGGTGCGGATGCCCAATTGCTCCGCGCGCTTGCGGGGCATCACCAGCGCATAGGCATTCTCGAAACCGAGTTCGCCCAGCAGCGTGATGTTCTGCCGCGCCAGCATCGTCTTCAGTTCGGCCACCAGTTCCTGGCGCGGCTTGATGTCGGTGCGGTGAAACTGGTTGGCCCACAGCGTGCCGGAATAGTCGATGTAGACGTCGATATCATCAGCCGCGAGCGCCTCGAAGATCACGTTGGAGCCGAGACCTTCGCGGGTCGTTGCAGGAAGCGCAGCCGCCTTCAGGCGCTGCGCGATCAATGCGGAGAGCACATATTGCTCGGCAAAGGTCTTGGCGCCGACGACATAATTCGCCTGCGAGCGCATCATCGTCGGTACCAGCGTGGCAACGACCAAAGCTGCGATGCCGGTGCCGCCAAGCGCCGCACGCAGGCGGCTGCGGTGGCGCAAGCCGCCTTCGATCAGCGCCAGCAACTGATCGACCGCGAGCGCCAGCACCGCGGCGGCCACGCAGCCGAACAGCACGAACACCCAGTTCTGGGTCTGCAGCCCTGCAAATATGTAATTGCCGAGGCTGGTCTGGCCGATCGGCGTCGACAGCGTTGCGGTGCCGATCACCCAGACGGCCGAAGTTCGGATGCCTGCCATCATCACCGGCAGCGCCAGCGGCAATTCCACCGTGAACAGCGATTGCCGCGGCGTCATGCCGACGCCTTGCGCCGCTTCAAGGATTGCAGCGTCGACGCCCTGCAGGCCGGTGATGGTGTTGCGCAGCACCGGCAGCATCGAATAGAGCGCCAGCGCCAGCACCGCGGGCAAAAATCCGAACGCGGAAAAGCCGACGCCGAACCATGACAGCGACAACGCCGCGAGCGCCAGGAGCAGCGGATAGAACAGCGCCAGCAATGCCAGCCCCGGCACGGTCTGCACGATGCTGGCGAGCCCGAGCAGCGCGCCGCGCATCACCGGCCGATGGCGTGAAAGAATCGCGAGCGGCAGGCTGACGAGCAAACCCAGCGCCAGCGCGGCGACACTGACGCGGACGTGATTGCCGAGATAGTCGGGCAGGTGGCCCAATGCCTCGCCCCAGCGTGGATCGGCGAAGATGCTCATGCCGCACCCTCGCGAGGAAGCAATGCGCCCAGCCGCTCGGCCTGCCGCCGTGGTGTGCGCAGGAGTTCGCCGACGTAAGCGTCGTCGGATTTGGAAAGCTCGGCCGGCGTGCCCTGCGCCAACAGCCGCCCGTCGCTCATGATCGCGATGCGGTCGGCGAGCAGGATCGCTTCGCTCATGTCATGGGTGATCATGATCGTGGTCAGGCCGAGTTTCCTGTGCAGCTCGCGAAAATCGTCGCCGAGCGCGTCGCGGGTTAGGGGGTCGAGCGCGCCGAACGGCTCGTCCATCAGCATGATGCGCGGGCGGGCGGCGAGCGCCCGCGCCACGCCGACGCGCTGGCGCTGGCCGCCGGAGAGTTCATGCGGCAGCCGGTCGCGATATGGCGTGCGGTCGAGCCTGACAAGGTCGAGCAGTTCATCCACCCGCGCGGAAATCTCGGCGGGCCGCGTGCCAAGCAGCTTTGGCGTGATGCCGATATTGCCGGCGACGCTCAGATGCGGAAACAGCCCGCCGCTCTGAAAGACATAGCCGATCCGCCGCCGCAACAGGATCGGATCGACGTTGCGGACATTCTCGCCTTCGACCGTGATGGTCCCAGAGTCAGCCTCGATCAGCCGGTTGGCGAGCCGCAACAGCGTGGTCTTGCCCGAGCCGGAGCCACCGACGATGGCGAGGAGTTCGCCCTCGGCGACGTCGAGCGAGACATCGTCGACGGCCACCACGCGGCCGGCGTCGAACGTCTTGCCGACATGGCTGTAGGTGATCAGTGACGAAGCTGACATTCGATCTTGCCCAATGTTGCAGCTCCACGTTCAGGAGTTCGCATTATCCGGCCATCTGATGCGTAGGCCCCCGACCCTGATGGCGTTTAACTCATGCTCCTTCGCAATACGCCTCAACGCCTCTTCGGCTTTCTCAACTATTGTCACATACGCTTCTTCTTGATTGGCAAACTCTCGGAAATGGAGGGCGGAAGCGACAATTTTTCCGTGGTTCTTGCCAAGAGGAATTTTGAAAGTTGCGTAATAGTCGTCGACGCTTCTATTCGCTAAGTATTCCAGATCTCCGGAATTCCAACCGTTGCGCTTATAAATGTCGAGCAACATCTCGTGCAACTCGCGCTTGATCTCGTTGGCTCGTAATTTTTCGCTGCAAGCTTGCCTGACATCTGGGTCGTCGATCTGCTCGCCAAATGCGCTTGCTTTGAGATCGAAAAAGACCGGCTCTTCTGATCGTTGCTCCATGTACATTTTAAGGATTGCGGAGGCCTCGGCAGCATACTTGAGCCGCTTGAGGATTTTGACCGAATGATTTAGGTCGCCAAGAGACAAGTATTTGACAGCTCCCTGAAAAGCCGCCAGCAGTTCTTCCACAAATTCCTTCTCGTCGTCATCAAACGAGTTGTAAAAGCGATCCCATACAGCGGTCCATTGACTGTATATCTTGCTCTGTTGGAGAGCCGCGGTGGATAGATCGGCAAAGTGCTTGATCTGATCTTCGTCGAAATAGCCGTTCAGTATTCCTTTGTTGAGTAAAGTGTCGGTCTCGTCGACCTTGCCGAACCCGTACATTCGCAGGAGTGCTTCTACGCGCTCCTCCTCGGGAGTTAGATTATGTGTTTGGCCGTAAAGTCCTTTGCCGTAACGGTTGAAAATAAACTCGACGATCTTTTCGTTTGATGCCTTCTCTCCGGGCTTCCCGTGCTCAGAGTAATGAGCCCAACCGAGAAGCGCCAACGTGTGGATGTGCGCCTTTACTATTTGTGAGTCGTAGTGTTCGATAATGGGGTAGATTTGCCAGACGAGTTTCTCGATCTTCTTGATAACCCGGATATTAGAAAGATTGAGCCGTGCGCAGAATTCGCCAAGCATTTCGCCGAATTTCGAATTGTCGCCTAGTGCTATCTGGATACTCTCTTCTGGCGAGGGTGAATATGCTAGTGATCTGTCGATGACTTTTTCCTGATATTTGAGGAAGTCAATCTTTTCGCTTTCGTTATCGAGTTGCTCGTCATTGAGAATGATTACGACCTTGCAATTGCGCTGTTCGACAAGCGTCGACGCTAGGCCAAGGATATCCATTGCTCGGAGATCTTTTCCCTTGCGTTCGATGTCATCGATACAGACGAACTGATTTCTTACCATCAGGAATGCGCCGGACTGCACGAGGTCGGTTGCAGTCTTTCCCGCAAGCGCTTCGAGAGCTTTGGTGCCGAAGGCCTTTATCGCTGTATCTATGCCCTGGCCAAACGTCTCCATATTGGCGCCAGTCGCTATCGCGTGACCTGAAGTGCGATTCTCGAAAATCGAATATTTCAGTTGGTCAAGGCTGGTGGTCCCGAAAAGTGAAACATATGAATAGGTATCAAGAGCCATTTTGTTGCTGGCGGCGGCTTGCTTTAGCGCCTGCCGCCATGCGTAAGTCTTGCCGACGCCCCAGCGGCCTTTGATGCAAATAACCTCGGATGTTTTGCTTTCAAGGAAACGGCCAAGTTCTTTGATGACCATCTGCGTTGGAGACGGTTTTCCTTCGGTCATTTGAAGCCTCTAAAGTTTGAAGCCTGGCAGTTATGGGCGTGGGTGATCGGGCGAGTTGGCACGTGATCCTGACTTTCAATCTTTCCCTGAGGAGATTCGAAAGATGAAATGATGCGTTGCTGCGGTGAACTAATCATAGCCAAGCGCTAAGCCATCTCACTAATGATTTGGGGAGAAACATCTCTACGGGCCGCGGACTGCGTCGAGTGGCATCTCGTCAACACTAAATAGTCCTAATTTCTATGCCTCAACAACAAGGTTGAAGGGTCATAGGCTAAGAACTCTGGGACAAACTTTCCAACGAGTATGGCTGGTGCTGTTAGGTATTCCCGGCAATTTCCAAAACTCTTGGATGACCAATAGTCAAAGGAACAGGCGAAGAAGTTTACTGCGCCGTCGGACTTGAAAGTTCTGGGGTAAAGTTCGCAGACTGTATCATTTGTGCTGGCGTCCTTGATTAAGATCCGAGCATCATCCTTGTGAAACTTGGAAGAATACTTTTCTACTACGGGGGAGTATGTCGCTTTTGCAGCCTGTTCTTCATCCATATTCGAAGAATGAAAATTAGAGCAGATGTTTTTGATTGCATCGACATTGCTGGGTTTTTTCCAGTATTGAATTGCGTCGTAAAGCAGGATGTCCCATCGAGCTGCATCATAGACGGTCCTAACAAAGAACGCTTCCTTTGGTCCCTTCTCTAGTATTCGCGAAATCAAACTCTTCTTAATGAAATCGCCGCCGTGAAGGCGGGTCTGTTTCGATGCAAGCTGAACGAGAGAATGGATTGCTGTACGCATGCCCTGAGCCACCAGTTCTACGTCGTCTTTCGAGTATTTTTCGTCTGGCATGGTGACGTAGGGTGCATGAAATCCAAGCACTCCTCCTACACTCAACTTTCGCATTGGGACTTCGCGTCCGGGAGCAACGCCAGACATGAAAATGATCGCACATGCGGAGTAGCACTCCGCGCCGCTTTCTATCACCGTCGACAAGCCACGATCAAAAATGATCTCGGATATTTTAAGTCCCTCTACATAAGATCCGCCGTTGGATTTCAGGCAGATAGAGCTGGTCCTCTCATCGTACTGATCAATGCGCGCTTTGGAGATCACGGCAGCAAGCGTATTGGAATCGCCCTTGGTAATCGGCCCCTCTATGCTGAAGGCGCAAAGCTTATTGTTCGAATTCTGAACGTTGGCGGCACAAGCAATCGAACTCGTGACAAGCAGCACAGTTGTTGCAAATAAAAACTGCGAGTAACCCTTAGCCATTTGATCTCATTGTCCGGCAGATAGACGCTATGTCATTCCCAAATAAGAACGGACATTCCCATTAGTAATCCCCGCGGCCGAAAGCATCGGTCAGATGGTCTCAGTCAAAGGTTGCACTATACCTTGCGTTGAAGCGAAAGGCGAAGATTAACTGCCATGTGGGGACGCCGCGTTGAACTTATCCCTCGCAACCGCTAAGGCATCCCTCCAAAAGACTTGGGGAGAAACATGGCAGATACCGCACAGCCGGCAGCGGTCGCGCTTGACGATGCGACGGTGGCATTTCGTGTGGCCGGCGACCGCGTCTATACGGCGGTGGAAAAGGCCAGCCTGTCCGTCGCCGATGGCGAGTTCGTCGCCATCGTCGGGCCGACGGGTTGCGGAAAATCGACATTGCTCAACGTTGCAGCCGGACTTTTGAAGCCGGCGGCGGGATCGGTCAAAATCTTCGACCAGCCGCTGACCGGGTTGAACCGCGATGCCGGCTATCTCTTCCAGGCCGATGCGCTGTTTCCCTGGAAGACCGCGCTCGACAACGTCGCGATCGGGCTCGAGATCAAGGGCGCGCCGCGCGAACAGGCGCTGCAACGCGCGCAGGGCTGGCTCACGTCGGTCGGACTCGGCGCCTTTGCCAACCGCTATCCGCACATGCTGTCCGGCGGACAGCGCAAGCGCGTCGGCCTGGCGCAGGTCCTGATACGTGATCCAAAAATATTGCTGATGGATGAGCCGTTCGGTCCGCTCGACGCCCAGACAAGGCAGATCATGGGCAATCTCCTGCTCGAATTATGGAACGCCGACCGCAAGGCGGTGCTGTTCGTGACCCATGATCTCGAAGAGGCGATCGCGCTTGCCGATCGCGTCGTGATCATGTCGGCCGGGCCAAGCGCGCGCATCATCGGCGATTGGCGGGTAAAGCTGCCGCGGCCGCGCGACATTTCGGAAGTCCGCATGGAAAAGGACTTTCACGAATTGCACCGGGAGATTTGGAGCGTGTTGAAGGACGAAGTGATGAAGGGCTACGTACAATCCACGCAAAGTGCGGAGGCAGGCTGATGTCCCGCTCGACGCTGCTCCTGTTGCAATTGCTGGTCGCCGTCGTAGCCCTGGCGGTGTGGCAGTTCCTTACCACCGTGCCGGTGTTCGGAAAAATCCTGCTGCCGCCGTTCTTCTTCTCCAACCCGATCGATGTCGGCAGCCAGATCGTCAAATGGTTTTCGTCAGGCGTGATCTGGAAGCACCTGATCATCACGCTGTGGGAATCGATTCTCGCCTTCGTGATCGGCTCGATCAGTGGCGTGCTGGTCGGCTTCTGGTTCGCGCGCCAGCCGCGCGTCGCCGCGGTGTTCGATCCCTATGTGAAGATGATCAACGCGCTGCCGCGCGTGGTGCTGGCGCCGATCTTCACGTTGTGGCTGGGGCTCGGCATCTGGTCCAAGGTCGCGCTTGGCGTGACGCTGGTGTTCTTCATCGTGTTCTTCAACGTCTATCAGGGCGTCAAGGAAGTCTCGAACACCGTGCTCGACAATGGCCGCATGCTCGGCATGAACGAGCGGCAGTTGATGCGGCACGTCTACTGGCCCTCGGCGCTGTCCTGGATGTTCTCCTCGCTGCACACGTCGGTGGGTTTTGCGGTGGTCGGCGCCGTCGTCGGCGAATATCTGGGCTCGGCCGCCGGCCTCGGCTACCTGATCCAGCAGGCCGAAGGCGTGTTCGACGTCGCCGGTGTCTTCGCCGGCATGTTCGTGCTGTCGGCTTTCGTCATATTGATCGACATGGGCGTGACGCTGGCCGAACGGCGGCTCCTGGTGTGGCGTCCGACGGCGGCGGAGGGGCGGGGGTAGATTTCGGTAATGTCATTCCGGGGCGCCTCGAAGAGGCGAACCCGGAATCTCGAAATTCTCAGGGGCGCAAGGGCGCCCCATAGTTCGATGCTTCGCATCGCCCCGGAATGACGGTGCAAGCTTCTCAAGCTCCACCCGTTGCCCTATCTTGCCGCCCAACGAATGGAGGAACCCATGAAGAAACTATTCGGCCGGCTGGCCGCTACGCTGCTGGCGCTCACACTGACCTCGGGATTTGCCGCAGCGCAAAGCAAGGTCACCATCGCGATCGGGGGCGGCGCCTGCCTGTGCTATCTGCCGACCGTGCTGGCAAAACAGCTCGGCGAATATGAAAAGGCGGGCGTGGCCGTCGAGCTGGTCGACCTCAAGGGCGGTTCGGACGCGCTGAAAGCCGTGCTCGGCGGCAGCGCCGACGTGGTGTCGGGCTATTTCGATCATTGCGTCAACCTGGCCGCCAAGAAGCAGGAATTGCAGTCCTTTGTGATCTACGACCGCTATCCTGGCCTGGTGCTTGTGGTGTCGCCCGCGCACACCAATGAGATCAAATCGATCAAGGATCTGGCCGGCAAGAAGGTCGGCGTCAGCGCGCCGGGCTCCTCGACCGATTTCTTCTTAAAATATCTGTTGAAGAAGAACGGCCTCGATCCGACCAGCGCCGCGGTGATCGGCGTCGGCCTCGGTGCCACCGCGGTGGCGGCGATGCAGCAGGGCCAGATCGACGCCGCCGTGATGCTCGATCCGTCCGTCACCGTTTTGCAGGGCAGCTATCCGGATTTGAAGATACTGGCCGACACCCGCACCCAAAAGGACACGCTGGCCGTGTTCGGCGGCGAGTATCCGGGCGGCGCGCTCTACACCACGACGGCCTGGATCAAGTCGCATGAGAAGGAAGTGCAGGCGCTGACCAACGCGATCGTCAATACGCTCAACTGGATCCATTCGCATTCGCCGGAAGAGATCATGGCGAAGATGCCCGAGGGAATGGTCGGCAAGGACAAGGCGCTTTATCTCGCCGCGCTGAAGAACACGATCCCGATGTACTCGCAAACCGGGTTGATGGACCCGAAGGGCGCCGACGCAGTGCTCGCTGTGTTCAGCGAGGGCTCGCCCGAGGTGGCCAAAGCCAATATCGACGTGAGTAAGACGTACACCAACAAATATGTCGAGCAGGCCAAGAAGACCACAGGCGCCAATCCGAAGTGAAGCAGGGATAGGATCGGCGTGAAATCGAGCGATGTGAAGCGATGAATGGCGTAACATCTCCGGTCATTCATCGCGTCACCGCGCTTGACGTTCCCGTACAGCCATTCGCGTGGCCGTTCGCGGACACGCGGCGCGCGGCCATCGATGCGCATTTTTCCGAGAAGCAGCGTGAAAAGCCTGCACTATGGAACGGCCGCGTCCTGCTCGGGCGCAACCCGGTGTTTTCCGGCGACCGTCTCAGCGCCAGCTATTTCGAAACCGACTTCGCCTGTTTTCTGGCCTGGCGCGACTGGGGCTTTCCCGACGCTTCCGTGTTCAACGGTTTTGGCATGGCCGCGCTACTCTGCGCCGACGGCGCCTTCGTGCTCGGCGAAATGGGCCAGCACACCTCCAACGCCGGGCGGATCTATTTTCCGTCAGGCACGCCGGACCTCGACGATATCAGGGACGGCGCGGTCGATATATCCGGCAGCGTCACGCGCGAGCTGGAGGAAGAGACCGGCCTTGCCCCCGGCGAATACGACAGCGAGCCGCATTGGTACTGCGTCTACACCGGGCCTGCGCTCGCGATGATCCGCGTCCTGCGCGTCAACATGCCGGGCGACGCGCTGCGCGAGCGGATCGAGCGCAACCTCGCCTCGCAGCATCAGCCGGAGCTGTCGGCCATTCACCTCGTGCGCAGCGCGCGCGATTTGAATTCGGCAATGCCGCGTTTTGTCACGGCATTCATCGAGGCGCAGCTCGCTTCCCGGCCGTGACGCGCGCAATGCGCTTGACATCTGGTCGCGCTACCAATGTGATAGGCGCCAACCAAGAAAAAGACGCAGTGCACAAAAAATAATCCAGGGAGGATTCCATGCCGGGGCGCAAGACTGCACGCCTTCTCGTCGGGCTGTCTGCCGCAATCGCGGTGCTGGGGATGGCGGTTTCCGCCGAGGCTCAGGAAAAGAAAATCAAGATCGGCGTGATCTACGACCTGACCGGCCCGCTCGCGGGCGGCGGTTCCGAACTGCAATATATCGGCGCCAAGATCATGCTCGACCAGTACAGCAAGACCGGCGTCGAGGGTTACAAGATCGAGGCGGTCTACGCCGACGCCCAGAGCAAGCCTGACGTGGCGATCAACGAGGCGGTCCGCCTGATCGAGCAGGAAAAGGTCGATATGCTGCTCGGCTTTTACTCGTCGGCGCAATGTGTGCCGGTGGCCGCGCGCGTCGAACAGCTCAAGAAGTTCATGTGGATCACCACCTGCATTTCTTCCGCCGTGCTCGACAACAAGAACTTCAAATACGTGTTCCGTCCGCAGGCCTCGGGCGACCAGTTCGGCCTGATGACGATGGATTTCATCGCCCAGAACGCAAAGTCCAAGCTCGGCAAGGAGCCAAAGGACCTGCGCGTCGCGATCATCCACGAGGACGGCGCCTACGGCGTCGACGTCTCCAAGGGCAACGAGACCGGCGCCAAGAAGGCCGGCTTCAACATCGTGCTGAAGGAGGGCTATTCGGCCACCGCGCCGGATCTTTCCGCGCTCATCACCAAGCTGAAGCGCGCCCGGCCCGACGTAGTCTTCCACACCGGGTATAATCCCGACATCACCTTGTTCGGCCGCCAGGCGCGCGAGCAGGGATTGAGGTTCGCGGCGCTGGTCGGTCACGGCGCAGGCTATGGCGTCTACGAGAAGCTGAAGGAAGGGCTCGGTGGCGACGTCAACTACGTCTTCAACACCGATCCGATCTCGATCTGGCTCGCCAACCAGAAATCGATGGATCCGCAGCTGCCGCCGGTCATCAAGATGGTCGGCGAGGAGTTCGACAAGGCCAAGCCGGGTGTCGCGATTCGCTCCGCGCATGTCGGCATGGCGGCGTCCAACACCTACCTGTTCCTGACCGAGGTGCTGCCGCGCGCCATCAAGAAATATGGCGGCGTCGATCCCGATGCGTTGCGCAAGGCAGCCCTCGAGACCGATATTCCCGAAGGCGGCACCATGCTGGGCTTCGGCGTCAAGTTCCACGGCGAGGGCACCCAGATGGCCGGCCAGAACGAGCGCTCGTTCCCGGTGGTCATCCAGTATGTCGACGACAAGTCGTACGTGGTGTGGCCGAAGAGCCAGGCGCAGCGCGAGGCCGTGCTGCCGCTGCCGAAGGGAACCACGTTCAGCAACCAGTAAGAGCCGGGCAAACGGCTAGACGGAGGTTCTGGAGTGCTGACGGTAGACGGATTGGTGAAACGCTTCGGCGGCTTCACCGCTGTTAACAACGTGTCGTTCCGGGTCGAGCAGGGCGAGATTCTCGGCCTGATCGGCCCGAACGGCTCCGGAAAGAGCACGATCTTCAACATGCTGTCGGGCACGCTGATCCCGACGGCAGGATCGATTGTGTTCAACGGAACGGAGATCGCGGGCAAGGCGCCGCACCGCATCATCAACGGCGGCATCGGCCGCACCTTCCAGATCCCGCGGCCGTTTCACCGGCTCACGATATTCGAGAATGTGGCGCTCGCCGGCTATTACGGCCAGGGCAGCCACAGCCGCGCCAGGGCGGATGAGGCCGCCGAACGCGCGCTGGCCATGGTCGGCCTGCCGACCAACCGCCACGCCGGCGTCGATGGCTTAGGTGCCGCCGGCCTGAAAAAACTCGAACTCGCCAAGGCGCTCGCCACCGGGCCGAAACTTCTGCTCGCCGACGAAAGCCTCGGCGGGCTCGACGAGCACGAGATGGATCAGGCCGCCGACATGCTGCGCAAGATCCGCGACGAGCTCGGCATCACCATCATCTGGGTCGAGCACATCATGGGCGTGTTGATGCGGGTGGTCGATCGCGTGATGGTGCTCGATCACGGCGAGAAGATTTCCGAAGGCCTGCCGAGCGCGGTGGCGAGCGATCCGCGCGTGATCGAGGTCTATCTCGGAACGGATGCGGATTCGAGCCAGGCCGCGGCGGCGGAAGCGCGCCGGCGGGCAGGGGTGTAAAGTATGCTCGAACTCAGATCGCTCGACGCGGGTTACGGCAGCTTCCAGGCATTGTTCGGCATCAATCTCGAGGTCAGGGCGGGCGAGGCGGTCGGCGTGATCGGCCCGAACGGCGCCGGCAAGACCACCCTGATGCGCGTGATCTCGGGCCTGATCCGCCCCACCGAAGGTTCGATCACGATGGAAGGCCGCGACGTCGTGGCGACGCCGGCGCATCGCATCGTCGACCTTGGCATTGCGCACGTGCCGGAGAACCGCCGGCTGTTTCCGCGGCTCACCGTCGACGACAATCTGAAGATGGGCGCCTACATGCCGGGCGCGCGCGCCAAATATGCCGAGCGGCTGGAATTCGTGTTCGACCTGTTTCCGCGCATGAAGGAGCGGCGCAGCCAGATGGCCGGCACCCTGTCGGGCGGCGAGCAGCAGATGTGCGCGATCGGCCGCGCGCTGATGTCGGATCCGAAATTGCTCCTGCTCGACGAGCCCTCGGCGGGGCTCGCCCCGGTCGTGGTGCAGCAGGTGTTCGAGCTGGTGAAGCGAATTCGCTCGGGCGGGCTCACGGTTCTGATCGTCGAGCAGAACGTGCAGCAGGTGCTGAAGGTGGTCGATCGCGCGTACCTGCTGGAGGCCGGCACCATCCGCGCGTCCGGCACGTCGGAAGAGATGCTGTCGACCGACACCATCAAGCAAGCGTATCTCGGGGTCTAGTAAATGCAGGCATTCCTCGACACCTTCGACATCTTTCTGCTGGAAGCCGTGGTCAACGGCATCCTGCTCGGCGGCGTGCTCGCGCTGTTGGCGCTCGGGCTCAATCTGATCTTCGGCGTCATCGACGTCACTTGGATCTGCTACGCCGAGCTGGTCATGATCGGCATGTACGGCATGTACTACATGGTCCAGGTGTTCGGCCTGCCTTATTGGGTCGCAGCGCCAATCGCGATCCTGCTGGTCGCAGCACTCGGCGCGCTCCTGCATTACCTCGTCATCGCGCCGCTGCTCACCGCGCCGCCCATCAACCAGTTGCTCGCCACCGGGGGCGTGCTGTTCATCCTGCAGAGCTTTGCGACCGTCGCCTTCGGCATCGACTTCCGCAACCTCGGCATCCGCCTTCCGGTGCTGGCGATCGGCGACATGCATTTCAGCTATTCGCGGCTGCTCGCCTTCGTCGCCGCCCTGCTCGGCATGCTGGCGATCTACTTCTTCATGAAGCGCACCTATACTGGCACGGCGATCCGCGCCGTCGCGCAGGACCGCCAGATCATGTCGCTGATGGGGGTCGATACCAAGCGCATCTATCTCATCACCTCGGCATTGGGCGGCGCACTCGCCGGCCTCGCCGCCTGTCTTCTGGTGCTGCAATACGACGTGCACCCCTTCGTCGGACTCTCGTTCGGGCCGATCACCTTCCTGATCTGCGTACTCGGCGGGCTCGGTAATTTCGTCGGTGGCTTCATCGCGGCGTTCGTGTTCGCCCAGATCATTTCGCTGGGCGGCCTGTACTCCGACCTCGAATGGGGCTACGTGCTGGCGTTCGCCTTCTTCATCGTCATGATGTTCATCCGGCCCGCGGGCCTTTTGGCGAGGCGCTCGTGAATTCCCGCTACATCGCCTGGGCCGTTGGACTGGCTGCGCTGATCGCGCTGCCCTTCGTCTATCGTGAGCCCTATCATCTGCACATCCTGGTGCTGATCCTGATCTGGTCGTTCGCCTACACTTCGTGGTCGATCATGGGCCGCTTCGGGCTGGTGTCGCTTGGCCATGGCGGCTTCATGGGCGTCGGCGCCTATGTCACGGCGCTGTTGTGGAACCACCTCGACATCACGCCCTGGATCGGCATTCCGCTCAGCATGGTGGCGGCGGGCTTGCTGGCGCTGGTGGTCGCCTATCCCTGCTTCCGCTTCCGCATCACCGGGCACTATTTCGTGCTGGTGACGCTGGCGCTGTCCGGCATCGTGCTGCAGGTCATCACCGCGACGCGTGATTACACCGGCGGTTCGCTCGGCTACACGCCGGACCGCGCGCCCAGCGGCCGGGGGTTGCTGGCGCTGCAGTTCGACGACAAGACGACGTGGTATCTGATCGCGCTCGGCGTCTGGGTGGTGGGCCTTCTGATCTGGCGCTGGGTCGACCGCAGCATGAGCCGCTACGCCATGGAGGCGATCTCGGAGGACGAGGATGCGGCGGCTGCGGCCGGCGTCAACGTAACCGCCGAGAAGCTCAAGATCACGCTGATCTCTGCCTTGATGACCGCGCTCGCCGGCGCGCTGTACTGCCAGTACCAGATGTTCATCTCGCCGGACACGGTCAGCGGCATTGCCGTGTCGCTGCAGATGGTGTTCGCCGTCATCGTCGGCGGGCTCTATGTCTCGCTCGGACCGACGATCGGCGCCATCATCACCATCCTGCTCGCCGAAGGGCTACGCATCGGCTTCGGCACCAAGGCGGTCGGCTGGGACAATCTGGTCTACGGCGTTTTGCTGGTGATCTTCATCATCTTCCTGCCCAAGGGCATTCTTGGTAGCGTCCTCGACAAACTGAAGGCGCAACCCAAGCCCTCCGTGACGAAATGAACAAGAAAACCTCACAACCGCTCGCCGATGAGCTGGAGCCCTATGTCGCCCCCTTCCGATACGACGGCGCGGGCGAATTTCACCTGAAGTCGCACAACACCAACGAGAAGGGCAGTCTCGACAAGGAGAGGGCGACCAGGATCATCGAAGCCAACCGCAAGCGCCTGAACGATTTCCAGGAAAAACTCTACGCGCAGGACCGCTGGTCGCTGCTGCTGATCTTCCAGGGCATGGACGCAGCGGGCAAGGATTCGGCGATCAAGAGCGTGTTCGAGGGCGTCAACCCGCAAGGCTGCGAGGTCACTTCGTTCAAGCAGCCGTCGACCAAGGAACTCGACCACGATTTCCTCTGGCGCAGCATGATCGCGTTGCCGGAGCGCGGCCGGATCGGCATCTTCAACCGCTCTTATTATGAAGAATGCCTGGTGGTGCGGGTGCACCAGGAAATTCTCGACAGGCAGAAGTTGCCGCCGCAACTCGTAACCAAAAACATCTGGAAGGAGCGCTTCGAAGACATCTCCGCGATGGAGCGCTACCTGGCGCGCAACGGCACCGTGATCCTGAAGTTTTTCCTGAATGTATCGAAGGAAGAGCAGCGCGAACGCTTCCTCGAACGGCTGGAAGAGCCCGCCAAGAACTGGAAGTTTTCGATGGCCGATATCGGCGAGCGCGCGCTGTGGGCGAAATACCAGGCCGCCTACCAGGATATGATCCGCCACACTTCCTCGCAGGCGGCGCCCTGGATCGTCGTCCCCGCCGACCACAAATGGTTCGCCCGCGTGGTGATCGGCTCGACGATCGTTAGCGCGCTCGACAGACTCGATCTGCATTTTCCAAAGGTCGACAAGGCCAACCGCAGCGAATTCGCAAAAGTGCGCGAGGCGCTGCTGAATGAGGGGAACGCGAAGTAGGGTGGGCAAAGGCGCACTTGCGCCGTGCCCACCTTACGGTCCTCCGCCGCCTGGTTGGATGATAGGTTTCGCTGCATTCTACCTAGCCTGCGTGAGGCGAGCACACTGGTCAGGCTCCCTCCCCCTTGCGGGGGAGGGTTGGGGAGAGGGGTAAGCCCCGGGCGAGATGATCGATGAGTACATCGGCTTTTCAACTTCGGTCGCTCGTTGTGGAATTCACACTGAGAGGGCACGTCGTGTGGCACCCCTCTCCCTAACCCTCCCCCGCAAGGGGGGAGGGAACCCTGCCGCCGCTGCGTCCCTCACAGTTCGGGCTACAGGTCCGCCGTTAGCCGCTACATTGCTCCGCCGTTTCCCCGAAAATCATCTGCCAGCCTTTTCGCGTGTCCATGTACTCGCGAACCTGCCTGATGCGATCGCCTGCGACGACAAAGACGAAGCAATAATCATTGTCGTACGGCCGTCCTTCAGGGAGTGTTGCGCGCATCCGCTCTTCAATGATCACTGTGTCGCCGTCGACATGGACAGCGCGGAACGAGATGTCGATCGCGGAGAACAGGCGGTGCATCTCGGAGGCGATGAAGCGGGCGATCTGGTCGGGGCCAATCATGTGATCGGTATGCGCAAGCGCCACCGCCGTCGCGTTGCGGCGAGGGGCGATCCATTCGGCGTCCGCCGT
Organism: Bradyrhizobium sp. AZCC 1719; assembly: GCF_036924525.1. Classification (NCBI taxonomy): domain Bacteria; kingdom Pseudomonadati; phylum Pseudomonadota; class Alphaproteobacteria; order Hyphomicrobiales; family Nitrobacteraceae; genus Bradyrhizobium; species Bradyrhizobium sp. AZCC 1719. The sequence goes on along the minus strand of NZ_JAZHRU010000001.1, from coordinate 84,393 downwards.
GAAGAGCGATGCGATCAGGCCGGCGTCACGCGTCGAGAATGTCTTCCAGGCGTTGAGGACGACGTCCTTGGCTGTCGGATTATCCATTTTTTGCCTTTCGAGGAGAGTGAATGCCATTGCCGCCGATCTAGGGCACTCCGGCCGTTGCCGCTGGCCGGAATCGGACCTCATCATCCGCGCTCCCTTTCATCGTCCGCGCGACGCGCTAGAATTCGAGCATGCTGAGGTTTGAGGTCTGCAACGCCGCGCGGCTGCGGCGCGACGCGCGCTACGACGGCCGCTTCTTCACGGCGGTGCGGACCACGCGGATCTATTGCCGCCCGGTCTGCCCGGTGAAGCACCCGTTGACGCACAACGTCACCTATTACCCGACGGCTGCAGCGGCCGAGGCGGCAGGATACCGGCCATGCCTGCGCTGCCGCCCCGAGACCGCACCGTTCTGCCCGGCGTGGAACGGGACACGCTCCACCGTGGCGCGCGCGCTGAAGCTGATCGATGGCGGCGCGCTGGAGCGCGGATCGGTCACTGGGTTGGCGGAGAAGCTTGGGATCACCTCGCGCCATCTCGGTCGCCTGTTCGAACGCCATGTCGGGGCGAGCCCGCAGCAGGTCGCGAATACCCGCCGCATCCAGTGCGCCAAGCGGCTGCTCGATACCACCGACGACACGATGACCGAGATTGCCTTCCGCGCGGGCTTCGGCAGCGTCCGCCGCTTCAACGCCGCGTTCGCCGAACTCTACGGTCGCCCGCCATCGAGCGTGCGCGCGACGTCGCGTGGGAAGACGAGGTGAGAGCATTTCGCGTGAGCCACTACGTGATGTGAGCACGCTGGTTGGGCTCCATCCCCGCATCCGCCTTCGCCAAGGCTTCGGCGGACACGAGGGGGAGGGAACCTGCCGGTGCGTCCATCACAGCGAAGTAGGGTGGGCAAAGGCGCACTTGCGCCGTGCCCACCATTGGTGCCGAGTACGCCGCGGAATGGTGGGCACGCTGCGCTTTGCCCACCCTACGAATGCCGGTGAGGATAGTATCAGCCAAGTCCGGAAAGATGGCGAAGCGCACGCACTTCCTTCGCGGCCGTTTTCATAAGAGGCCTTGCCTGCTCATCCTCGCGGCCAACGATAATGCCTGACGCAAAGGCGCGGGCGCGCCTGTCTTGCGGCGGAGCCTGGAGCGCGGCCTCTGCCGCCATTTTTCGGTCCGCCATGAAATCGTTGAGCGAACCCAAAGCATCCTGAATCTTCTTCGAATGTTTTGATAGGCGCGCGAGTATCTTTCGCTCGCGTTTGCTCTGGAAAAGGCTTTCGAAGAACTCGGCCGCGTATCTGATCTTCTTCATCCTGATCCGGAACTTGTGCCGCTCACGCGCTGTCATCGCTTGCAGCTTCCCGGCGTCCTTCCGTGCGTTCCGGATGCGCCGATCCAGGAGCTCTGCGGCAAATTCGCCAAGTTCGCTGTTGGCGCCGTTTGTGCGGCTGTGCTGCGCCTCTATCCACTCGAGCACATCGACGAGCAGCGCGCGGCATCGCGGTGAATTGACAGCCTTCCTGGCCTGCTCGAGCGCCTCAGCACGTTTGTCGGCAAATTGCTTCGCGATGGCTTTACCGCCCCGCTGCGATATTATTTCACGAGCGACAGGGCCAATCTTCTCCTCCAGGAAGACGTCGAGCTCGCGGGCGGGCGCAAGTTCGTTTGTCAGCCACCTGAGTTCTGTCTTGATCGCCTCGGTCTTTGCCTCGGGCAATGCCTTCGAAAACAGCGAGATGGCCGCACGCAGCCGGCGCAGGCCGACCCGCATCTGATGCACGCCTTCCGGATCAAGGTTACGGATGGCGTCGGCGTTTCCGGAAAAATGACGAAGCGCGGAGCGGGCGATGGCCCGGAAGCCCTCGATTGCGCTCATCCGCTTATCAAGCTCGATCGGCTCGGCAAAGACAGTTTGAGTGCTGTTGCCATTGACGAGATCGTACCCCCGGTCTGCCTTCGCTCTCAAACAGAGCTCGGCAGCCAGCTTTCGCTCCAGAGCTTTCGCGACGCGAAACAGATCCGTTGTCGGTCCGCTTTTCAATTCGAGTTCGATCTCCTCGATGCGCCTTGTATGCTCTGCCGCGATGATTCTGCCGCGATCAATGGCCAGTTCCAATTCGCTCCGCTTGGTGCGGACCGGCAAGGTGATGCGATGCACCGAGGTCTCAAAGATCGGCTTCAGCTTGCGCCGCAGCTTCTTCGAGGCAAGCTCCTGAAGTGGAGTGCCGTCCGCCTTGCCGAGATCGGGGCTGCGACCTCCTATTTCGGTTTCCCACTCGCCGCGGCTGAACCGAACGTCGGACGTCTTCTTGATCGTTTGAACGTGCTTGCCGTTCGCTCGCCTTATCCGTAGCAGAAGTCCACGCCGCTTCAGCTTCTGGTTCGGCGTATCGAAATAGGTCGACACGAGATCGCTCTCCGAGCGCTTGCCGATTTTGCAGCCGCGCACCGTCAATCTGGAAGATGCCCCGAGATTGCGCTGCGGCATCTGGAATTTGATTTCAGTCTCAATGCCCATTTGATGCTCACCTGACGCTACAAATTGGTAACGCCGGAAAGCGCTTCCGGGTGCCCGGCCGTTAGGTCACCCTTTCTGACCCTCTTTTGGCATTGCGGCGGGCGGCAATTCTCGTCTAGAACAGCCCCGGAACGGCGTCCCGGCAACGAACCGTCAATGGTTTTGGCCGAGATTTGAGCGTCCTTAAGGGTCTGGCAATGCTGATTCGCAGCGAAAGGTACGGGGTTCGGGGTGGAGCGGCCAAGGCTGCCCCTGCGCTTCCGGCTGCGTCCGCGCCCACCCTGCTTCTTGGCGGGCTTCTGCTTCTTATCGGCCCCTGAGGGCCGTCTGGGCGTTTGCGCCTCGGCACTCAGGGGTTTTGAGCGAGATCACCAGACCCTTCAGCGTCCATGAGAGATGGCGCTACGACCCAAAAGGAATTCAGCATATGACATCAGCGAATAAGTCCGAGAAGGACCGCGTCGTTATTTTCGACACCACATTGCGCGATGGCGAGCAGTGCCCGGGCGCGACCATGACGTTCGAGGAAAAGCTCGAGGTCGCCGAAATGCTCGACGACATGGGTGTCGACGTCATCGAGGCCGGTTTCCCGATCACCTCGGAAGGCGATTTTCAGGCGGTCAGCGAGATTGCCCGCCGCTCCAAGAACGCCGTGATCGCCGGCCTGTCGCGCGCGCATCCCAAGGACATCGACCGCTGCGCCGAAGCGGTGAAGTTCGCAAAGCGCGGCCGCGTCCACACCGTGATCGCGACCTCGCCGTTGCATATGCGCGTCAAGCTGAATATGACGCCGGAGCAGGTGGTCGAGCTCTCGATCGCCAACGTCACCCGCGCCCGCAACCAGATCGACGACGTCGAATGGTCGGCCGAGGACGGTACCCGCAGCGAGATGGATTTCCTCTGCCGCATCGTCGAAGCCGTCATCAAGGCCGGCGCCACCACGGTGAACATTCCCGACACCGTTGGCTACACCGTGCCGGAGGAATACACCCACTTCATGAAGACGCTGATCGAGCGGGTGCCGAACTCCGACAAGGCGATCTTCTCCGTTCACTGCCACAACGACCTCGGCATGGCGGTGGCGAACTCCCTGGCCGGCATCGCCGGCGGCGCGCGGCAGGTCGAATGCACCGTCAACGGCATCGGCGAACGGGCGGGCAACGCTGCGCTCGAAGAGATCGTGATGGCGATCAACGTGCGCAACGACAAGTTTCCGTGGTGGAACAAGATCGACACCACGCAGTTGACGCGCGCCTCGAAACTGGTCTCGGCGGCGACCTCGTTCCCGGTCCAGTACAACAAGGCGATCGTCGGCCGTAACGCGTTCGCGCACGAAAGCGGCATCCACCAGGACGGCGTGCTGAAGGACGCCTCCACCTACGAGATCATGCGGCCCGAGATGGTCGGCCTGAAGCAGTCGTCGCTGGTGCTGGGCAAGCATTCCGGGCGTCATGCGTTCGTGCACAAGCTGGAAGAGATGGGTTACAAGCTCGGCCCGAACCAGCTCGAAGATGCCTTTGCGCGGATGAAGGCGCTGGCCGACCGCAAGAAGGACATCTACGACGAGGACATCGAGGCGCTGGTCGACGAGGAAATGGCGGCCTCGCACGATCGCATCAAGCTCACCTCGCTGACGGTGATCGCCGGCACCCACGGCCCGCAGCGCGCCACCATGAAGCTCGACGTCGAAGGCCAGACCAGGATCGAGGAAGCCGAAGGCAACGGGCCGGTCGATGCCGTCTTCAATTGCATCAAGCGGCTGGTGCCGCACGAAGCGAAACTGGAGCTGTACCAGGTTCACGCCGTGACCGAAGGCACCGACGCGCAGGCCGAAGTGACGGTGCGTCTCTCCCATGAGGGGCGCTCGATGAGCGCCCGTGCAGCGGATCCGGATACGCTGGTCGCCTCGGCAAAGGCCTATCTCGGCGCGCTCAACAAGATCGTCATGAAGCGCCAGCGCGACATGCCGGCAGCGGCGGTGGCAGGCTGAGGCCACGCGGGGTCGTAGCCGGTCGTAGGTGGGCAAAGGCGCGCTTGCGCCGTGCCCACCATTTATCATTGAGCACGCTTCCTGATGGTGGGCACGCTTTCGCTTTGCCCACCCTACCAGCAAAACGCGGCTCGTTGGCGCCGCGTTTTTTGCGTGAGCTTCCACCGTCGCTGATCTGCAAGGCGCACAAGCCGACCATTGCCCGCGGGAACCCTGCCCGGTGAATGACGGGGCATACGAACCAGCGTCGGCGCTGGAAGTCTGGCAATATGGCGGATTTTCCTTAACCGGAACCCGGGCATCCGAGGGCTCATTCTCTTGACCCGAAGCCCTGACACCTGCCCGTCCGGCCACGACAGGTAAGAATCTTTCGCCAAGCCGCTAACCCTTGCCGGGCTGCCTGGAACCTCTCAGCCTTGAGCTCCGCGAAATACATGCCGCTACGCGTGCAGGCGCGTAACATTTGCGGCCTCCAAACCGTAACTCATCCCGATCAACCAGGAGAATACCATGCTGACCCGCCGATTCATTCTTGGAGCCGTGCTCGCCGCCGGAACACTCGCCGCTTCGCCGGCGTTCGCCGATAACGCGCATGCGTTCGATGCCAAGGCGTTCGCCGCGGCCCAGAAAGCCGGCAAGCCAATTCTGATTGCGGTTCATGCGCCGTGGTGCCCGACCTGCAAGGCACAGGAGCCGATCCTGAGCGATTTAAGGGCTGATCCAAAGTTCAAGGATCTCGTCTATTTCGTCATCGATTTCGACAGCCAGAAGGATTTGCTCAAGCGGTTTGGCGTCCGCGCGCAATCGACCCTGATTGCCTTCAAGGGCGAAAAGGAAGCGGCCCGGTCGGTCGGCGATACCAAGCGGGACTCGATCTTCGCCACGGTCGCGAAAGCCGTCTAACTTCGTCGACCTATTGGAGTAGGCTAGTGACACTGGATGAAGGCTACTGGCGACCCGCGCACACCGTTGGGTTTGGCCTCGCGACGAGGCGCAGTCGCGGGAGTGTCCTGGTGCGCGCCGGGGGCGCGCGGACACGTATGGGCGTGCCGGTAAAGTCGGCTTAGCGATGGGATACCGGCGATGACGATCGGCAGTACGTTTTTGGCGTTTCTCGCAGGAATCCTGTCGATCCTTTCACCTTGCGTACTCCCGATACTTCCAATCGTCCTGGCGGCCGCGGCATCCAGTCACCGTCAGGGACCTTTGGCGCTTGCTGGCGGGTTGTGCCTCTCGTTTGTTGGCATCGGATTATTTCTGGCGACGGCCGGCCATTCGATCGGATTGGATGCCGACCGGCTGCGCTATGTCGGGGCGACGCTGATCATGCTTGTCGGCATCGTGCTTGTCGTTCCGCGACTACAGGTGCAGATCGCGGTTGCTGCGGGCCCAATCGGAAATTGGGCCGACAGCAGGCTGGTCACGAGCCGCGCAAACGGCGTTGCCGGGCAGTTTTGGATCGGGGTCCTGCTGGGCGCCGTCTGGAGCCCTTGCGTAGGGCCGACGCTTGGCGCAGCGTCCTTGCTGGCCGCCCAGGGCAAGGATCTTGGTCAGGTCGCACTGACAATGCTTGCGTTTGGCATCGGCGCGGCGCTGCCGTTGTTGGCGCTGGGATGGCTCTCCCGGGAAACGATGGCGCGCTGGCGTGGCCGATTGTTAGCCGCGGGCAGCGGAATGAAGTTTGTGCTGGGCCTTTTGCTTCTCGTCGTCGGCATGCTCGTCATCTCGGGGGCGGACAAGGCGCTCGAAGCCTTCCTGGTCGAACTTTCTCCGGAATGGCTGACCAATTTGACCACGCGGTTCTAGAAGTTGTGTCGGCAGGTTGAACTCGAAGGATCATGGCGGTTACCTGAAAGTTGGAAATCCGGTTAGGAGGAGAAGTCACATGAAATTCATTGTCGCTCTCTTGGTGCTCCTGTTTGTGACGCCGGCGTTCGCGAACGACGGTATCATTACGAAGTCGAGCAACTACTCGGTGAACGATACGATTTCTCGCTTTGCGGCGGCCGTCAAATCAAGGGAGGGCGCAGGGTTCATTGTGTTCACCGAAATCGACCACGCCGCTGCGGGAAAGAAGTTCGGGATCGATATGCGCCCGCGCACGGTGCTCATCTTCGGCAATCCAAAACTGGGCACGCCGGTAATGGCGAAGACGCCATTGCTGGCGATCGACAATCCTCCGAAGGCTCTCGTTTGGGAGGATGACCAGGGCAAGGTATGGCTGTCTTATAATTCAGCCGACTATCTGTATAAGACAATCTATCCGCGGCATGGACTGGAGACCCCGCCCAACTACGCGGCGTTTACGAAGGTTTTGAACGACATCACGGACGAGGCGACGAAATAGCAGGCTCCTGCGATCTGCAAAACGCTTTGCGTCCTACGCAAGCGGAATGTCAATTGCACGTCTGCGACCAATACGGGCAAATCACTTTTGATTTTCAGCGCCGTAGGGTGGGCAAAGGCGCCCTTGCGCCGTGCCCACCATTCCAACGTTCGGTGCAAGTGATGGTGGGCACGCGTGCGCTTCGCCCACCCTACGAACTGCTGCATCGAACATCCAGCGATTGCAAGGTCGGCAGAGGCGATCAGGCAAGTCACTTCTGATTTTCAGAAATTGTGTCAAGCCCAGCAATCAAAAAGAATCAAAAATATTTCGCTTCACGCGAGAGGCAAATCAGCCGCATATTCCGCCCGTCTCACCCATTGAGGGGCGCTCGCGATCGTCACGAACGTGCGGTGAGATGCGATGGACGCTGAATGCGCGCTAGACGTACGCGCAGGAGGCGTACGGCGAAGTCGTGTGGTTCGGGCGCCGCGGTGCTGGCGTTAAGTCGGCGGGAATTATCCCGTCGGCGACGGAGGCAAAAGAGCCGTTCTCCGAGAAGAGCACGAAGTAAGCCGTAAAGCCATTGCGCAGGGAAGGCCGGGATGCTCCCGCTGTACCTGTATGCTCGTGTGCGCTTTTGCTATGCGCAATTGCACACGAGACCGCGGGTGCAGCAAGCACCCGGTCTTCCCTGCGCCCTCAGTTTGGAAAGGGCGAAGAAGAAGATGCAAACCTCGGGCAGTTCATGTCGCGAGATCGCGAAGTCGTATTCTGAATTGTAGGATGGGTGGAGCGCAGCGATACCCATCGTCTCGCAACCGGCATTGATGGGTATCGCGGAGCCTGTCATCGGGCGCGCATTCGCGCGACCCGTTGGCTCCACCCATCCTTGTATCAGCATGACCTGCTAAGGTGTGAGCGTTCCGCAAGGAATGGCCCGGCCTGGGTGGCCACCCGGACCGGGCCGCCGATCGTTGGATCGTAACCCATCGAAGCATTGTGAGCTGATCTTCGTAGCCGGATCACGGTCGGCATCTTCGTCGAGGCCCGCATTGTTGAATGAGCATCAGGCTCGCATTCAAGGGAGGATCGAGAAGATGAGCAAGCGTAGCATAGTTTGCGCCGGCATCGATACTGGCAAGCACAAGCTCGATGTGGCGCTGCATGGAAGGCCGGAACGGCTGCAGGTGGCCAATACGGCCGAGGGGCACGAGGAGTTGTTCGTCTGGTTGCGGCAGCACCGGGTCAAACGGGTCGGTATCGAAGCCACTGGCGGCTACGAGCAAACGGTCGTCCGGCGGCTGCGGCAGGGCCGTTTCGTGGTCGTCGTGTTCCAGCCCGCGCAGGTGCGCGCCTATGGGCGCTTCCATCTGAGGCTGGCGAAGAACGACAAGATCGATGCGGCCTTGATTGCGGCCTGCACGTCCGACGTCAGGACCATCCATGCCCCGCCCGACCGGCGTCTGGCAGAACTGGCCGGGTTACAGACCCAGATCGACCAGATCGTCCGCGCGATGGCCCGGTTCAAGAACCATCGCGAGTCGTGCCGCGATGCCGCTCTGCGGCAGCTCTGGGACGACGAGATCCGGCGATTCCAGGGGCTTTTCCGGCAACGGCTCAAGCAGCTGGTGGCGGCGATCCGTCAGCATCCCGATCTCGCCGAGCGGCTCGACCTGATCCTCAGCGTCGATGGCATTGCGTTGCGCACCGCAAGCGCCATCGTGGTGCGCATGCCGGAGATCGGCCAGCTCAGCCGCGGCCAGGCCGGCGCGTTGGCTGGGCTTGTCCCCTACGATGACGACAGTGGCGAGCACGCCGGCGATCGCCACATCGCGGGTGGCCGCGAGCGGTTGCGCAATAATCTCTACGCCGCGGCATGGATCGCCTCGCTGCGCTGGAACCCGCAACTGACGGCGCTCTACAAGCGGCTGCGCGACGCTGGAAAGGAGCACAAGGTGGCGGTCGTCGCCTGCGCTCGCAAGCTGCTGATCTTCGCCAACGCGGTCGTCGCCCGCGGCACGCCATGGGAGGTCCGCACGATCGCCCATTGAGTTGCCGGCGAGCTCGGCAGAGCAACCACTCTCCAGTCCCTTCCAGCTTCGTTTCTTGGTTCGACCGGAGAGGCCGTTTCTTCGTCCCGACCTGCTTCAATCCGTGACGCCGCGCGCAGACGTCGTCAAGGATGGCCGTCGCGCATTGCTCAAAGCACGCTCCGTAGCTGCCAGGCCACTCCTTGACGACGTCAAGCGCGGTGTCACACTGCAGTTGGTCGGGGCGCGCTCATCCTCGTCCAACTTGATAGTTGCTACAGGATTGCTGCCTTAAGCCTTTCGTTCCGAGGAAACCAGGCATAGCGAAGGTTTATTGGACGCGGCCTGCTTAGGTTCGGCACGATCGTTAACCTCAGGCGCTGGTCGATTTTGCAGCGCAGCAAATCCTGGCGATGGGCCCCTGCTAACGGGCAATGGCAATTCGGCAGGCTTGTCTGTATTGATGCAACTGGCATGCAAGCTCGGAACGTCTCATTCGCGTTCTGCAAAAAAGTCTGGGAGGATACATGCGCAAATTGATTTTGGCTGCGGCATCGATCGCGGCGTTGACTCTGATCGGACCGGCCGCGGCGCAGTCGCCGATCGTGATCAAATTCAGCCACGTGGTGGCGACCAACACGCCGAAGGGGCTCGCGGCGGAGAAATTCAAGGAACTGGCGGAGAAATACACCAACGGCAAGGTCAAGGTCGAAGTCTATCCGAACTCGCAACTCTACAAGGACAAGGAAGAGTTGGAGGCGCTGCAGCTCGGCGCGGTGCAGATGCTGGCGCCCTCGAACGCCAAGTTTGGCCCGATCGGGGTCAAGGAATTCGAGGTGTTCGATCTTCCCTACATCCTGCCCGACCTCGCCACGGTGCGTAAGGTCACCGACGGCCCGCTGGGTACCAGGTTGCTCAAGTTGCTCGAGCCGAAGGGCATGACCGGTCTCGCCTACTGGGATAACGGCTTCAAGCAGATGAGCGCCAACAAGAAGCTCATTTCGCCGGCCGACTATCGCGGCCTGAAATTCCGCATCCAGTCCTCGAAGGTTCTGGAAGCCCAGTTCCGTGGTCTCGGCGTGGTCCCGCAGGTGATGGCGTTCTCGGAAGTCTACCAGGCGCTGCAGACAGGCGTCGTCGACGGGCAGGAGAACACCTGGTCGAACATCTATACCCAGAAGATGCACGAGGTGCAGAAGTACATCACCAACACCAATCACGGCTATATCGGCTACATCGTGGTCGTGAACAAGAAGTTCTGGGATGGCCTGCCGGCTGACATCCGCGCCCAGTGCGAGAAGGCGATGAAGGAAGCCACCGCCTACGGCAACGGCCAGTCGCAGAAGGAAAACGACGACGCGCTCGCCGAGATCGTCAAGACCGGCAAGAGCGAGATCATCAAGCTGACGCCGGAGCAGGACTCGGCCATGCGCAAGGCGATGGAGTCAGTCTACAAAGACGTCGCCGGCCGTGTCGGCCAGGGGGTGATCGACGAGTTCATGAAGGAAGCCAAGGGCGCAACCAACTGAGACGATGTTGTCGGGGCTTCCGTGCCAAGGCACGGAAGCCCTTGTATGTCGGGGGCTCGGCAACACACGGCCGCGAAGGAAGGTGAGGCGTCGTAAAAGCCTGACCTGAAGGGGGGACATTGATACTGCTTCGCATCCTCGATCGGCTTGAGGAGATATTGATCGCGACGCTGATGGCGCTCGCGACCTTCATCATCTTCCTCGCCGTCTGCCATCGCTATCTGCTTGGCGTTCCCTTCCTGTTTCCGATCCTGTTCCCGATCAACCTGTCCTGGGCGCAGGAACTCTGCATCTACATGTTCGTGTGGGTCGCCAAGTTCGGCGCCGCCTATGGCGTCCGCACCGGCATCCATGTCGGCGTCGACGTCGTGGTCAACCAGGTCAGGTCGCCCTGGAAGAACGCGATCGTGCTGTTCGGACTGCTTTGCGGGGCCTTCTTCACGGCCGTCATCGGCACCATGGGCGCGCATTTCGTCTACGGGCTTTACTACACCGACCAGGTGTCGCCCGACCTCGAGATCCCGAGCTGGTTCGTCTACCTCTGTATTCCACTCGGCTCCTACCTGATGTGCTTCCGCTTCCTGCAGGTCGCGTATCACTACTTCTTCACGGGCGATCTTCCGCACCATGACCACGCCCATGTCGAGGGCGTCGACGTCGAGGCGCCCGGCGCGGGCGCCGCGGAGGTGACGCGATGACCTCATTCATCATCTTCGGACTGCTGATCCTGCTGATGCTGACCGGCATGCCGATCTCGATCGCGCTGGGTCTGACGGTGCTCACCGTCATCTACACGATGACGAACGTGCCTACCGAGTCGGTGGCGCTGAAGCTGTTCACCGGCATCGACAATTTCGAGATCATGGCTATCCCGTTCTTCATCCTCGCGGGAAATTTCCTGACCCATGGCGGTGTCGCGAGACGCATGATCGATTTTGCGACCTCGATGGTCGGACACTGGTATGGTGGCCTTGGGCTTGCCGGAGTGATGGCTTGCGCGCTGTTTGCCGCAGTGTCCGGTTCGTCGCCGGCGACCGTGATCGCGATCGGCGCGATCATGCTGCCGGCGATGGTCAAGCAGGGATTCCCGAGGCGCTTTGGCGCCGGCGTCATCACGACATCAGGCGCGCTCGGCATCCTGATCCCGCCGTCCATCGTGATGGTGATTTATTGTGTGGCGACCGGCGGCAGCATCGCGATCGATCCCGCGGGCCAGCGCGTCTCGTCGGCCTCTGTCGGCCAGATGTTCATCGCAGGCGTCATTCCCGGCATGATGATGGCTACGCTGCTTGGGATGACCACCTTCTACCGCGCCTGGAGGAACGATTATCCGCGGCTGGAGCGCGCGAGCTGGGGCGAACGCTTCACGGCGTTCCGCAAATGCATGTGGGGGTTGCTGCTGATCGTGATCGTGCTCGGCGGCATCTATGCTGGCATTTTCACGCCGACGGAGGCAGCCGCGATCAGCGCGGTCTATGCCTTCGTGATTGCGGTGTTCGTTTATCGCGACATGTCGCTCAAGGACGTGCCGAAGGTGCTGCTCGGCTCCGCCAATATGAGCGCGATGATCCTCTACATCATCACCAATGCGGTGCTGTTCTCGTTCCTGATGGCGAACGAAAACATTCCGCAGCACATCGCAAACTGGATCACCTCGGTCGGCGTCAACTGGATCATCTTCCTGCTTGTCGTCAACGTGCTGCTGCTGCTCGCAGGCAACTTCATGGAGCCATCGTCGATCGTGCTGATCATGGCGCCGATCCTGTTTCCGGTGGCGGTCAAGCTCGGTATCCATCCGGTGCATTTGGGCATCCTGATGGTCGTCAACATGGAAGTCGGCATGTGCCATCCGCCGGTCGGGCTCAACCTCTACGTCGCCTCCGGCATCGCCAAGATGGGCATCACCGAACTGACGATCGCGGTGTGGCCATGGCTTTTGACCATGCTGATCTTCCTCGGCGTTGTCACTTACGTACCGGAGCTCTCGTTGTGGCTGCCGCGTGCGTTGGGGATGCTGTAGAGCATGATCCGGAAAAGTGGGTACCGGTTTTCCGACAAGATCATGCTCAAAAAGACGGAAGGGATGACGCTTCGAAGAAGAGGCATCCGTTTCGCGCATTGCGGTGGATCAAACGGTGTCACATTACATCTTGGTAAGGGAAGCCTCCCTTGCCAATCCTTAAGTTGAACGCCGACTGACGCGGGCTCATCTTCATGCAACCTTTCAAGGAGGTTCGCATGAGGAAATTCACCATCGCCGCCGTCGCGGTTCTTGCCATCGCCGGCTCGACCGCCGTCTATGCCCAGCACCGCCATTGGGGCTACGGCCATATGCGGATGAGCCCGGAGGATCGGGCGGCGTATGCCGACGCGCGGATCGCGGCCGTCCATGCCGGTCTCAAATTGACGGCCGACCAGGAAAAGCTGTGGCCGCCGATCGAGGCCGCGGTCCGGGAACTCGCCAAGCTCAGGATCGATCGCGCCAATGCGCGGATGCGGGACGATTCCAGCCAGCAGGGGCCGGACGATCCGGTGACGCGGCTGCGCGAGCGCGCCGAGACCATGTCGGCAACGGCCACCGCCATGAAGAAGATCGCGGACGCGGCCGACCCGCTCTACAAGACGCTGGATGACAGCCAGAAACGCCGGCTTGCCGTCCTGACCCGTATGGACCGGGGCAGGGAAGGCTGGCGGCACCGCGAGCACTGGCGGATGGACCGCGACTTCGATCGCCATCGCGACTATGACCGGAACAGGTATGACCGGGACGGCGGCCCGGACCGGGGCGGCCCCGAGCGCCTCTGAGGCGCCCCTGATCGGCGCCCGATCCGAACATGGGCGAAAAGCCGCTGAAATCCAGCGGCTTTTTGCCGTTCCGGCTCTCGGCCAAAGCCCGGGAAAACTCCGGCCAGCTTGCTGGACATCCCGGGATCGCTTTGCTAAACGACGCCCTCTCGCGAGGGCTTGCCGGACTTCAAACATCCGGGCGCATAGCTCAGTTGGTAGAGCAGCTGACTCTTAATCAGCGGGTCCCAGGTTCGAGCCCTGGTGCGCCCACCAAGCCTCGCAAGGACTTCGCCAGAGAAACCGTTTGAGAAGGCCGAATTAAAGCGGTTTTTCAAACGGTGTTTTTTTCGACCGGTCGAGCAGTCCGTTCTTTACAATGTGATCGGGATAGGAGCACACAGGCCGCCGCGAGGTCGATCATTCCGGGCCCGCAGGGCGACAAGGTGAAAGTGTCTTTCATCGCCGAACTCGCTTTGCGATGACCACCAAACGGATCAGACTTGGCCCTCTCAAAGCTGAAACAGGGGTTCGATTCCCCTAGGGAGCGCCAAGCTGCGATATCCTGCGATGATCCACGATATTGTACGATGCAGGCCGGATCGGGCCCCCTAGTTCGTCGTCAATGGCGAGCGAGTAGAAATACAGCGCGAAATATTCGGCTGCTGGCCTGACCTAAGCATTGATCAGTGAGGCGATCGCCTCTCGGATCCAGCGTTGTCCGCTGTGTCCCTGACTGCGCTCGTGCCACACCATCCCGACGGCGAAGCCTTCCACGGGGAACGGACAGTCCATCACCTTGAGCGTGTCGGAACGGTCGCGTACCAGCCTTTCCGGCACCAGAGCCACGAAGTCCGAGCTAGACACGATTTCGGGAACGAACAAGAATGAAGCGGCAGATAGCACCGCATTGCGCTTGTATCCGAGAGCAGCCAAAGCGCTATCCACCGGTGTCGCGAAGCCGCCGCCACCAAGGGACACGACCACGTGCTCCAGCCTGGCAAATTCTTCGACCGTGATCCCTTTCCGTAGTCGCGGATGCTTGCGGCGGCCGATAAGCACATAGCGTTCGTCGAACAGATGCCTGGTACGAAGACTGGGCGGCGCATCCTGTGGTGTCATCAGCACCAGGTCGACTTCACCGCGTGCCATCTGCGCCTCCAGCTGCGGCAGATCCAGATTGCGCAGCGCCACACGCACCCCGGGTGCCCGTGTTCTGAGTTCCACGACGAGCGGCTTGATCACCGCTGCCTGCAAATAGTCTGTGCAGGCGATGGCGACGGTTAGCTTGGCCTTGGCGGGATCGAAGTTCCTGTGCGTGGCGACGGTGGCGCGAACCTGGTCGAGCGCCTGGCGCAACGAGTCGAGCAGTTCGATTGCCTTGGCGGTCGGTGTCATCCCTCGCTGTGCGGGAATGAGCGAGTTGGTGGGCATGGTCGAATACGCCGTCGAGTATGGCTACTTCGCCCCGAGCGCGACCTGACGTGGAGCCGGAAAATCGATCCGCATGTGTTGACGTGGGAGCAATTCCTGAAACGCAGTCATTGGCAAGGCGACTTGCTGTCTTATGGCGCCGCTCCTGAGCCCGATCACGCCCAACTTGCACCGATATGAGAAGGCTGCCGCCGGCTGACTGAGGTGCAGGCGACGGCCGCCTTGCCAACAACGCCTGCTATCCATGAGATGGATGGTAGCCAAAAATTTCAACGATTTGAGAACAGCGCTCAGACCAGCAAGAAATTCACTGGTCCATAACGCCAATAAAAGGCGCCGGTGCAGTCGCAAGCCTACTCGAGCACACAAGGCGGGTCGTACTCGTCGAGATTGATCTATTCGTCGATCTGCGCGGCTCGTTCTGCCCCTCGCCGAAGGGCCGCGGCGCGCAAGCGTTCCGCGTCCTACGGGCGCTCGACGTTTGGCCGCGGCCAACCACTGTTAGCGCCCGGGCTCCGGCGCGTTACCGGGCGCTGCATTGGCGGAATGGTTGGTCAGTGGCTTCAGTCCCGTGACGGTGCGCAACAGAACATAGAACACGGGTGTCAGGAACAGGCCAAACACCGTGACGCCTATCATGCCAGAGAAGACGGCCACGCCCATAGCTCGGCGCATTTCCGAACCGGCGCCGGTCGAGAGCACCAGAGGCAAGACGCCCATGATAAATGCCATCGAGGTCATCAGGATCGGACGCAGCCGCAGGCGGCTTGCCTCGATCGCTGCCCGGATCGGCGAACGACCTGCGAACTCCAGTTCGCGCGCGAACTCGACGATAAGGATCGCGTTCTTGGCAGACAATCCCACCAGCACGATCAACCCGATCTGGGTGAAGACGTTATTGTCGCCGTTCGACATCCAGACGCCGAACATCGCGGCAAGCAACCCCATTGGCACGATCATGATGATCGACATGGGTAGGGTCAGGCTCTCATAGAGCGCAGCCAGCACCAGGAACACGAGGAGGATCGCGAGTGGAAAAACCCAGATGCCGGAGTTGCCGGCGATGAACTCCTGATAGGTCAGGTCGGTCCATTCAAAGGCGAAGCCAGGCGGTAGCACTTCGGCGGCGATGCGCGTGGCCGCTTCCTGGGCCTGGCCGGAGGAATAGCCGGGCGCTGCTGCGGCGTTGATGTCGGAGGACAAGAAACCGTTGTAACGGATCGCGCGTTCAGGCCCGGCGCTCTGGCGAATCTTCAAGAGCGCCGAGAGCGGGATCATGTCGCCGGAAGACGAGCGCACCTTCAATTGCCTGATGTCGTCGGCCCGCGCGCGGAACGGCGCGTCGGCCTGCACACGGACCGAATAGGTGCGGCCAAATTTGTTGAAGTCGTTGACGTAGTACGAGCCCAGATAGATCTGCAGCGTGTTGAAGACCTCTGTCACGGGCACGCCGAGCTGCAAGGCCTTGGTGCGGTCAATGTCGGCGAACAACTGTGGCACGTTTACCTGGAAGCTCGAGAAGACGCCGGCGATTTCCGGTGCCTTCTGCATCGCGGCCATGAACGCCTTTGTCGCCTCGTTCAGCGCGTCATAGCCGAGGCCCGCGCGGTCCTCGATCTGGAGCTTGAAGCCGCCGATGGTGCCGAGCCCGTTGACCGGCGGCGGCGGGAACATGGCGATGAAGGCTTCCTGGATCCCGGCATATTTCTTGTTCAGCTCGGCCGCGATCGCGGGGCCACTCAACGCGGGATCGTTGCGCTCGTCGAACGGCTTCAACGTGGAGAACACGATTCCGGCGTTGGAGGAGTTGGTGAAGCCGGAGATCGACAGGCCGGGAAACGCCACCGAGCTCTCGACGCCGGGCTGCGTCAGCGCAATGTCGCTCATCTTGCGGATGACCTCTTCGGTGCGGTCGAGCGTGGCGCCGTCGGGCAGGCGTGCGAAGCCGACGAGGTACTGCTTGTCCTGACCCGGAACGAAGCCGCTCGGCACCTGCTGGAAGAGCAGGGCGGTCAGGCCAATCAGGAGCACATAGGCGCCCATCACCGCCGCCTTGCGGGAGATCACTTTGGACACGCTGCCGCTATAATTCTCCGAGGCGCGCGCGAAGGCGCGGTTGAAGCCGCGGAAGAACCAGCCGAGCCCTTTTTCCAGAACGAGGGTAAGCCTGTCCTTGGGCTCATTGTGGCCCTTGAGCAGTAACGCCGACAATGCCGGCGACAACGTCAGGGAGTTGATCGCGGAGATCACGGTCGAAATTGCGATCGTCAGCGCGAACTGCTTGTAGAATTGCCCGGTGAGGCCGGAGATGAAGGCGAGGGGAACGAATACGGCAATCAAGACCAGAGCGATTGCGATGATGGGGCCGGAGACCTCCCGCATTGCCTGGTAGGTTGCGTCTCGCGGCGACAGCCCGGCCTCGATGTTGCGCTCGACGTTCTCGACCACGACGATAGCGTCGTCGACGACGATGCCGATCGCGAGCACAAGGCCGAACAGGCTGAGCGCATTGATGGAGAAGCCGAACATATGCATCACGGCAAACGTGCCGACGATCGACACTGGCACGGCCAGGAGCGGAATGATGGAAGCCCGCCAGGTCTGGAGGAACAGGATGACCACCAGTACCACCAGCGCGATCGCTTCCAGCAGCGTGTGGATCACCGCCTCGATCGACGAGCGCACGAACTGTGTGGGGTCGTAGACGATCTGGTAGGATACGCCCTCGGGCATGTTCTTCTTGATCTCGGCCATGGTGGCGCGGACGTGGTCGGAGATCTGGAGCGCATTGGAGCCCGGCGCCTGGAAGATCGGGATCGCCACGGCCTGCTTGTTGTCCAGCAGCGAGCGCAGGCCGTATTCGGACGCACCTAATTCGATGCGCGCGACGTCACGCAGCCGCACCACCTCGCCGCGCGAACCGGTCTTGACCACGATGTCGCCGAACTGTTCTTCACTCGCGAGCCGACCTTCGGCGTTGACCGACATCTGAAGGTCGATGCCCTTGACGCTCGGCGAGGAGCCGACCACGCCGGCGGCGGCCTCGACGTTCTGCGCCTGGATCGCCCTCACGATGTCGCTTGCGGTCAGGCCGTGCTCGGCGGCCTTCTGCGGGTCGACCCAGACACGCATCGAGTAGTCGCCGGAACCGTATAGCTGGACATCACCGACGCCGTCGATCCGCGCAAGGCGGTCCTTGACGTTCAGCACCGCGTAGTTGCGGAGATACGTCATGTCGTAGCGGTTGTTTGGCGACAGCAGGTGCACGACCATGGTAAGGTCGGGCGAGCTCTTCTTGGTGATAATCCCGAGCTGGCGAACTACCGCCGGCAGGCGCGGTTCGGCCTGCTGCACGCGGTTCTGCACAAGCTGTGTCGCCTTGTCAGGATCGGTGCCGAGGCGGAACGTCACTGTCAGCGTCATCGCCCCGTCGGTGGTTGCCTGGCTGCTCATGTAGAGCATGTTCTCGACGCCGTTGATCTGTTCCTCGATCGGCGTTGCCACTGTTTCCGCGATCACCTTCGGATTGGCGCCGGGGTATGTCGCGCGCACCACCACGGAGGGCGGCACGACGTCCGGATACTCCGAGATCGGCATGGCAAAGAGCGAGATCAGGCCGGCCAGGAAGATCACGATCGAAAGCACACCGGCAAAAATCGGCCGATCGATGAAGAACTTTGAGAGATTCATTGCGATGCCCCAAGCGCTGACGGTCGTTAGCGCTGCACGATTTGCCGGCTGCCGGCGTTCGATGCTTGCTGCGGTCCGCGCGAGCCCATCTCCGCAATTTCGGTCTTCAGGAGCGCGCCCGGGCGTACCCGCTGTAGGCCGTTCACGACGATGCGGTCACCGGATTTCAGGCCACCCGTCACGATGCGGAGCCCGTCGACGGCGCCGCCGAGCGTTATTCCGCGATAGACCGCGCGGTTATCATCGCTGACCACCATAACGAACTTCTTATCCTGATCGGTACCGATGGCTCGCTCGTCGATCATCACCAGTGTCTGTTGCTGCGGCTGGCCCATCCGCACTCGCGCGAACTGACCCGGAATGAGGCGTCCATACTCGTTCTGGAATACCGCGCGGACGCGTATGGTGCCGCTCTGACCATTGACCTGGTTGTCGATCAACTGGATATGGCCTTTGGCCGATGTGCCGCCAGAGGTGGTCATCTCGACGGGTATTTGATCAAGATTGCCGCGCTTGCCCGAACTATCTGCGATGGAATTCAGCGCCCGCAGCACGATCTCTTCGTCCGCATCGAAACTCGCATAGATCGGGTTGACAGAGACCAGAGAGGTCAGGACCGGGGAGGCGGTCCCTGCGGCCACGAGATTTCCGACGGTCACCTCGATCTTGCCGACGCGGCCATCGACGGGTGCGCGGACTTCGGTGTAGTCGAGATTGAGCTTTGCAGTCTGTAGCGTCGCCTCGGCCGCCTTCACATTGGCGAGCGCTTCGCGATTGGCGTTGTCGCGCTGATCGAAATCGCGCCGCGTGACGACGGCGTTGCCGACGAGCTGTGCGCCGCGCTCGACTTCGCTCGCAGTGAAGATCGCGCGCGCCTTTGCTGCCTCGAGCTGCGCGCTCGCCTTATCCACTTCGGCGGCGTAGGGCGCCGGATCAATCTTGAACAGGATATCGCCGGCTTTCACCAGCGCGCCCTCGGCAAAGTTGGCCGACAGGATTGCGCCAGCGACACGTGGGCGGAGCTCGACGCGGTTGACGGCTTCGAGGCGTCCAGAGAAATCATCCCACAGCGCGGTCCGACGCGGCTCGATCACCGCGATCGTGACGGAGACGGCCTGCTCGGGTGCGGTTCCGGTGGTCGCCTGGGCTGCATGAAAATAGCGGCCGCTCGCGATCGAAGCGGCCGCCGCGAGGACGCCGATGATGGCAACGCCGCCGACAACGCGTCTGAATCGACCGGAACGGAAGGTAGTGGTGGATGGGGGCATTTGCGCGCTCCATAAATGTAGTGTTCGCTACAGATATGGAGCTGGACGACGGTCCGCAAGATACTTATGTACTGCACACTACGAAAATCTTATGTCGGCAAGCCGCAAGACTGGAAATCAAATAAAAGAACCACGACAAATCAAAAGGTTAGAGGGTTGAAGCCGAGCGGAAAACGGCGTCGACTTCAAGGGAGTAACGCGAATGGCCATGGGACGCCCGAGAGAATTCGACGCCGATGCCGCATTGGATCAGGCCATGGAAGTCTTCTGGAGACATGGCTATGAGGGCGCGACCATTGCCCAGCTTACCGAGGCGATGGGCATTAACCCGCCGAGCCTCTATGCGGCATTTGGAAATAAGGAAGGTCTCCTGAAGGCTGCCCTCGACCGGTACACGGCCAAACGTGCGGCCTGGATGGAGGGGGTTTTGAGCGCGCCGACCGCCCGCGACGTCGCGGAGCGGATGCTCATGGGCACCGCAGACAGCCAAACCGATCCCGACAATCCGCCTGGTTGCCTGCTCGTGCAGGGAGGCCTTGCCTGCGGCACCGGTTCGGAGAACGTTCCCTTCGAGCTCGCAGCGCGCCGTGCACTGACCGAGGATCAGCTGCGCGAACGCTTCGTCAGGGCGAAGAAGGAGGGCGATCTGAAGCAGACCGCCGACGCTGCCGCGCTGGCGCGCTATCTCTCGGCGGTATCCGCCGGCATGGGCGTGATGGCATCATCGGGCGCCGATCGCGAAGCACTGCGGCAAGTGGCGAACGTTTCTGTTAAGGTTTTCGAGGAACAGTCGACGAAACGTTGACGGTGCCGCAGTTCAGCCTTCTGGGATGCAGCCCCCGCTCCACGGCGGTGGCCCTGAACATGCTCTACTGCGCCGTATTCCTCAAAATGAGTTGCGTACCTCAAATTACCTCTGCTAGCCTTCAGCCCCATGAAGGAGCCGGACGGCCCTCTCACGCTCAGGGACATCGCCCGCCAGGCTGGCGTCAGCCTCGCGACGGTCGATCGCGTCCTGCACAACCGCCCCGGCGTGCGGCCCGACACGATCCGCCGCGTCAAGGAGACGATCGCGCGCAACTCCTTCCAGCCGCATGTGGCCGGCGCCGAGCTTGCCCGTGGCCGTGCCCGGCGCTTCGCCTTCGTGATGCCGTCGGGGCCGAACCTGTTCATGCAGCAGATCCAGTCCTATCTCGGCGAGATGTCGGGCTGGCTGTCGGCCCGCCGCCTCGCGGTCGAGTTGGTCGCAACCGACGTGTTCGACGCCTCCGTTCTCGCGAGCTCGCTGGAGGCTCTTGCCGGCGAGTATGACGGCGTCGCGGTAATCGCGCTGGATCATCCGAGCGTGCGGGCCGCCATCAACGATCTCGTCGATGGCGGCGCCAAGGTGGTGACACTGGTCTCCGATGTGCCGTCGTCGCGCCGTCATTATTATGTTGGCATCGACAATATCGCCGCCGGGCGCACCGCGGGCGCGCTGGTCGGCCGCCTCGTTGGTCCGCGATCCGGCAAGGTCGCGATCGTCGCCGGCTCGCAAGGTCTGCGCGACCATGCCGAGCGCATCTTCGGCTTCAATCAGGTGATGGCGTCGGAGTTTCCTGGGCTCAACGTGCTGCCCGTGCTCGAAGGGCGCGACGAGGACGAGCGCTCGGAACAGCTCATGTCGCGGCTGCTCGGCAGACATCCTGACATCGTCGGCCTCTACAATGTCGGCGCCGGCACGCAAGGCGTTGCCAAGGCTCTGATCGATTCCGGCCGCGAGAAACAAGTAGTGTTCGTCGGACACGACGTCACCGTGCTGACGCGCAAGCTCTTGTTGCAAGGCGTGATGGATGCGGCGATTTCGCAAAACCCGGGACATGAGGCCCGCGCCGCCGTGCGCGTGCTGCTCGCGCTCGCCCGCGGCGAGCCGATCCTGAGTGAGCAGGAGAAGATCCGGATCGACATCGTGATGCGGGACAATCTCCCGTAGCCTGCAGAACTGATTTGCAAGACGGCCCGGTGTTGGGAAGGCGACAAAGATCGCCGATCGGGCCGGAAGGGAGGACAACGACGTGTATCTCGGGATCGACATCGGCACGTCCGGTGTGAAGGCGGTGCTCTTGAACGAGGCTGGCGTAATCGTCGCGACAGCCGCGCGCGAGCTTGCGCTCTCGCATCCCGCACCGCTGTGGTCCGAGCAGGATCCGGACGCCTGGGTTGATGCGGCGATCGGCGCCGTCGACGATCTCGCGTCCGCTCATCCGCGCGACGTCGCGCTGGTGCGTGGCATCGGTCTCTCCGGCCAGATGCACGGCGCTACCTTGCTCGGCGAGGACGGGCGTCCGCTGCGTCCGGCCATCCTGTGGAATGACGGCCGCTCCCTTGCCGAATGCAAGAGGCTCGAGGGGCGCTGTCCTTCGCTCCACACCGTCGCCGGCAATCTCGCGATGCCAGGCTTCACCGCGCCAAAGCTGCTCTGGGTGTCCCGCCACGAGCCCGAGATTTTCGAGCGGGTGGCAAAAGTGCTGCTGCCGAAGGCCTACGTGCGCTACCGCCTGACCGGCGAGATGGTCGAGGACATGTCGGACGCCGCCGGGACGCTCTGGCTCGATGTCGGTCAGCGCCGCTGGTCTGCGTTGCTGCTACATGCCACCGGGCTCGATCTTCACCACATGCCGCGCCTGGTCGAAGGCAGCGAGATCAGCGCGGTACTCGCTCCCGAATTTTCGAAGCGCTGGGGCATGGCGAAAGATGTTGTGGTTGCCGGCGGTGCGGGAGACTGTGCCGCAAGCGCGATCGGGCTCGGCGCCATCACACCCGGCGATGCATTCCTGTCGCTGGGAACTTCAGGCGTCGTGTTTCGTGTCACCGACAGTTTTGCGCCGGCGCCCGCGTCGGCTGTGCACGCCTTCTGCCATGCGCTTCCGGGTCTCTGGCACCAGATGGGCGTGATGCTGGCGGCGGCCGCCTCGCTCGCCTGGCTTTCGGGCGTCATGGCGACGCCTGCCGCCGCGTTGCTGGCGCCGCTCGGCGAGACCGTCCGCGGCCCGAGCCCGGTCAAGTTCCTTCCCTATCTCGACGGCGAGCGCACGCCGCACAACGACGCTGCTGCCAGCGGCGCGTTCGTCGGCTTGCGTGGTGCGACGGGGCGCGATCAAATCGTTCAGGCTGTGCTCGAAGGCGTGGCCTTTGCTGCGCGCGACAATCTTGCGGCGCTCGGCGATGCCAGTTCGGCGATCACCGAAGTCGATCTCGTCGGTGGTGGATCGCGCTCGGCGCTGTGGGCGCAGATCTGCGCCGACGTGCTCGGCATTTCCGTGCACCGCGTCGAGGAGGGCGAGGTCGGTGCAGCGCTTGGCGCGGCACGGCTCGGCCGGCTTGCCGCCACAGGCGAAAACCCTGCCCAGGTCTGCACGCGTCCGCGGCGACTTGCGAGCTTCTTGCCGCGAGCGTCCGCCGCAGCCGCCTATGATGAAGCCTATCACCAGTGGCGAAAACTATATCCTGCGTTGAAGGAGTTCTCCCTATGAACGTGTCACCCAAATTCTTCGGGGCGAGTGCGCCGATCGCCTATGGCGGCAAGGACGCCAAAAGCCCGCTCGCCTTCCGCTGGTACAACAAGAATCGCATCGTTCACGGGCAGCGGCTCGAGGACCACCTGCGTTTCGCCGTCTGCTACTGGCACTCGTTCTGCTGGCCCGGCGGCGATCCTTTCGGGGGCGAGACGTTCATGAGGCCCTGGCATCATGGTGCGGATGCGATGGCAATGGCGCGCGCCAAGGCCGACGTCGCGTTCGAGCTGTTCCGCCTGCTCGATGCGCCCTTCTTCACCTTCCACGACGTCGACGCCGCGCCGGAAGGCGCCTCGCTGGCAGAGTCCGTTGCCAACCTCAACGCCATCGCCGATCTCTTCGAACAAAAGATGGCATCGAGCAAAGTGCGGCTGCTCTGGGGCACGGCCAATCTGTTCACACATCGTCGCTACATGGCGGGCGCGGCGACCAATCCGGATCCGGACATCTTCACCTATGCCGCCGGCCAGGTCCGCGCCGCGCTTGAGGTAACGCATCGGCTCGGCGGTCAGAACTATGTGCTCTGGGGCGGACGGGAAGGCTATGAGACACTGCTCAACACCGACATTCAGCGCGAACTCGATCAGCTCGGCCGCTTCGTCTCGCTCGTCGTCGAGCACAAGCACAGAATAGGGTTCAAGGGACCGATCCTGATCGAGCCCAAGCCGAAGGAGCCGACCAAGCATCAATATGATTTCGACGTCGCCACCTGCTACGGCTTCCTTCAGCGCTACGATTTGCTGAAGGACGTCAAGCTCAACATCGAGCAGAACCACGCCATCCTTGCCGGTCACTCGTTCCAGCACGAGGTCGCACTCGCCGGCGCGCTCGGCGTGTTCGGCTCGCTCGACATCAACCGCGGCGACGACCTGCTCGGCTGGGATACCGACCAGTTCGCGATGAACGTGCCGGAGCTGGCGCTGGTGTTTCATGAAATCCTGCGCCGTGGCGGTTTCTCGACCGGCGGTCTCAATTTCGACGCCAAGATCAGGCGTCAATCCATAGACCCGGACGACCTGATGCACGCCCATGTCGGCTCCATGGATGCCTGCGCGCGGGCGTTCCTCGCCGCGGCCGACATGCTCGATGCTGAGGCGCTGACGAAGCCGGTCGCGGAGCGTTACGCCGGATGGGCTGAGCCGGAGGGGCGCGCAATTCTCGCCGGCCAGCGTTCGCTCGCCGATCTCGCCGATCGGGCGCTGGTAGCCGGCTTCGATCCACAGCCGCGCTCGGGTCGTCAAGAATATCTGGAATCATTGGTCAACCGGTATGTCTGAAGCGAGGCTGAGCATGACAATCCCGTGCGCAAACGGGCAACCGGTCCTGGAGCTGACAGGGATCGGCAAGGAATTCGGCGCGATCCGCGCGCTGCACGATGTCGACATGCAGGTCTTCCCCGGCGAGGTCGTCGGCCTGATGGGCGACAATGGCGCCGGCAAGTCGACACTCGTGAAGATCATCGCCGGCAACTTCCGCCCCACCCATGGCGAGATCCGCTTCGACGGCAATGCAGTCCATTTCTACCGCCCGATCGATGCCCGCGCGGTCGGGATCGAGGTCGTCTATCAGGACCTGGCGCTCGCCGACAATCTGACGGCGGCGGCCAACGTCTTCCTCGGCCGCGAGCTCAAGCGCAAATTCGGTCCGTTCGCCTTCCTCGACCACAAGGCGATGGCTGTGCGCGCGCTGCAGTTGTTCGGCGAGCTGCGCTCCGAAACGAGGCCGGATGACCTCGTCAAGCAGATGTCGGGTGGTCAGCGCCAGGCGGTTGCGATTGCGCGGACGCGGCTTTCCAACGCCAAGCTCGTAATGATGGACGAGCCGACGGCCGCGATCTCGGTGCGCCAGGTCGAACAGGTCCTGAGCCTCATTCATCGCCTGAAAGAGCAAGGTGTCGCCGTCATGCTGATCTCCCACCGCATGCCCGACGTGTTCGCAGTCTGTGACCGCGTCGTGGTCATGCGCCGCGGCGAGAAACGGGCGGACAAGCCGATCGGCGACACCAGTCCTGAGGAAGTCACCGCCCTGATCACGGGCGCAAAGGAGGCGGCGTGATGGCTATGCCCCTGGAATCCCCGATCTCGTTTACCAATGTCGGTCGTATCAGATGGTGGCAGCGTGGCATCTTCGCTTCGCAAACCGGCTACGTTCTGCTCGCGCTGCTGGTGCTGCTCGTCGTGATGCATTTTGCCAGTCCATATTTCTTCACCGAAGGCAACATGCAGAACGTGGCGAAGAACTTCTCCTTCATCGCCATCGCCACGCTCGGCGTCACCTTCGTGATCATCACCGGCGGCATCGATCTCTCGGTGGGATCGATGATGTGCTTCTCTGCGATGATCACCTCCATGGTCATGTCGAGCCTGTCGACGCCGGGCATGCCCGGCGCGGCGCTGTTCGTGCATCTTGCCGCGGACGGCAAGACCGTGGTCGCCAACGTGCCGGGGCTGATCCTGCTGGTCTCCGTTCTTGCCGGACTGGGCACCGCGCTGATCGCAGGTCTTATCAACGGCTTCTGCATCGCGGTGCTCGGGCTGTCACCCTTCGTCACCACGCTCGGCATGCTCTCGATCGTGCGCGGCCTCGGCTATGTCGTCTCCAATGGCCGCGGCAGTTTTCCAGGCGGCCCGGACGCCGATTATTTCTACGCGCTCACCTCGGGCGATCTGTTCGGCATACCCGCGCCCTTCATCTATCTCGTGATCCTCGCCGTGGTGATGGCGGTCGTGCTGCACCATACGACCTTCGGCCGCCACGTCTTCGCGCTGGGTGGTAACGAGAAGGCAGCCGAGCTGACCGGCATTCCGGTCGTGCGGGTGAAGATCGAAGTCTATGTGATCTGCGCGCTCGCCGCAGGCCTGCAAGGCATTGTCGTCTCCGGCTGGCTCGGGTCAGCGCCTGCGAACATGGCAACGTCCTACGAGCTCACCATCATCGCTGCGGCCGTCATCGGCGGCGCCAACCTTGCAGGCGGCATCGGCGGCCCGCTCGGAGCCATCGTCGGTTGCGTGCTGCTGGAAGTGATCCGCAACGGCCTCGTGCTCGCGCAGGTCAGCTCTTACTGGCAGCAGACGCTGGTCGGGGTGATCATCATCCTGGCCGTGCTGGTCGACCGCATCCGCTCACGCATGACTTAGCAGTTACTCCGGGAGGACAACGAACGCATCGTCTATCCGCTTTCCGGGGCATCAATTTAAATGGATAGGCACAAATGTGTGGAGGGAAGCAATGAGGAAGTTTCTTTTTGCCGGCATGGCCATCGCGATGATGGCCACCCCGGCATTGGCGCAGACCTACAAGTTCGTGATCGTGCCCAAGGCGATGAACAATCCGTTCTTCGACGTCGCGCGCGACGGCTGCCTCAAGCGCGCCAAGGAGCTCGGCAACGTCCAATGCATCTACAAGGGGCCGGTCGAGCATGAACCGGCGACGCAGGCGCAGATCATCCAGGATTTCATCACGCAGAAGGTGGACGGCCTTGCGATCTCGGTCGCGGATGTCGCAGCGATGACGAAATCGATCGAGGCAGCGACCGCGGCCGGCATTCCCGTCATCACCTTCGATGCGGATGCGCCTGGCTCGAAGCGGATCGCCTATATCGGCACCAACAACAAGGACTTTGGCCTCGCGCTTGGCAAACAATTGCTCCAGCTCAAGCCCGAAGGCGGCAAGTATGCCGTCGTCTCCGGCGGCCCCGGCGCCAAGAATCTTGCCGAGCGCGTCGACGGCGTACGCGAGGCGTTGAAGGGTTCGAAATGGGTCGAGGTCGCGGGTTCGCCGACCTTCTGCAACGACGATCCTGCGCTCGCGGTCCAGCAGATGGCGGATCTGCGCACCGCCACGCCGGATCTCGGCGCGATCGTGCCGGTCGGCGGCTGGCCGATGTTTGCGCCGGAAGGCTACAAGGCCTTCGTCAACAAGAACAAGAAGGACATCGATGCCGGCAAGCTGACGCTCGTCGTCGCCGATACGCTCAAGATGCAGCTTGAACTCTTGCGTGACGGCTATTCCAACGCGCTCACCGGGCAGCGCCCCTTCGAAATGGGCGAGAAGGCAATGGATACGCTGCTGGCGATCAAGAAGGGCGAGAAGGTTTCCGAGGTCATCCATACCGGCCTTGACCTCGTGACCAAGGACAACGTCGCTCAACTCTTGAAGTAGGAACGTTCTCAGCCCCAACGTTCCTGCGCTACACTCCCTCTCCCGGGTGCGGGAGAGGGAGTGCATGTTTCGACCATGGATCCTGGAATGAAGCGCACGCGACTTGCGGATGGACTCGACGTCACGGCGATTGGTCTCGGAACCGCTCCTCTCGGCGGACTGTTTGCGCCGGTCAGCGACAGGGACGCGGAAGCCACGATCGAACGCGCCTGGTCGCTCGGTGTCCGCTTCTTCGATACTGCGCCGCTCTACGGCTTTGGATTGGCCGAACGTCGCCTGGGCAGTTTTCTGCGCCAGCAGGACCGGGAATCCTTTGCAATCTCCACCAAGGTCGGCCGTTTGCTGCGCCCGTCCAGTGCGGCCGCGGAAGACGATCACTACAAGGGCACGCCGGCCGAGCGGCCGGAATTCGATTTCAGCTACGACGGCGTGATGCGTTCGGTGGAGCACAGCCTCGACCGTCTCGGGCTCGACCGCGTCGATGTATTGCTCGTCCATGATCCGGATGATCACTATGGGGATGCAGTCGCCGGTGCCTTCCGTGCGCTCCGGCGCTTGCGCGACGACGGCACGGTCAAGGCGATCGGCGCCGGTATGAATCAATCCGAGATGCTCGTCCGCTTCGCCGAAGTGGCGCCGGTCGATTGCTTCCTGCTGGCGGGCCGCTACACGCTGCTCGACCAGGGCGCGGTGACGACGTTGTTTCCGATCTGCCGTGCGAAGAGCATCGGCATCATTCTCGGCGGCATCTACAACAGCGGCATCCTCGCGAACCCGCGCGACGGCGCGAAGTTCAATTATGAAGACGCGGATGCGGCGCTCGTCGCCCGCGCGCTGGCGCTGGAGGCGCTGTGCCGCAAGCATGGCACCGAGCTCAAGGCCGCCGCAGTCCAGTTCTGTTTGGCCCATCCGGCGGTAACGGTCGCGCTGCTCGGCGCGCGCAGCGCTGCGGAGGTCTTGGATAACATCGCGATGGCCGGGCGGTTGGTGCCGTCCTCCTTCTGGCACGAGCTGCGCGAGCGCAAATTGGTCGACGCGTCCGCACCACTGCCGGGCGGAGCCTGACCCATGGTGATCGACGGTCATCAGCATTTCTGGGATCCCGCGCGCGCCGATTATCCCTGGATGGAGGCGCCTGAACTCGCGCGGATCCGCCGCGCCTTCGGCCCGAGCGATCTCGCGCCGCTGCTTCGCGCCAACGGGATCGATGCGAGCATTCTGGTGCAATGCCGTTCCTCGATCGAGGAGACCGAGGAATTCTTGCGCGTCGCCGCTGCGACGCCCTTCGTGATCGGTGTGGTCGGCTGGGTCGACCTGACGGGCGGCACGGTCGACGAGACGCTCGAACGGCTGCGCGGCTTGCCCGGAGGCGAAAGGCTGGTCGGCATTCGTCACCAGGTGCACGATGAGCCCGATCCTGATTGGCTGCTGCGCGAGGACGTGCAGCGGGGCTTGAGCGCAGTGGTTGCGCACGATCTCACCTACGATCTCCTGGTACGCACGCGAGAAATGCCGGCCGCGATCGCAACCGCGCAGGCGTTTCCGCAAGGGCGCTTTGTTCTCGATCACGCCGCCAAGCCGCCGATCGCCGACGGCTTCAGCCGTGAATGGGCCGATCGTCTCGCAGCGCTCGCCGAGTGCGGCAATGTCTGGTGCAAAATTTCAGGCCTCGCCACTGAGGCGAAGTGGGACGATTGGGACTCGGCTCGTCTGTTCCCCTTGGTCGAGCATGCCGCCAGATGTTTTGGCGAGGATCGTCTGATCTTCGGCTCCGACTGGCCGGTCTGTCTGCTCGCCGACAGCTATCGCGAGATCAAGAGCGCGCTCGAGGAGTGCCTGATGAAGCTTGGTCCGCAGGTGCGCCACAAGGCGTTTGGGCCGAACGCTCAGCGGGCTTATCTTGTTCCTCCTCCCCTTGTGGGGGAAGGTGGCGCTTAGTGTCGCTGTTCTTATTTGGAAACCACACCCAATCTATTGAAATTGATCGAGCGAGCGTATTCTTGGCATTTTTCCAAACGCGCCTTGAAATCAATGAATAATCAAGTTGATTTTGACTCCGCCATTCGGATGTCTGAACCGTCGCGTCCCAAATACTGCTCGACCGGTTGCGGCGCGAGGATGACTTGGCCTTCCTCTTTGTCAGCCATGATCTCAACGTGGTTCGCATGAAGTGCGATCGAACCATCGTGCTGCAAAATGGCCGCTTCGTCGAACAGGGCGAAAGCCGGGCGATGTCGGCAATCCGAAAGCCGCTTACACACGCGAACTGGTCGACGCGGTGCCGCATATCGAGGCAGAACTGGCTGCGTTCGCGACCTGAAGCAAAACGAAGATAGCCTCAAATTATTCGCGCTCGATCTTCACGCGAGCGGTCGAGCAAATAGCTGTGTTATCGGAACACATTAGCAGCGAAAAAACGTTCGTTAGCGCTGCCGGCGGCGAAGCGCCCGCCGCAAATAGTTGGTCGATTGCTCTTGACGGATTCGCAAATCTCTGTGCATACCGCTGCCCCACAAAACGCCGTCGAACTCGCCGGCGCTCTTTAAGGACCGAAACCGTGTTGCGATTGCGCTCACATATCGTCGCGAAAGCCGCCGCCGCGCTGCCGTTTATTCGGCCGTGCGATTGGTCGTGCATGTCCGTGACGGAACAAGGTCCGAGCTATCTGACGAAGCCCGAATATCTCGGGACCAACAGGATAGCAGGCAGAGCGTAACAGGCAGCGGGAATCCACCCTCTGCCAACCAGGCGGAGGGCAACATGGCCCGCAAGAACACCACCGAGACAGAACTCGAGAACCGTACCCGCGAGAGGATTTTCTCCTCGCCGATCGCGCTCGCCTTTGTGCGCACCGTTGTGGCGCGCCGAGGGATCTCCGAGTCCGAAGCCCGCCAGATTTACCTCGACTACATCAACCGACCTCGGTCGGCGTGCCACCACGGCCGCCGCGAGATGACGTGAAGTGATTTCGAATACAGGATGGTCGCCCCTGCGAGGACATAAGGCGATCCGCTGACCGGTACCGGTCTCCTTCAGTGGAGCGGCAAACGGTGGTTTCAGGCAGCGAGTGTTTTGTTGGCCGGGATTGTCCCGGCCGTTGGTAGATTTCACGCCGGCGTAGCAGTGCAGGATTTCTGTAAAGCCAGGGTCGGAAGTTCGATCCTTTCTACCGGCACCAATCTTGCCCGCGTAGCTACAGCGTAGAGCGCCGCCCTCAAAATGTCGAAAACAACCCCATGCAAAGTAGCAGGCCGCCGCCGGCATTCGACAAAGCAACTTGACGCGTCGGGCAAATCAGGGGCATTTTTCCATTATTCCGAAATCTTGTACGCGTCCGTCGCCCCGCATCAGCGGGCGCTTCCGTCGCGATTGCAGCCGAAAAATCCTCACCCAGAACTGAAAATTGCAGGGATCACTGCGGCGAGCGTTCGCCTGCGCCTGGCCGAACCGAGCGCTTGCGGCGCGCGTGCCAGGAAATATCGACATGAACACCGCTCCGAACCTCATTTCGCTCCACTAGCCCAACAGGTAGAGGCGACGGACTTAGACTCCGTGCGTTGGCGGTTCGAATCCGTCGTGGAGCACCAGACTTTGCAATTCCATTGCGTAGGTAAATGTCCGCGTAGCCCAATCGGTAGGGGTGGCGCCCGGCGGACCTATCCTTTAGCGCGCGCTTAGCTCAGCGGAAGAGCGCCTGTTTCACACGCAGGATGTCGGCCGTTCGATCCGGTCAGCGTGCACCAACTCGCGTCCGTAGCTCATTTGAGGAGAGCACCGCTGTGACATGGTGGAGGCGGCAGGGGCAGAGCCTGCCGGACGTACCATCAATTCCCTCCCGTAGCTCAATGGCAGAGCAATCGCTTGATAAGCGATCGACGGATGTTCGATTCATCACGGGAGGACCAGACAGCATGGGAGGTCGTCATGAGCGAGAACCTGCCTGCCGGCGTGCACCTTCTCTCCACCGAGAGCCAGGCCGCGCTTGTCAGGGCAAAGGCGAGGAGCGACGCCATCATGGCGCGCCATGTGAAATCGGAGCGGCTGGCCGCCGCAACCATCAAACCG
Source organism: Bradyrhizobium sp. AZCC 1719 (assembly GCF_036924525.1). Lineage (NCBI taxonomy): Bacteria > Pseudomonadati > Pseudomonadota > Alphaproteobacteria > Hyphomicrobiales > Nitrobacteraceae > Bradyrhizobium > Bradyrhizobium sp. AZCC 1719. The sequence continues at coordinate 53,014 of NZ_JAZHRU010000001.1, read as the reverse complement.
ATGGATCCGGAGCGTCAAACCTGAATGGAGATGGAGCGGATTTTTAACCCGTGCGCAAGTGGTTCGAAACCACCCGGATCCTCCACAACGGACCTGTGCCCCCAGCGGCCAAGGGAGCGGATTCTTAATCCGTCGCGAAAGCATCGTCGGTTCGAGTCCGACCAGGTCCTCCAAACATTCGCGCTCGTGGCGAAACGGGTAGACGCGCCGTCTTGAGAGGGCGGTGGGAGACCATGCCGGTTCGAGCCCGGCCGAGCGCACCAATGGCCCATGTCCCCATCTGGCGAAGGGACCGGATTGTCGATCCGGGAAGGCGAGTTCGATCCTCGTCATGGGCGCCAATTCCAGGATGTATAGCCGGCCAAAGCGCACGCCTCGGATGCGTGAGAGCGCAGGTTCAAATCCCGCCATCCTGACCAATCCGGGCGTCTAGCTCAACGGTAGACCCGGCTGCTCATAACAGCCCACATATCGGTTCAAATCCGGTGGCGCCCACCACCGCCAAAGAGAGGAGAGGGCAATGTTCGCAGCAAACCCGGCTCTTGTCCTCAATGCGGACTTCCAGCCGCTCAACTACTTCCCGTTGTCGCTGTTCAACTGGGAGGACGCCGTCAAGGCGGTCGTGAAGGGATCGCACGTCGTCGTCGCAGAATACGACGAGGTGGTCCGCAGCCCGTCGACGGTGATGCGGCTGCCGTCGGTCATCGCGCTGCGCGAGTATGTGCGGCCACAGGTTCGCGTCGCCTTCACGCGGTTCAATGTCTTTCTTCGCGATCGCTTCCGCTGCCAGTATTGCGGTGACCAGCATCTGCGCGGCGAATTGACGTTCGACCACGTCGTCCCGCGGGCGGACGGCGGCCAGACGTCCTGGACCAACATCGTGGCGGCCTGCAGCCCCTGCAACACGCGCAAGGACCGCTTCCACCTCAAGCCGCTGCGCAAGCCATTTGAGCCGACGCAGCACGACCTGATGGCGGCCCAGCGTCTCTTCCCGCCGAACTTTCTGCACGAAACTTGGCGCGACTATCTGTACTGGGATGCCGAGCTCGAGAAGTAACGGCGCCGGCGGCGAGTTGCGGCCGCCGGCGAACCATCACCACGTAGCTCAACAGGATGAGCACGACCCTCCGAAGGTCGAGGATGCAGGTTCGAGTCCTATCGTGGTGGCCAAATTTGATGGATGACGAACCGGACAGGCGCGCCGGCACGGCTTCGAATACCGATGGCACCGAAAGGTGTGAGGCTCAGGTCCTCGGCTCTCCGCCATGAACGATCGCGCCAGGCCGGATGTACGCCGGCGCAGCCGAGGAGTTTGCAGCCTTGGCACTATTTATCGCAGGCAGATCGGTTAGGTATCCATGCGGTCTCATAAGCCGCGTTGAGCCCGGTGCAACCCCGGGGCCTGCAACCAATTTGGGTAAGTCTGGGGACTGAGCGGGCCTGTAAAGCCTGCGCCTTTGTGCCTGCCTGGTTCGATTCCAGGGTTACCCACCACCATCAATGCGGACGTAGCGTGGAAGGTCGAGCACCTGAGTGCCACTCAGGAGAATCGGTTTCGATTACCGACGTCCGCGCCATCTAGCCCAGTTAGCAAATCTGGTGATTGCACGCGCCTGAAGAGCGCAGGAGGCCAGTTCAAATCTGGCGCTGGGTACCAGTTCGGGGCAGGCAGCGGGCTGCAGTTGATCCTTGCAAGATCGACGTCCGGAGTTCGACTCTCCGTTGCTCCACCATTTCATTCCCGTCGAGCCATCTCGGTGAGGGCGCTCCGCTGTTAACGGAGGAAGGCACGTTCGAATCGTGCGGCGGGAGCCAATCCACCACTTCCGATGTCGTGCCTGACTTGGGCTGCGGAAACGGAAGCGACCTCATCATGGTCGAACAAATCGACACGCTGCCATCGTCTAGCGGCAAGGATGCCCGGTTCTCAGCCGGTCGACGCGGGTTCGAGTCCCGCTGGCAGTGCCATATTCAACTTCCCGTAGCTCGACTGGATGAGCAGCGCGCTACGAACGCGAAGGTATGCAGGTTCGAGTCCTGCCGGGAAGGCCAATCATCATCAGCGTGTAGGGGAGCCTGGCCGTCCCTACCTGCCTTGGAAGCAGGGGATCGGTGGTTCGAATCCACCCACGCTGACGATCATCGCGCGCTGGCCGAGCGGTCAGGCGACGGACTCTGAATCCGTTCAGGCAGGTTCGATTCCTGCGCGCGCAGCCAATTTGGCCCTGTGGCGAAACAGGAACGCGGCGGTCTGCAAAACCGCTATGAGCCGGGGCAGCACCGGCCGGGGCCTTCAGCATGTGCTCGTGGACCAACTGGATGGTCAGCCGTCTTCTAAACGGCCCTATGCTGGTTCGAGTCCAGCCGAGTGCGCCATCATTCATCAATTTGGCCCGAGGAAAAGCCGATCTTGTCTGATACTTGTCGGCACATGGCCGTCCGGTTTGAGCTTCGCCGCGATCATCATCCGAATTGGAGAGTTGGCCGAGAGGCAAGGCAACGCGGTGCTAACGCGTCGAGTCCTTCGGGACGCACAGGTTCGATCCCTGTACTCTCCGCCATCACGTGAAACCGATGGACGATCCAATCGCAATCGATTGGATCTTATTAGGCGGATAGCGCGGGCCTTCCTCGTCAATTGCGGCTGCTTCTTCTTGCGGGCGTGGCGTAGTGGGCTGCGTGCCTGTCTTCCAAACAGGAGGTGTTCGGTTCGATCCCGGCCGCCCGCGCCAACCTGCCATCGCCTGGTGCTAAGGGTACGGCGCTTTCAACGCTGGACTTCGCGGGTTGAACTCCCGTTGGCAGGACCAAATTCATGACCAAATTTTTGGGCGCGTCGCCAAGCTGGCCAAGCGCCGGATTTTGATTCCGGTTATCGCAGGTTCGAGTCCTGCCGCGCTTGCCAATTTCTCGCGGGGCCTCGGCAGGGAAGGGGCCGGCTCTCATAAGGCTGGAGTGGCGGGTTCGACCCCCGTACCCGCGACCATTTCCTGTCGCCGACTACGCGACAGGTGACCATTCAATCTCTCCTGACTTCGTTCAATGGCAGGATGCTCGGTTGTGGACCGGGAGATGCGGAGTTCGACTCTCCCAGTCAGGACCAGATACCGGCTTAGTTCAGTGGCAGAACGCGGGCCTCCAAAATCCGATGTCGACTGTTCGATTCAGTCAGCCGGTGCCAACGTCTCTCTTGCCTTGGCTGCGTGCGCACGGAGACGCCAAAACGGCGACCATTGTTCTGAATAACGGCCGCATCGTCGAACAGGGGCGAGAGCTGGGCGATTCGACAATCCGAAAACCGCTTACACAAGCGAGCTGCAGCAGCGTTCTGCCGAGTCCAATGAAATACAGTGCAGGGTCTCGGGTGATTACAAATTATGCAGCTCGAGTTAAAATGGCGGCAGATGATGCCGTGGTGCTCAATCGAATAGGGCAGTAGCACTGTCGCGATTGGAGTGCGCCGCAACGATGCGCTGCATCATATCGACGAATACGGCTTGCTCCCGTTCACTTAAATTATCGAGCGTGGCGCGGTGCGCAGCCCGCGCTGATGCCTCTATTTTCGCCAGAAGCGCCGCTCCCGCCGGGGTCAATTTACAGAGCCGCGCGCGGCGATCCTCATCATCTACGGGTCTCTCGACGAAATTGCGGGCGGCCAGTCGCTTGAGCGCTCCGGTCGTCGTCGTCCTGTCCAGCGCAATATCGGCCGCCAATGTGGTCTGATCGGCGGTTTTCCGCACCGCAAGCGCCGAAAGCAGGCTGTATTGCAGTGGTGTGATCTCGAACTCACCGCATGCTTCCTGAAATAGCGCGACATGGATCTGGTGCAGCCGCCGGATCAGAAAGCCCGGTCGTTCTGACAGCGGCCACGGGCGATGTCTGGTCTCGCCATGACGCTTCTTTGCTTTCCGCAACGCACTCTCCCAGCCTCGGAACATCGATGCGAGTAGCTCGATTCGATGGGCTTCGCCACGGGAAGATCATGGCATGAAGTTTGCTCTTGTAGAATACGAAGTATGCTTCGTATTCTGTCGCGGGGCGGAGTAACACCGCCGGCGAAGACAGGGGAGATTATTCATGTCGATCAGCGCCACCTTCGACCAACTCCTGCGCGGCGGCCGCGTGATATGCCCGGCCTCCGGCATCGATGGCATCAGGGACGTCGCTATCCGCAATGGCAAGATCGCGGCGGTGCAGAGCGACATTTTACCGACCAGCGCCCGAGAGGTGATCGACGTGACCGGCAAGGTGGTATTGCCCGGCCTCATCGATACCCACGCGCATGTCTATCAGTATGTCACCGGTCGCTTCGGCATGAATGCCGACATGGTCGGCGTCCAGTCCGGCGTGACGACGTTGGTCGATCAGGGCGGTCCGTCCTGCATGACGCTGCCCGGCTTCCGGCATTTCGTTGCCGAGCCTGCGAAGTCGCGCGTTTATGCATTCCTGTCGGCTTATCTGGTCGGTGGGCTCGAAGGCCACTACTATCCGCAACTCTATAGTCCTGAAGGCGTCGATATCGACGCCACGGTGAAGGCGGCGACGGCCAATCTCGACATCGTTCGCGGCATCAAGGCCCATGCGGAGATCGGCGGCTTCGCGCGTTGGGGCATTCGCGTCATCGAAATGGCGGCCGAGATCGGACGCCGCGCCGATTTGCCGGTCTATGTGCATTTCGGCCAGCTCTGGGGCCTGCCTGAGAGTGGTACCAATGGCGAAGACGTCGATACGATTTTGGCGCGCGTGCTTCCTTTACTGCGAGAGGGCGACGTACTGGCGCATCCGTTCACGCGCCACCCCGGAGGCTTCGTCAACCGCGAGGGTGAAGTTCATCCGGTGATTCAGGCGGCGCTCGATCGCGGCTTGAAGGTCGACGTCGGTCACGGCAGTCATTTCTCCTATCGTCTCGCCAAAAAAGCGATCGCCGCCGGTATCATCCCCACCACGCTCGGCGCGGACATTCACGGCTACAACACCCACGTGCCTGCGCCCGCCGGCACGCCCGACCAGCATGAGGACGACGAGAATCATCCGTTCGCCGGCCAGGCCAAGTTCAGTCTGGTCCAGGCGATGAGTTCGATGATGGCGCTCGGCCTCGCGCTGGAGCAGGTCGTGCCGATGGTCACATCCAACTCGGCCAGGATGCTCGGCCGTGCTGACGAAATCGGCGCCCTCAAGATTGGCAGGGACGCCGACGTCTCGGTGATCGGAGAGCGAACCGGACGATTTGTCCTTCGCGACAACGAGAACAATGAAGTGATCGCCGAGCGTCTGCTGCAGCCTGAGTTCTGTCTGCGCGCTGGTGCGCGATACGACGCAGTAGCGCCAATTCTACCGCAGGCCGTTGCGGCCTGAGGAGGTCACGTCAAATCGATTGAGGAGAGTGCCACCGTGCGCAATGAGCGCGAGTTTCCTTCTGCGGGCGGAGCGGGCGCCGGACAAGGCGTCGGCGCTCGGCTGCCGCGAAAGGAAGACGATCGGCTGATGCGGGGCCGAGGCCAGTTCGTGGCCGACATCCGCCTTGCCGGGCTGCAGGACGTCGCTTTTGTGCGCAGCCCTTTGGCGCATGCGCTGATCCGCGGCATCCATGTGCCGGAGCGTTATCGCGGCAGCGTCTTCACTGCGGCGGATCTCGTCGACGTCAATCCGATCCGCGCGGTTTCAGGGTTACCGGGCTTCAAGATTTCCGAGCAGCCGGTGCTTGCTACTGGCAAGGTGCGTCAGGTCGGCGAACTCGTCGCCATGTGCGTGGCGCCGACCCGTGCCGAGGCGGAGGACATTGCGGCGGCGGTGACGCTCGATCTCGAAGAGCTTCCTGCGGTCCATGACATGCGAAAGGCGCGCGAGCCGGGTTCGGCGCTGGTGCACGAGCATTGGGGCGATAACGTCTTTCTCGAAACCAACTTCGAGGTCGACATCTCCAAGGCGTTCGATGCGCCGATCAAGGTGTCGCGCGAGATATCGACCGCGCGGCAGTGCATGTCGCCGCTCGAAGGGCGTGGCGTGGTCGCGACCTTCGATCACCGCCTCGATCAACTCACGCTCTATTCCTCAGCCCAGATGCCGCACATCACGCGCAGCGGGCTTGCCGAATGCCTTGGCATGGAGCAGGGCCGAATCCGTATCGTTTCGCCTGACGTTGGCGGCGGCTTCGGGCACAAGGGAATCCTGCTGCCGGAAGAAGTCTGCCTTTCCTGGCTGACGATGCATCGCGGTAATCCCGTACGCTGGACCGAGGATCGCCGCGAGCATCTCACCGCCAGCTCGAACTGCCGCGAGCACCACTACAAGATCACCGTCTATGCCGATCGTGACGGCCGGCTGCGCGGCATCGACTGCGAAGCAACCGTCGATTCCGGCGCTTACTCGTCCTATCCGTTCTCGGCATGCCTTGAGGCGGCGCAGGTCGCCAGCATCCTGCCGGGACCGTATTTGATGCCGGCCTATCGCTGCCGGACGTTTTCGGTCGCCACCAACAAGTGTCCGATCCTGCCTTATCGCGGCGTGGCGCGTACCGGCGTCTGCTTTGCACTTGAACTGATGCTCGATTTGGTCGCGGCGGAAGCCGGACTGGAGCCGGGCGAAGTCCGTCTGCGCAATCTGGTGCGGCCCGAGCAGATGCCGTTCGACAACATTACCAACAAGCACTTCGACAGCGGCGACTATCCCGAGGCGATGCGGCGGGCGCTTGCGTTGATCGACGTCGAGGGCGTACGGGCGCGTCAGCGCGAGGGTAAAGCAGACAGTCGGCGCATCGGCGTCGGGGTCTCGATCTATTGCGAGCAGGCCGCGCATGGCACGTCGGTTTATTCCGGCTGGGGCATTCCGATGGTGCCCGGCCACGAACAGGCCTCCGCGCGGCTGACGCCGGACGGCGGCCTCGAACTCCGTGTCGGCGTGCATTCGCACGGTCAGGGCATGGAGACGACGCTGGCCCAGGTCGCCCACGAGATGCTGGGCGTCGACGTCGCCAAGGTGCGCCTGATCCTCGGCGACACGGCGATGACGCCGTATTCGACCGGCACGTGGGGTTCGCGCTCGATGGTGATGGCAGGCGGCGCTGTCGCAACTGCGTGCCGTGAGCTGGGCGAGCGCGCCAGACGCATCGGTGCCAAGCTGTTGCAGCACGATCCGGCTGCGGTCGTGCTGCAGAGCGGCGAGGTTCGCGGCGTCAACGGCAGCGTCACTTTGAAGGAAATCGCCCATACCTGGTATCGCCGTCCGCAGGATCTGCCTGCTGACGTCGATCCCGGCGGGCTGGAGGTCACGGCTGGCTACAAGCCACAGCGCGATACCGGAACCTTCAGCTATGCCGCGCATGCCGCGGTCGTTGCCGTCGATCCCGATCTCGGAGAGATCGAGATCCTCGATTACGTCATCGTCGAGGACGGCGGCGTTCTCGTCAATCCGATGGTCGTGGACGGCCAGATCTATGGCGGCCTGGCACAGGGCATCGGCACCGCGCTGTACGAGGAAATGCCGTTCGATGCGGCCGGTCAGCCGCTTGCGACGACGCTCGCGGACTATCTGCTGCCCGGGCCCACCGAAGTGCCGGCGCCGCGTCTCGATCACATGGAGACGTCGTCGCCCTATACGCAGTTCGGCGTGAAGGGCATCGGCGAGGGTGGCGCGATCGCCCCTCCGGCCGCGATCGCTAACGCCATCAACGATGCGCTTCGCCCGCTTGGCGTCGAACTGATGCAGTCTCCGATTACGCCATATCGCGTCGTCGAGGCGGTCCTGGCCGCGCGCGAAGCAGAAAGGCCGGCGGCATGAAACCGGCGCCTTTCGGCTACGAACGTCCACGCGACTTGCAGGCGGCACTTGCCGTGCTCGACGAGGCCAAGACTGCCGCCAAGATCATCGCCGGCGGCCAGTCGCTTGGTCCCATGCTCAATCTGCGGCTGGTGGAGCCGCAGTTAATCGTTGACATCACGGGGCTTGCCGAGCTCAAGCAGGTCGAGCGTCGCGGCGATGAGCTCGTGATCGGGGCCTGTGTCACCCATGCCGACATCGAGGATGGACGAATTCCGGACGTCACGCGCGGCGCCATGCAGGGCGTCGCCGGCAACATCGCCTACCGCGCCGTGCGCAATCGCGGCACGGTCGGTGGATCGCTCAGCCATGCCGATCCCGCGGCAGACTGGGTATCCGCGCTGTCGGCCCTGGGTGCGCGACTGACGCTGCGAAGCCTTTCAGGCGCGCGCATGGTGGCGATGGAGGAGTTCATCGTCGGCGCGCTCGAATCGGCGCTGCGCGATGGCGAGATCGTCGAGACCATTCATGTTCCGGCGATGCCGGCATCGGCGCACTGGGGCTACGCCAAGAGTTGCCGCAAGACAGGCGAATTCGCGCATGCGATCGGCGCTATCCTGATCGATCCGAGCGCCGCGACCGCCCGCGTCGTGATCGGTGCGATCGATTCTGCGCCCGTCGTCATCACGAAAGCGGCGGAATTGTTCGGCGGACACATTGCCGGCGACTACAAAGATCGCTTCGATGCGCGTGTTGCCGATGTCCTGCTGGCAAAGGCGGGCGTCTCGAATGCAGCGCATCGCCATATTCATGTGAACGTGCTCAAGCGTGCGGTCCGGGAAGCCGGCGCATGAGCATTATCGCACTCACCGTAAATCAGCGCGCGGTGCAGGTATCAGCGGAACCGCGCACCAATCTTGCGGATTTCGTTCGCGAGAAGCTCGACCTGACCGGTACCCATCTCGGCTGCGAACACGGCGTCTGCGGCGCATGCACGGTGCTGCTCGACGGCGTGCCGGCGCGCTCGTGCATCACCTATGCGGTGGCTTGCGAAGGGGCAGAGGTCACCACGATCGAAGGCCTCGATGAGGACGAGGTTACGACGGAACTGCGCGCGGCCTTCACCCGCGAGCATGCGCTGCAGTGCGGTTACTGCACACCGGGAATGCTGGTCTCGGCGCGTGATCTGGTGCTGCGCCTGCCGCAAGCCGACGAGGGCCTGATCCGCGTTGGTTTGAGTGGCAATCTGTGCCGGTGCACCGGCTATGTCGGCATCGTGCGGGCGGTGCAATCGGTAATCGAAGCGCGGCGTGCCCGCGATATCGCGCCGATGCGGGATGGAGGGCGAAAGATCCTGGGTCCTGTTGGCTCAGGTCGAAGCGTGCACGACGGTGCCGACCGGGCCGAACGCATCCGGCCGGCGGCAAGCGAACAAACGCCGTCTGAAACGGCCAGTTCGGTTCCTGCAATTCCGGACTTCATCCCCGCCACCGTTCTGAAGCAGCAGTTCAGCGTCGCGCACCCGCCGGAGCTGGTCTTTGCAATGTTCGACGACATCGGTGCTGTCGCGGCCTGCCTTCCCGGCGCGTCGCTGACGGCGCCGCCGAAGCCGGAGCGCGTCGAAGGTGCGATCCGGGTCAGGATTGGCCCGATCGCCGCGACGTTCCAGGGCGCCGCGCGAGTCGAAGGTAATCCGGCCGATATGTCCGGCCGCATCGTCGGCATCGGCAACGACCGGCGCAGCCGGTCTTCGACGCAGGGCGAAATTCGCTATCGACTGGTGCCGATCGAGCAGGGGACACGCGTCGACATTTCCATCGGATACACGCTCACTGGCCTGCTGGCGCAGGTCGGAAGACCGGGGCTGGTGCGCGATCTCGCAGCGCGATTGATCACAGAGTTTGCCGGCAATCTTGACCGTCGCCTGTCGGGCACGCCACCGGGTGACGCTACGACGGCTGAGCTGAACGGAATGTCGCTGGTGTTCAGTCTTTTGCGCGTGCGGGTCGCGGGCTGGGTTGATCGTCTCTCGTCCAAGAATGACGGAGCGACGTGATGGATCGAAGTCTCCGCGCTATGCGGAAACGACGGGTGTGAACTGCGGATAGATGAACAGCGTGAGATTGGAGAACCACATGATACGGACTTTCAGAGTTGTTCCGACGATAGCGCTGGCGGTCGCCTTGTTGGGTGGTGCCGCCAACGCTCAAACCATCAAGATCGGCGTCAATGAACCCCTTACGGGTGCGTTCGCCGCGTCCGGTACCTACGTTGTCAACGGCGCCAAGATCGCGGCCGATGAGATCAACGCAAAGGGCGGCATTCTCGGCAAGAAGCTTGAACTCGTCATTGAGGACAACAAGAGCAATCCGACAGAGGCGGCCGCCGTCGCCGAAAAGCTGATCACGAGCGACAAGGTGCCGGTGCTGATGGGCGCATGGGGTTCGAGCCTGACGCTTGCCGTGATGCCCAAGCTGATGGAATACGAAACGCCGATGGTGGTTGAAACTTCCTCGTCGGGCAAGATCACCACGACCGGCAATCCCTACATCTTCCGTATCTCGCCGCCGTCGGCGATCGAGGCCGCGGCGTTCAAGGGGATCGTCGACAAGCTCGAATTGAAGAAGGTCGATTTCCTCATCATCAACAACGACTGGGGTCGCGGCACCGCTGAAGACTTCAGCAAGATGATGAAGGAGAAGGGCATTGCGGTCGGAGCCGTCGAAACCATGGATCAGGGCGCCCAGGATATGAGCGCTCAGCTTTCCAAGCTGAAGGGCACCGATTCCGAGACCATCATTGTGACGACGGCGGTGGACCAACTCACGCTGATCTTCAAGCAGGCTGCAGCCCTCGGCCTCAAGAAGCGCATCATAACCACCGGCGGCTCGCAGAATCCGGATCAGATCATCGCGCAGGCGGGTGCGGCCGCCAACGGCACCATGCACCTGACGACCTTCCTGCCCTGGTTCCCCGAGAAGACGCCGAACCCGGAGGCGACCAGCTACTTCATCGCCGAATGGAAGAAGCGCGGCTACGATTTCGCCGGCTGCACCGAAAGCTTCCGGGGCTATGACGGCATCCGCACCGCAGCGGCGGCGATCGAGAAGGCGGGCAAGGCGGAGCCTGCGGCGATCAAGGCGGCACTTTGGGACATCAAGGTGAAGGGTCTGAACGGCGACATCGTGTTCCGCAAGTCCGGTCCCGAAGGCAAGGAAAGCGGCCAGAGCCAGCCCAACGTCTATCTGATCGAAATCACCGACGGCAAGATCGGCATGAAGACGCTCTGACGTTGCTGACCGGCGAGGGCGGCAGCGAATCCGCGGCCGTCGCCGGCATCTGGATATCCGGGGGCCACCTTGAGCGAGTTTCTGCAACATCTGATCAACATGCTGGTGCTCGGCGGCACCTATGCCCTGCTGGGCATCGGTCTCACCTTGATCTTCGGCATCATGAACGTCGTGAACTTCACGCATGGGGTGCTGTATACGTTCGGCGCCTACATCATGTTCATCGTGGTGCATCAGCTCGGAGTCAACTTCTTCCTGGCGCTGCCGCTTGCTGTCGTGGCCGGCTGGCTTCTTGGGGCGGCGATCGAGCTGACCTTGCTGCGGCCGCTGCGCGGCTCCGACATCGATACCACCATGCTTGTCATGATCGGCGCCTGGATCGCGATGCAGTCCGGCGCCTTGTGGATATGGGGCGGCGTGGCGAAATCGGTGACCACGCCTTTCCCCGAGGCGCCACTGGTGCTCGGACCGGTCTCGGTGTCCTGGTTGCGGCTGTTTGTCCTTGCCGCCGCGGCGATGCTGATCGTCGTCACCTATCTCTTGATCAACAAGACAAAACTCGGCTGTGCGATGCGGGCGACATTTCAAGATCAGGACACCGCCTCGCTGATGGGCGTCAATGTCGACCTGATCTATACCTCGACCTTCGCAATCGGTTCCAGCCTTGCCGCCGCGGCAGGCGCATTGCTCGGTCCGGTCTACGTCATCTTCCCGCAGATGGGCGATCTCGCCGCCGTCAAGGCATTCGCGATCGTGATCCTGGGCGGGCTCGGCAACATCACCGGCGCGGTGATTGGCGGTTTCATCCTGGCGCTCGCCGAAGAACTCGGCGCCGGCTACGTTTCCTCGGGATACCGCGACGCCATGGGATTTTTGATCATTATCGCGGTTCTGATCTTCAAGCCGACCGGACTTTTCGCGCGCTCGGAGCGCGTCGGATGAAGTCAGGAGTCGCCATTTTCTCGGTCGTCGCGTTCGCATCGGTGCCGCTCTGGCTGCGCGATCCATATCTCATGAACGCGCTGATCACGACCGGCATATTCATCATCGGAGCGATGAGCCTCAATCTGCTGCTTGGGTTTACCGGTCAGCTCAGCCTTGGTCACATCGCGTTCTTCGGCATTGGCGCCTATGTCAGCGCATTGACGTCGCTTGGCTTCGATGTCGGCTTGCCCTTCGGCTTTCGCGTCGTTCACACCCCCTGGCCGCCAATCGTCGGCTTCGTGTTGGCCATCGTCGTTGCGGGATTGTGCGGATATCTCGTGGGGCTGTTGTCGTTTCGCGTGCGCGGCGCTTACTTCGTGATCGTGACGATTTCCTTTGCCGAAGTGGTCCGGCTGGTGGCGCTGAATTGGGTTGAGCTGACGCAGGGCCCGCTGGCGCTGACCAACATTCCTTCGATTACGATCGGATTGCCGGGTCTTGGTGATCTGACCCTCCGCACCAAGCTGCAGAACTATTACCTCGTGCTTGCCGTCGCGGTCGTCACCTATGTACTGATCTCGCGCCTGGTCCATTCGCATTTCGGCCGCGCCATGCGCGGGTTGATGGAAAACGAAACACTGGCGGTATCCGTCGGCATCGACGTGACAAGGACGCTCACTTTGGCAGCGGTGATCTCGGCGGGGATCGCAGGCGCGGCCGGCAGCCTTTACGCACACTACATCCGGATCATCGATCCCGAAGTGTTTGCTTTTATCAACACGGTGACGATGGTGATCATGGTCATCACCGGCGGCAAGGGCTCGCTGGCGGGGCCCATCGTCGGCGGAATGATCTTTGGGCTGTTGCCTGTGTTTCTGCGGCCGATCATGGCGCCGGAGGCGCAATGGATCGCGTATGGCGGCGTGCTGATCGTTATCCTGTTCGTATTGCCGCGCGGCATCGTGCCGTCGCTGGCTCTGCGATTTGCGAAACCGCGGAACCGGGCCGAGACGGTTGCACCGGTTACCTTCTCCGAACGCGACGCCAAGGAGCACGCGTGATGATAGCGATCGCCTTGAAGGTCGAGAAGGTCGCTGTGCACTTCGGAGGGCTCGTTGCGCTCTCGGATTTGAACTTCACGGTCGGCGAGGGCGAAATTGTCAGCCTGATCGGGCCCAACGGCGCCGGCAAGACGACGGCTTTCAACGTCGTCACGGGCTTTCTTGATCCAACACGCGGTGCCGTGAGCTATCGTGGAAGCGCGCTCAATGGATTGAAGCCGCATCAGATCGCTGATCTCGGTTTGGCCCGCACCTTCCAGCGTACCAGCGTTTTTCCGAACGACACCGTCTACGACAATCTACTAGTCGGGCTGCACCGCCAGGGGAGAGTCAGCCTTCTCGAAGCCATTTTGGGGCTGCCGCGCGCGCGGTCTTCGGAACGCCGTTTGCGGGAGCGCGCCAGCGAATTGGTCGAATGGGTTGGTCTCGAACGCCGCGCCTACGATCTTGCAGGCTCGCTGTCCTATGGTGAGCAGCGTCTTGTCGGTGTGGCGTTGGCGCTGGCCGCCGAGCCGTCGATGCTGCTGCTCGACGAGCCGGTCTCCGGCATGAACGCCTCGGAAACCCACACCTTCGTGCAGTTGGTTCGCAACATCCGGGATCGCGGCGTCACCATCCTGCTCGTCGAGCACGACATGCCGATGGTGATGAGCGTCTCGGACCGGATCGTCGTGCTGAACTACGGCCGGATCATTGCCGAGGGACCGCCGGACGTGATCCGGAACGACCCGGCCGTGATCGAGGCCTATCTCGGGCAGGGAGCGACACGTGCTTGAGATCCGCGACATGGTGTGTGGCTACGGCGGCGTCATGGCGTTGCGCGGCATTTCGCTGGAGGTCAAGGCCGGGCAGCTGGTCGCCTTGATCGGCGCCAACGGCGCCGGCAAGAGCACCACGCTGCGCGCGATCTCCGGGCTCGTTGCGCCGCGTTCGGGATCGATGCTGTTCGAGGGCAAGGACATTGCGGGCGCCAAGCCGCCGCGCGTGGTGACGAGTGGGATCGCGCATTGTCCGGAAGGACGGCGAGTGTTTCCACATATGACGGTTGAGGAAAATCTCGACATGGGAGCCTATCTGCGCAGCAGTGCTGCCGATATCGCATCCGACCGCGATCGGATCTATGCCGAGTTTCCGCGCCTCGCCGACCGCAAGCGGCAGGCTGCCGGCACCTTGTCCGGCGGCGAACAACAAATGCTGGCGATCGGCCGGGCGCTGATGTCACGTCCGCGCTTGATCATGTTCGACGAACCTTCCCTTGGGCTCGCGCCCAACATCGTCGAGCGAACGTTTGCGATCATCCGCGGCATCCGAGATTCCGGAACGACGGTACTGCTGGTCGAGCAGAACGCGTTTGCGGCGCTCGAGATGTGCGACCACGCCTATCTCCTGGAGGGCGGCCGTATCGTTCTTTCCGGGCCTGGTGCGGAGATGATCGAGAACGAGCACGTGCGAAAGGCCTATCTTGGCGGATGAGCCGCCCCCAATGGTCGCGTTGTCAGACGACGGAAAATGGATGCCGGTCTGTGGGCTCAGCCGGCTGATCTCGCAAACGATCGTCTGCGTCCGCGTGACCGGCATCGATCTGATCCTGGTCTGGAGCGAAGGACGCGCGGTAGCCTGCGAACGGATGTGCCCGCACGAACAGGCTGACCTCAGTCTTGGACACCTGTTGGGAGGACGCCTGTTCTGTCCTCGTCACGCGGCTTCGTTCGATCTCCGTAATGGCGAGATTTCCTACGGCTGGCCGAGCCGGCCGTTGCGGCTATACCCGGTCCGGATCGGAGACGATCAGGTCTGGATCGACGCCGGGGCGATCAGGTCGGCGGCGACTTAGACGACTGCCACCTGATGAGCTTTCGGGCGATATCGACCAGCGCGCCGTCAGGGCGCTGCAGCTCGCTGAGGATGGTGAAATGGTCTGCGCCTTCGATCGGGTAGAGCTTGCCGGGCGCGCCAGCGGCGGCTCGCATTTCATGAAGCTTGATTGAATCGAAAGCCAGCGCCGGAAGTTCGGCCGTGCCGTAGGCGATGTCGAGTCGCTTGCGGACGGCGGTCAGGCGAAGCGGCGATAGTGCCGCGACTTCCGCGCTGGTTAGCTTCAGCGCATTGTTGAGGCCCGTATCGCGGATGGGTCCGAGATCGTACACGCCGGAAATCGCCAGTCCCGCGGCGACGCGCGGGTGACCGAGTGCCATTGCGACGAGGTGGGCGCCGGCGGACCAGCCCGAGAGCACGACGGGTCCGGAGATGCCGTACGACTCTCCGTTTTTGGCCAGCCAGTCGAGCGACAGGGATATCTCCGTCACGATGTCCGTCAACGAAGCGTCGGGCGCCAGCGAATATCCGGGGATGGCAACCGACCAGCCATGGGCCGCGACGCCTTCGACCAGCATTGCAAATACTTCACGCGAATTGCGCTGCCAGTAACCGCCGTGCAAAAAGACCAGGCAGGGCGCTGTCTTGTCGGCGGCCGGATAAAGATCGACCTTCGTCCTTTCGCGGTCGCCATAGGGAACATCAAGAAAGGACTTGCGGCTGGCCCGCAGCGTTTCGGACATCTGATTTCTTTCGGCGATCAGCACTGCGCTGTTCTTTACCGCTGCGTTGTTGTCATAGGCGGCGTCACGCTCTGCTTGGGAAAGCGCAGCCCAGTTCAGCCGGGGATCGAGAGTCTTGTCCTTCGTCGCCGAGATATCAGTCACGCGTCACTCCTGCTGAACCAAAGCATTCATTGTTGTTCAAATCCGCTAAGGGACGATCATGAGTTTAGTACGACCAAGCCGCCCGCTCGGTCTCGGTATGCTGCCGGGCGTCAGCGAGCGCAGCATGTGGATGTCCGGATTGGCCAGGTTCATGGGGGTAGCACCATGCAATTTTCGTGCTTGGAAACGAGAGTGCGCGGGTGCCGACAAATGAAATGAGGTGCCGTCAGTGGCCGGCGCGGGATGTTTGTTGTGCTGCATAGGTACCCAGCAAAATCGCTGGATATGTCGCCGCCAGCGCAGTCGGTGGCATGGAAATTGCTGAATATTTGGCTACAGTTCGTCGGTCAGCACGCGGAGATTTGGAATGCTTGAGGGAGCCGAAGTGCGGCTTGCCGTCGATATCGGGGGCACTTTCACGGATATCGTCTTGGATGTGGGGCAGGATCGCAGGACGCGCAAGGTGCTGACGACGCGCGCACGACCGGAGCAGGCGGTGCTGGACGGGATGCGTTTCATTCTGGCCGACGCGCGCGCCCACATGAGCGATATCGACGTCTTCATTCACGGCACGACGCTTGCGACCAACGCCATCATCGAACGCCGCGGCGCGAAGACGGCGCTTGTCGCGACGCAAGGTTTCCGCGACGTGCTCGATATCGGTACCGAGAGTCGTTACGATCAATACGACCTTGCGATCGACAAGCCGAAACCGCTGGCGCCGCGCGCCCTGCGTTTCACGGTCCCCGAGCGCATCGATGCGCAGGGCGCCGTGCGGTTGCCGCTCGACGAAACCGCCGTGCGTGCACTCGTGCCCGAGCTGCGCGCGCAGAATGTGGAAAGCGTCGCCTTCGCCTTCCTACACTCTTATGCCAATCCCGAGCATGAACGGCGCGCCGCCGCGATCCTGAAAGAGGAAATGCCGGGGATCTGGGTAACGCTGTCGTCGGCGGTGTGCCCTGAAATCCGCGAATACGAGCGGACCTCGACCGCCGTCGCCAATGCCTATGTGCAGCCGTTGATCGACGGCTATCTCGCGCGCATGGCCGAGGCGCTGCAGGTCGAGCAGTTTCGCGGCGCCATCTATCTCGTGACCTCAGGCGGTGGCGTCACCTCGATCGAGACGGCACGGCGCTTTCCGGTGCGCCTGGTCGAATCGGGGCCGGCAGGCGGCGCGATTTTTGCGGCGCAGGTCGCGGCGCGTCTGGGCGAGAGCAGGGTCCTGTCCTTCGACATGGGTGGCACCACCGCCAAGATCTGCCTGATCGAAAAGTACCAGCCCGAAACCTCGCGCGTGTTCGAGGTCGATCGCGCCGCCCGTTTCCTGAAAGGGTCGGGCCTGCCGGTGCGCATTCCCGTGATCGAGATGGTCGAGATCGGCGCCGGCGGCGGCTCGATCGCGCGTGTCGACGCCCTGAAGCGCGTCGCGGTCGGCCCTGAGAGTGCGTCATCCGAGCCGGGGCCGGCCTGCTACGGCCGCG
The DNA here is from genome assembly GCF_036924525.1 of Bradyrhizobium sp. AZCC 1719. Classification (NCBI taxonomy): domain Bacteria; kingdom Pseudomonadati; phylum Pseudomonadota; class Alphaproteobacteria; order Hyphomicrobiales; family Nitrobacteraceae; genus Bradyrhizobium; species Bradyrhizobium sp. AZCC 1719. The sequence continues at coordinate 35,801 of NZ_JAZHRU010000001.1, read as the reverse complement.
GCGGTCAACGCCCCGCCGTGACAGATGCGGATGTCGCGCTCGGCAAGATCGATCCGGACGCATTTGCAGGCGGGACGATCAAGCTTAACCTCGAACTGTCCAAACAGGCCTTATTGCGCGACATTGGTGAACCGCTGGGACTATCGGCGGAAACGTCGGCCTACGCCGTGCATGAGGTCGTGTGCGAGAACATGGCGAGCGCCGCCCGCGTCCATGCGGTCGAGCGCGGCGCCGTCATTGGCCAGCACACCCTGATTGCCTTCGGCGGCGCCGCGCCGCTGCACGCGGCCCGTGTCGCCGAGAAGATCGGCGTCGCGCGCGTGATCGTACCGTCCAATGCCGGCGTCGGCTCGGCCGTCGGATTTCTTGCGGCGCCCATCGCCTATGAGTTGGTGCGCAGCCGTCATGCCAGGCTCGATGCGTTCGATGCCACAGCTGTGTCCGACCTGCTGGATGAGATGGCGACCGAGGCGCGCGCCCTGGTCGAGCCCGGCGCGGCCGGCGCGCCAGTGCGCGAACGACGCGCCGCTTTCATGCGGTATGTCGGACAGGGACACGAGATCATGGTTGAGCTGCCGAACCGGCGGTTGACGGCATCGGATCTCGCAGGTCTGCGCCAGGCCTTCGAGACGGATTATGCGGCCTTGTTCGAGCGGCCGATTCCGGGCGCTGCGATCGAGGTGCTAAGCTGGTCGGTGCTCGCGACCACCGAGCCGCGCAATCCGTCGCGCGTTACCGAGGTGACGCGCAAGCCGGCCGGAAAAGCCGCTGGCAGCCGCAAGTTTTTCGATGGCCGGGCAAGGGAAGGTTGTCGAAATTCCGCTGTACCGACGCGACGCGATGGCACCGGGAGCGACCATCGCGGGACCCGCTGTGATCGCGGAAGATGAGACATCGACATTCGTCTCGACGAGCTTCGATGCCCATATCGACGGTGCCGGCAGTATTGTCATGGAACGGAAGGCGGCATGACCATGAATGAGCCAAGCGGCGCGAGCCTGATCGATCTGCAGATCATGTGGCACCGGCTGATCGCCGTGGTCGAAGAGCAGGCGCAGGTACTGCTGCGCACGGCCTTCAGCCCGATCGTGCGCGAATGTGGCGACCTCTCGGCCGGTGTGTTCGACCTCAAGGGGCGTATGCTGGCGCAGGCCGTTACGGGTACGCCGGGCCACGTCAATTCCATGGCCGAGTCGGTCAAACACTTCATCGCGCGTTTCCCGATCGAAACGATGAAGCCGGGTGACGCCTACATCACCAACGATCCCTGGATGGGGACCGGCCATCTCAACGACTTCGTCGTCACCACGCCCTGCTTCAAGGACGGCAAGGCGGTCGCACTGTTTTCCTGCACCAGCCATCTGATGGATATCGGCGGTATCGGTTTCGGCCCTGATGCCACCGACGTCTTCATGGAGGGGCTCTATATCCCGATGCTGAAGCTGATCGATCAGGGTGTCGTCAATGAGACGCTGATGGCGATGATCCGCAGCAACACGCGTCTGCCGATCGACACCGAGGGCGACACCTATTCGCTGGCCGGCTGCAACGATGTCGGCTGCCAGCGCCTTGTCGAGATGATGCACGAATTCGAGATCGATTCGCTCGATACGCTTGGCGATTTCATCTGTGACCGCTCGCGGGAGGCGGCACTGGCCGAGATCGCCAAGCTGCCGAAGGGTGTCTGGCGCAACAGCATGGTCGTCGATGGCTATGACGCGCCGGTCACGCTCGCGGCGACGCTGACGATCTCGGAGGAGGGCATTCACGTCGACTTCGACGGTACCTCGGGCGCCTCGAAGTTCGGGATCAATGTGCCGCTCTCCTACACCACCGCCTACACTGTATTCGGCCTCGGCTGCGTGGTCGCCTCGCAGATCCCGAACAATGCGGGCTCGCTCTCGCTGCTGACTGTCGCGGCACCCGCGGGCTCGATCCTCAACGCGCCGAAGCCGGCGCCGGTGGCGTCGCGCCATGTCATCGGCCAGATGCTGCCCGACGTGGTGTTCGGGTGCCTGCGTCAGATCATTCCCGAGCGGGTGCCGGCTGAAGGCACGTCCTGCCTGTGGAATCTCAATGTGCGCGGACAAACACGCAGCGGCGCCGGCGGCAATTACGGGTTCTCGATGGCGGTGACGAGCAACGGCGGCACCGGTGCGCGTTTTGCCAAGGATGGATTGTCGGCCACGGCCTATCCCAGCGGCGTACGCGGCACGCCGGTCGAGATCGCGGAGACACAGACGCCGTTGATCTTCTGGCGCAAGGAGCTGCGTCCGGATTCGGGCGGCGCCGGCCGCACGCGCGGAGGTCTCGGCCAGATCATCGAAGTCGGCAGCGGCGTCGATGCTCCGTTCGACATTCTGGCAGCCTTCGACCGCATCGATCATCCGCCCCGCGGCCGTGATGGCGGCTGTGACGGCGAAGCCGGCTATGTCGGACTGAAGTCGGGACAGAAGCTGCGCGGCAAAGGCTTCCAGACCGTGCCGCCGGACGATCGGCTTGTGGTGATGACGCCTGGCGGCGCCGGGATCGGCGACCCAAGGCGACGCGCGCCGGCAAGCGTGCACGACGATGTCGAAAGCGGCCTGGTGTCGCACGCGAATGCGGTTGCGGTTTACGGTTTCGCGGGTTGACGCATCCGGCGGCGGCTTTGCGCTTCAACTTCACCAAAACGGAGAGGACGGATGATTACACGACGGACTTTCACGACGGGAGCGGCGACGATGCTCGCCGCCGGTCATCTCTCGACGCGCGGCATGGCCGCAACGGCGAGCTGGGACTTGTCGACGGTGTGGCCTGACGGCAATTTCCACACCCATAACGCCATGGCTTTCGCCGATGCGGTCAAGAAGCAGACCGACGGGGTCGTCAATATCACGGTGAAGGCCGGCGGCCAGCTCGGCTTCAAGGGACCTGAACATCTGCGCGCCGTGCGCGATGGTTTGGTTCCGCTGGCCGACGTGCTCAATATCCAGCAGGTTGGCGACGAGCCCTTCATGGGCGTCGAAAGCATTCCGTTTCTCGCCGTCTCCATGGACGAGCTGAAGATCCTGCACAAGTATGTGCGACCCGAATATGACAAGATCGCCGCGCGCAACAACCAGAAGATTCTCTATATCGTGCCTTGGCCGACGCAATACCTTCACCTCAAGGTGAAGGTGGCGGGCGTCGAGGGGCTGAAGAACATCAAGATACGCGTGCCCGACAAGAATGCCGTCGACATGCTGAACGCGGTCGGCATGGCGCCGGTCATGATTCCCTGGGGCGAGACGATTCCAGCACTGGCGTCGGGCGCGGTCGCCGGGGTTTCGACCTCGGCGGTGTCCGGTGTCGATGGCAAGTTCTGGGAGTTCATGAAGTACATCTATCCGACCAATCATGTGTGGTCGTCGCAGATGCTGACCGTCAATCTCGATTCGTGGAAGGTTTTGAGCGCGGATCAGCAGAAATCGGTCGCCGACATCGCCGCGAAGATGGAGCCGGATTTCTGGGCGAATTCGCTCAAGGCCGACGTCGACAGCCTCAACCGCCTCAAGGAGGGCGGCATGGAGGTGGTGCCGGTGCCGGATGCGATGATGACGGATATCCGCGCCCGGACCGCGCCGCTGCTCGAGGCGTTCCTCAAGCGTGTGCCGGCGGCGGACAAGCCGGTGCGGGCCTATCTCGCCGAAATCAAGCGTTAGGCGTGGCCGTGGTGAGCGTCCTGCCTGCTCCCCCAGAAAGCCTCAACGCGGCGGCGCCGCCGCCGCTGCGCATCTTGCTCGACGCGATCGATCGCCTCGGCCGGCTCGACGGCTGGATCGGCGGCGGCTGTCTGCTCATGCTGACGCTGTTGATGCTTGCCGAGGTCGCGACGCGTTTTCTGTCGAATCTCCTGCCGTTCTTTCCTCCGAGCATCTCGATCGCATGGGAATATTCCTCCTATCTCATGGCGGCCTCCTTTACCTTCGGCGCGGCCATGACGCTGCGTGTCGGCGGCCATATCCGTGTCGTGCTGCTGCTGAAGAACGTACCGGCGCCGGTCGGACGTGCGCTTGAGATCCTCTCGGCGTTCGCCGGCTTCGTCTTTATGGCGTTCCTGACCTCGGCGATGGTCAAGTTCGCCTGGGGATCCTTCACGCGAGGGCAGCTGTCGACTTCGAGCGACACGCCGCTGTGGTTTCCGCAAGCCGTCGTCACCTTCGGGATGCTGCTGCTGACGCTGCAATTCCTGGCGCGCGCCATCCAGGCGGCGCTCGGGCTGCCGCTCGAAGACCATCGCATGAAGGCTTCGCCCGTCGAATGACCACGCGCGCAACGAGGGCCGGCGCCGCCGCTCTCGCCGTCGGAAAGCAAGTTCCATGACTATCGAAGTCGTCAGCCTGTTCGTTATTCTGTTCGCGCTGCTGGCGGGGGGGCTCTGGATCGGGTTGACCCTCGCGCTCACGGCGACCTTGCTGCTCGCGATGTTCCGGTCGATCCCGCTCGACAAGCTGCTTCCGCAATACGCCTGGAACATCCTGACCACCCAGGAGCTGTTGGCTCTGCCGCTGTTCATCCTGATGGGCGAGCTGTTGTTCCGCACCCGGTTATCGCGATCGCTGTTTCAGGGGCTGGCGCCGTGGGCCGGACTGCTGCCGGGACGTCTGCTGCATGTGAACGTGATCGGCTGCACGATCTTCGCGGCGATCTCGGGCTCGTCGGCGGCGACGACGCAAGTGATTGGCCGCATGTCGCTCAACGAACTGCTGCGCCGGGGTTATTCCAGGGATATCGCGATCGGCTCGCTCGCAGGCGCCGGCACGCTGGGCTTTCTGCTTCCACCCTCGAATATCATGATCATCTATGGCGTGCTTGGCGACGTCTCGATCCTGAAGCTGTTCACCGCCGGACTCCTGCCGGGCCTGCTGCTGGCGGGGACTTTTATGGCCTGGGTGATGCTGCACACCACTCTGAACCCGACGCTGGTGCCGGAGGCCGAGGCGAAGCTTGCGCTGGTCCCTTGGCGCGAACGCTTCGCCGCCCTCAAGGACCTTGCACCGGCTTTGTTTCTGATCGCATGCGTGCTCGGCTCGATGTATGGCGGCCTTGCGACGCCGTCGGAGGCGGCAGCGGTCGGCGTGCTCGGCGCCGCGCTGGTCGCCTGGGCTCAGGGGTCGCTGTCGCAGCAGGTGATGCGCGATGTGGTCATCGGGTCGGTGGTTACCTGCTCGATGATCGCACTGATCGTGCTCGGCGCGTCGATCCTCGGGAATGCCGCGGCGTTCCTCGGCATTCCGCAATCCGTGGCCGCTTTTGTGAAAGGCCTCGGCCTATCACCCTTCATGCTGATCGTTGTGCTGATCGGCTTCTACCTTGTCCTCGGTTGTTTCCTCGATGGCTTTTCGATGATCGTGATGACGTTGCCGATCGTGCTGCCGATCGTGAAGGCCTCGGGCTTCGACGACATCTGGTTCGGAATCTTCCTCGTGCTTGCTGTCGAGGTGGCGCAGATCACGCCGCCTGTCGGCTTCAACCTGTTCGTCATTCAGGGCCTGACGGATGACGGGCTCGGCTACATCGCGCGCGTGACATTGCCCTATCTGATCATCATGATCGGCTTTGTGCTGCTGCTGACCCTGTGTCCGAGCATTGTCACGATCCTGCCCAAACTTCTCTATGGATAAACCGCCCTCGCGCTGTGGAAGGCTACCGCGACTCGTCTGGCAGGCAGTCCGCTGTAGGAGACGAGCCGGTCCCTTCCACATCTTCCGGTTAAAGAACGTCGGCCAGGGATTGCCCGTGCAGGTTTATATTGAGCCCTTGCAAGCCTTGGTCGCTGATTTCGCCTCCCATTGCTTTCAGGCTTTCCTCGCGGATCAACGACATCAGGCCGCGTCTCAGTCCTAGGAATTCCGACGACATCATCATCGATTGCTGGCGAGGTCGTTCGAGCGGAATGGGAATTTCCGCCTTGATGGAGCCGGGCCGGGCCGTCATACAGTAGACGCGGTCGGACAGGAAGATCGCCTCGTCGATGTCGTGTGTCACGAACAGGACCGAGATTTTCAGCCGCTGCCACATGTTGGTGAGGATTTGCTGCATGATGACCCGGGTCTGCGCATCCAGTGCGCCGAAGGGTTCATCGAGCAGGAGAACTTTCGGCCCTGTCGCCAGGGCGCGCACAATGCCGACGCGTTGCTTCATGCCGCCGGAAAGGCGGTCGGGATAATGCTTTTCGAAAGCTTCGAGTCCGGCCAATCCGAGCAGGGTGCGTGCAGCTCTCTCGCGACGGGACCGGTCCATGCCGCGCATCTTCAATCCGAATTCGACGTTCTCTCGGACGGTCTTCCAGGGGAAAAGCGAATATTGCTGAAAAACCATGCCGCGCTCGGCGCTCGGACCCTTTACCTCTTCGCCGTCGACCGTGACCGTTCCGGCGGTTGGCTTCAGGAAGCCTGCGACCGCATTCAATAGCGTGGATTTTCCGCAACCTGAAGGGCCGACGATTGAGACGAATTCGCCCGGCTTGACGTGGATCTGCGTGTCGGTGACGGCGGCCACGGACCCGTCGATGGTCTCGTAGCTCAGCGCAAAATTCTTGACCTCGATGTGGCCGGCTGCAGCCTTCGCCTCGATCACACTCATGTGCGTCCCCACGGCATAGCAAGCCTTCCGGCCGAGCGGATCAGCAGGCTGGACGTCAGTCCGAGTACGCCGATCGCGATCATGCCGAGTGCGATGTCGGCATACTGGACCAGAGAATAGGCTTCCCAGGTGAAATAGCCGATGCCGTACTGGCCGGAGATCATCTCGGCTGCGATCAGCGAAACCCACGCGACACCCATCCCGACGGTAAGCCCGGTGAAGATGTGCGGAAGCGAAGCGGGAAAATATACTTCGCGAAAGATGGAGGTTTCCCTCGCCCCGAGACATCGTGCGGCCCGAACCAGAACCGGATCGACCAGGACCATGCCGTGCAGTGTGTTGACCAGAATGGGAAAGAACGAACCGAGGAAGGTGATGAAGACGATGCTCTGTTCGTTTGTCGGCCACAGCATGATAGCCATCGGTACCCATGCGATGGCGGGTATCGGGCGCAGCACTTCGGAGACCGGAAACACTACTTCATGGATCAGCTTGAAACGGCCCATGATGAGACCGAGCGGCACAGCGACGAGCGTCGCCAGTGCAAACCCGAATATGATTCTCCGGCAGCTCAGCAGGACATGCATCAGGAACTTGGGGTCGTGGATTGCTTTTGTGAAGCTGTCGTAGACGTCAAGCGGCGAGGGGACGTTGGTGAAGCGCACAAAGAACACCACGCGGTATTTGGTCAGCAGGTGCCAGACAATCAGAAATGCGACCAGGGAAACGGCCCCGATCAGCGCAGCCCGCAACCGGCTCTTGTTGAGCCGGTACCAGCGCGCCACCATGGCGGCGAGGGTTGCGGGCTCGTGGACGGGCGCAGCCGCGGCGGGAGGCGGCTCAGTGGCGATCTTGGGTGCTTCGTGCTCTGTCGGATGCAGCGCATGCGCAGGACCGCTGCTCATGTCCTGCCTCCGCTCATGGCCGACTTCACCGCCTCCTCGAAACCAAGAACCTTGCCGTTGTTCTTCGCGGCGAAGGCTTCGGCGTCCTTCTTCAGCAGGAACGGGGCGATATCGCCGCCGGCGACCGCAAAGAAGGCCTGGTCGGCAAACAATTTGATGCCGCGTGCCGTGTCGAAGACATAAGTGACGTTGATCTTCTTTCCCTTGGTCTTGAAATTCGCGTAGGCGCCAAGCGTGCAGGTCGCACTGCTGAACGGAAGGATGCCTTCATCCTCGACCCAAACTTCGCCGGACTTGCGGGGATCCGAAATCGGCTTCTTGCAGAACTTATCCTCGCCCGAAATCTCGTAGTTTTTGGTGCTGGCGAGCTGTGCGTCGTAGTCCAGCTTCATCTCGGCATAGGCCTTGCGGATGTAGGAATCGTCGACCCACTTCTTCGGCTCGAATTCCTTCATGCGTCCGAGATTCTGCAGAACCTTGACGTCGACTTCTGCGGCATCGATCAGAGCCGGCTTGATGGTGGGATCGGTGGTCATGTTGCCGCTTGGGCCGAGGAAGATGTAGACGACTTCCTTGTTGATGCCGGTCCATTCCGCGATTTTCTCCGCCGCAAGTTTCGGGTCGGCGCGGAGCCACTGGTTGGCGGCGATGATCGCTTTCATGTAGGCGACGACGACCTCGGGATACTTTTCGGCGAAGTCGGTGCGGACCACGACGCCGTGCCAGGTCGGCAGGTTGGTCTCTACGCCGTCGAAGATCTTGCGGGCAAATCCGCGGAACGGCAGCAGTTCGGCGAACGGGACGAAGTCGGCATGGCCGTCGATCTTCTTCTCCTGAAGGTTGGTCGAACCGACCTCAGGACTTTGACTGACCAGCTGGAAGAAATCCGCCGGATAGCCCCGGTCCTGCATCGCCTTCAGAACCATGCCATGGGCAGCCGATCCGAAGGGGACGCTGACCAGCTTGCCCTTGAGATCGGCGAGCTCGTAATACGGTGAGTCCTTGTGGACGACGAGGCCATTGCCGGAGCCGGACAGGCTGTAAGCTGCAACCGCGATCAGGCGGCTCTTGCTTTCCGGATTCTTCTCGAACGTGAAGCCGTTCACGACGAGCGGATAGTCTCCCATGGCACCGAATTGCAGCTTGTTGGCCATCATGCCGTTGGTGACGGGTGGACCCGAGGTAAAGTTCTGCCATTCGAGCTCGAACTTGATGTTGGCATACTTGCCATCCGTCGGAAGGTACTTCTCCAGCAGGCGCAATTGGCGGATGACGATCCCGGTCGTCACGGTGTTGGTTGTGGTGTCCTGGGTGCCGATACCAATTTTAATGGTTTCGCCGAGGGCAGGCTGCGCGAGCGCCAAGGCCACTGACGCTGCGGATATCGCTATCGAAAGTGATTGGACTTGGCGGACCATGTTCATCCTCATTCGGTTGGAAGCGCTGCAACCATGATTGGTTGGGGTAACGTTCCCTGCAAATGCGGACTGGTCATCGGAGTAGATTAGTTGCCGTTAAAGGTCAGCTGCATACTCGTTGGGCAGTTTTGCTGTGCAAAGCCGCTTACGTGTGCATCCAGACTCAATCCGACGCCTGACCACGCATTTCTTCCAGAACATTCGGCAGGCAGACGACGATCTGCGACCGCTTAGTCAGCACAATCCGCTTCTGCTGCATTCGCTTGAGGCTGATTGTCACCCATTGTCGAGTCGCGCCCACCATGTGCGCCAGGTCGGCATGGGTAAAAGCCGCGGCGATGACCACGCCGTCGGGATCCTCGACGCCGTATAGATCCATCAGGTGCAACAGAAGATGCGCCAGCCGCTGTGTAATCGAGCGCGTTCCCAGCATCTGCGCCAGCGCCGAATAGCATTTGCCCTTGAACGCGAGGCCCTCGATCAGCCCGATCGCAAGATTGGGAATTTCAGTGGCGAGCGTCCGCAGTTCCTTGCCGGGAAGCTGCACGACGCTGCAGTTGCTGGAGGCGACGCCGGACCACTGATGAATGCCGCTGTCGAAGACCTCCGGCCCGCCCACGAAATTGCCGGCGTGCCAATAGGCGAGGGTGATCTCGCGTCCGAGAGGCGAGGAATAGAAGACGCGAATGCGGCCGCTTTCGATCAGGAAAATGCCGTCATGTTTGGCGCCCTGACTGAATAGGGTCTGCCCCCGACTGAGGACCTTTCGGCGCCCCTGTTTCAGGACGATGTTGCGCTCGCGTATCGTCAACTTGTCCATCAGCGACGGCGGGCCGCCGATCAATTGGTGGTTCTCCGTGAGAAGCAGGGATATTGATTTCGTGGCCGCCGCCGTGGCCGAAGGCGAGCTTCCGCGCACCACATTTCCAGCCTGCAGCAACATTGCCGATCTCCAGACCATCTAGAACTGATCTAAAAAGCAGCAATCTTCGTGCCAGATTGATCTTTTCGCCATCGATGACGCGGTCGAAAAGCCGAACGGAATCAATGTTCGGCCAAACCTGCCAAATAGCTTTTGGGATAAATTCCTCTGTTATGCCCGTCCGAGAACGAAATGTTCAGGCCGTAGCCTAGGTCGGAGACCTCCACGATGGCGATCCCGGGGAACCGATCCGGGAAGCGTTCGTCGAAGCGGGCGCGGGTGCAATGTGCACATTTGCAGAATAGCCGTAGCTTCTCCGCCGCAAGCGTAACGCGCGATCCGTCGGTTTCGACCATTGATAGCGAGGCGAGATCGGCGCTCACCTCGCAAGTCGGTGACTCCGTGGCAATCGGTGGTGTCATCGACATTGGGAAGTCCTTCCTTAGCAAGGGCTACCGTCCGACAGCTCGCTTGGATAGCAACTAATTGCCGACGTGCGCCGAATGCCGGTTCTGGAAATTACTTGCTTGTCCCGCCTCGGTATCGCGAACACGGCTTCGCAAACATCGCGGGGCAAGCGAATCATGTTGCATCAATCGGGAGGGTTGAGCGAACCGAACTGGCTTTGGAGGGATCTTCCGGGTATTGCCCTCTGCGCGCTGATCGCCTGCGCAGCGACTTGGACGGCGCTGTTGGCAGGTTCTGCTGTTGTCTGGGGCTTGATCTTCGGTCTCGTCCTCGCCGCGATTTGGTCGCCTCCGTCACTGTTTCAAACTGGCATTTCGTTCGCTGCCAGGCACGTGATCCGCATCGGTGTCGCGCTGCTTGGATTTCAGATTTCGCTCGCGACCCTGCAGATTCTGAACGTGGCCGACGTCGTTGCGCTCGCGATTAACGTGGCAATCGTTCTGGCGGTAGGCTGGTTCGCGGGGCCGATGCTCGGAATTACCAGGGAGTTGTCGCTGGTCGCCGCAGCTTCCGTCGCCATTTGCGGCGCGTCGGCAGCCGCCGCCGTTGCCTGTGTCGTCATGCGCAACGACTCGGCTAACAGAGATGTCGCCTGCACCATTGGCGTCGTCAGCATCATATCGTCCGCGGCGATGATCCTGTATCCGCTCCTGGTTCACATGGCCGGCCTCGACTCGGCAGCAGGCGGTATTTTTCTCGGTGGAAGTATTCACGAGGTGGCTCACGCGGTTGCTGCTGGCTACAGCGTCAATCCGGAGACCGGCGAAATGGCCACTGTGGCAAAGCTTCTGCGCGTGGCGTTGCTGGCACCAGTCTGCATCGCTGTATCCTTTATCGCGTCCGGTAGGGGGTGCTTCGCAAAAGCCGTCGTCGCCGTTGCCGCCGGCTTTTTTGGTCGGTTTTGTCTTGGCTGCGTTGCTCAATGCCTCGGGGTTTGTCCCGCGCGAGCTGTCTCAGGTGACCACGCCGCTCTCGCGCTTCTGTCTCGTCATGTCGATGGCGGCAATCGGATTGACATTACCCTGGAGAAGCATCCGTGCCTTCGGCCTGAAGCCAATCATGCTCCTGTTGATTCTTTCCGCGATCTTGATCGGGTTGTCGTTGATTTACGTCAAGTATCATTCGTTTTGATGAAGTCCGCGAAAAATTAGAAACTAATCGACCAAGAACTGAACTCCGTCGTTGCGAGATTTTTGCTTCTCACCCAACGTTCCGTCGTCGCGTTGACATGCGCATTTTTGACGATCGAACGATCGACGGAGGAAGCACGATGAGCGCTTACCAGAAGGAAACGGTTCTTTCAGTGAAACACTGGACCGATTCCCTGTTCAGCTTCACAGCCACGCGCGATCCGGGCTTTCGTTTTCAAAATGGGCAATTTGCCATGATCGGCCTCGAGGTCGAAGGACGTCCGCTTGTCCGTGCCTACAGCATGGCGAGCGCCAACCATGAGGACGCTCTCGAATTCTTCAGCATCAAGGTCAGCGATGGACCTCTGACCTCGCGCCTGCAGAAGATCAAGGAGGGTGACATCATTCTCGTCGGTCGCAAGGCCACCGGCACGCTTGTCACCGGAAACCTCACTCCGGGAAGGCGGCTGCTACTGCTTTCGACCGGAACCGGTATCGCGCCGTTCGCCAGCCTCATCAAGGATCCCGACATCTACGAGTCCTACGAGACGATCATTCTCGCCCATGGCTGCCGCCAGGTTTCCGAATTGGCTTATGGCGAGCGCCTGGTGGAAAGGCTTCGAGAGGACGAGTTGTTCGGTCCGCTGCTCGCCGGCAAGCTGATCTACTATCCGACCGTGACCCGCGAGCCGTTTCGTAACCGTGGCCGCATTACCGACCTGATCGAGTCGGGTCAGATGTTCAACGACGTCGGACTTCCTGCGCTCGATCGGGAGACCGACCGGGTCATGTTGTGCGGCAGCCCGGGCATGCTGGAGGAGCTCCGCGTGATGTTCGCGGCGCGCGGTTTTGTCGAAGGCAATCACAGCGAGCCCGGGCACTTCGTGATCGAGAAGGCTTTCGTTGAGCGATAACGGTTACGGCTGCCTCATTGTTGTTCAAGATCTGACTTCGATTTCGGCAGAAGGCTCAAACATTGAGTTTCTCTCTCCGGCGACAACTAATTGCTATCGCCGAAGGACCAGCCGGACAAAATCTAGCGCCAAGACGGCGAACACGCCGAACCAGGAGCGAATGATGGCAATGGATGAGATCGTCGACGGGCATTCGGAAGTTTCCTGCGATGTGCTCGTTATCGGCGGCGGTACGGCCGGACCGATGGCGGCGCTCAAGGCGAAACTGAAGAACCCCAAGGCGAATGTCGTTCTACTCGAAAAGGCGAACGTCAAGCGGTCGGGCGCGATCTCGATGGGGATGGACGGGTTGAACAACGCCGTCATTCCCGGCTACGCGACGCCGGAGCAATACACCAAGGAAATAACCATCGCGAATGACGGCATTGTCGATCAGAAGGCCGTCTACAAATACGCGCAGAATTGCTACAAGATCATCGAGGAGCTCGACAGTTTCGGCATCCGCTTTCTGAAGAACGAGAACGGCGATTACGCCGTCAAGAAGGTGCACCATATCGGCACCTATGTCCTGCCGATGCCGAACGGTGAGACGGTCAAGAAGGCCCTTTACCGCCAGCTCCGGCGGGCGCGGATCTTGATCTCGAACCGCTACATGGCGACCCGTCTGCTGACGTCGCACGACGGACGCGTCGCGGGCGCCATCAGCGTCAATACGCGCACCGCCGAGATCCTGGTGATCAAGGCCAAGGCTGTCATCCTCTGCATGGGCGCCGCCGGTCGCCTTGGCCTTCCCACGTCGGGCTATATGTTCGGTACCTATGAAAACGCCGCCAATTCAGGCGATGGCTATGCGATGGCCTATCATGCCGGCGCTGCGCTCGCGAACCTCGAATGTTTCCAGATCAATCCGCTGATCAAGGATTACAACGGACCGGCCTGCGCCTACGTCGCCGGTCCCTTCGGCGCGTTCACGGCCAACAACGAAGGATCGCGCTTCATCGAATGCGATTACTGGTCGGGCCAGATGATGCTCGAGTTCTACAACGAATTGCTGTCGGGCAAGGGACCGGTATTTCTTCAGCTCTCGCATCTTCACGAGAAGACCATCGAGGAGATCGAGTCCACGCTGCACAAGGTAGAGCGACCGACGCGCGGGCTGTTCCAGAAGGGACGGGGTACCGACTATCGGACCGAATCGATCGAGATGCACATCTCCGAGATCGGTTTCTGTTCGGGACACAGCGCATCCGGTGTGTTCGTTGATGATTTTGCGCGCACGACCGTGCCAGGTCTTTACGCCGCCGGCGATATGGCCAGCGTGCCTCACAACTACATGCTTGGCGCTTTTACCAACGGTTCGGTTGCGGGCATCGACGCGATGGAGTTCGCGGACAATCACGACTTCGCAGCGTTCGATGCGGCCGACGTGGCCAAAGAGCGCGACCGGGTGATGGCCCCGACAAGGCGGGAAGACGGCATCCCGCCGAACCAGATCGAGTACAAGGCCCGCCGCCTGGTCAACGATTACCTGCAGCCGCCGAAGGTCACGCGCAAGTTCCAGCTCGGCCAGCGTCGGCTGGCGGAGGTTCGCGAGGATATGGAGCAGCGAATGATCGCGCGCAACTCGCACGAACTGCTTCGCGCGCTTGAGGCCCAGTCGATACTCGATTGCGCCGACATGGCAGCTCACGCCTCGCTCTACCGCGAGGAAAGCCGCTGGGGCCTCTATCACCTCCGCACCGATTTTCCGGAGAAGGACAACGCGAACTGGTTTTGCCACACGCTTCTCAGCAAGAGGAACGGCAGGATGACCAGTGAGAAGCGGGATGTAGAGCCTTACGTCGTCCCGATCGCCGACGAAGAGAAAGGTCTGTACGACAAGCAACGCATCCGCGCCAGCGCATAACCGCCCTGCAACGAAGCACCAGGAGACTTAGCAATGCCTCTCGCCAGTTATCAGACCTCCGTGCCGGTCGTTGTGGACGACGCCAAGTGTATCGCGGACAAGGGATGCACGGTCTGCGTCGATGTTTGTCCGCTCGACGTGCTTCGCATCAGCGACATGACCGGAAAGGCCTACATGGCGTATGACGAGTGCTGGTACTGCATGCCGTGCGAAGCCGACTGCCCGACCGGTGCCGTTACTGTCAACATTCCGTACCTTCTGAGGTAATCATGTCGGGCCCTTTCGAATCCTACGACGATCTCGAAGACGCCGATGAACGGCTCGGAGCTGCCGATCCTGGCGAGCGCCGCGTCGCAATCATCGCACTGGGCCATTCCGGCGATCCCGCGGCCGTCGGGCTTCTGAGCAGCATGGTCGCCGATCCGGACGCCGGGGTGCGTCAACAGGTGGCGATGGCGCTCGGAGAGTTCGACGGCCCGCAGTCGGCAGCGGCCTTGGCGAAACTGTTGGTCGATCCGGAGCAGGCGGTCGCGTCCGCTGCGGCCGATAGCATGGCTGAACTGAAGGACTCAGCATGCGCCGATGCCATACTCCCCTTGGTCAAGCACGCGCACGCCTTTGTCCGCATGGGCGCGCTCCGTGCGCTGAAGGAATTGCGGCGCAAGGACACGCTCAAGCCGGCGCTGGAAGCGCTCCGGGACAGCGATGCTGCGGTACGCGTACAGGCGATCGGCGTCATCGGCTTTTTAAAGCTTGAGGAATCCATACCCGCGCTCACCGCATCCACTGGGGATCCCGATGCCCATGTCAGGCGGGCGGCGGTCAGCGCGCTGGCGTTTTCCCAGATGAAGCCTGCAGCCGAATCGATCACGCGGACGCTTGGGGATGATGACTGGATGGTCCGCGAAATGGCGGCGGAGACGCTGGGTCTTAACGTCAATGGCTTCGTTGCGGCGGATCAATTGATCGCCGCGTTGACGGACGATTTCTGGCAGGTGCGGCTCAAGGCAATCAGAAGTCTCGGCAAGATGAAGGTAGACCAGGCGGTTCGCCCGATCGGCAAGTGCATCACGCACGAGCAGGCAAATCTGCGGAAGGAGGCGGCGGCAGCGCTGGGGGAGATTGCCGATCCAGCTGCGGAACCGTTTCTCGTTCTTGTCGCAAACGATCCGGATCCCGAGGTCAGAAAGAACTCTCGCTGGGCGCTCCAGCAGGTTGCTGCCAGGAGGGCGAAGACGAGTTCCTAGCCTGTAGATTGCCGGACGGTCGAGAAATTCGGAGCGGCTGCGCGCTTGCCGACTGCGAAGAGAACCACGGGTCCCTTTTTGCATTTGGCGCACGAACGCTGTTGCGAAACATTGTACGCTCATTGGTGGGGCCGATGCCGCCAAACCAAACCATAGTAGATCACTTGAGCAAGCAGCGCGGCGATGAAGCCGGCCGGGTAGCCGATCCAGATGCCGTCCAGCCCGATCCAGCGGGAGACCAGGTACGCGATGGGCAATTGGACCAGCCAGATTGCGGCAATCGTAATGCCCGCTGGCCACACTACCACGCCGGTCGCTCGCATGACGCCGGCGAGGACGTTGCCGATTCCGAACAACAGATAGCTCCAGAGCGCGATCCGTAAGGCGCGGCTGGCGATCGACAGCGTATCGGGATCGGTTATGAACCACGAAAGGACAATCTGCGGGAACAGGCAGATGACGCAGACCACCGGCGCGCCAATCAGAACGTTCAGCACCGTCGCAATCCGCGTGATCGCTCCGAGCCGGTCGGCTCGCCGCGCGCCAACGGCCTGCGCCGCAAACGCCGTGGCGGCAAGCGCTACACCCTGCATCGGCGCCAGCAGATATCCGACCACCTGGTTGACGGCCCCGTAAGCGGCGGTCGCGCTCGATCCGAAAGCGTTAACGAGAAAGACCACTGCCACTTCGGACAGCGAAGCCATCGCCATCTGGACACCGGCGGGAACGCCGATGGCCAGGAACGATCGGGCGATCGCCGGGTCGATCCGAACTCGGCGCAACAGCTCCCGGTCGAACGCCATCGGGTGTCGCCGGACCGCAAGATAGGCCATGAGGGCCGGAAGCGATATCGTGCAGGCTACGAGATTGGCGCACGGGGCGCTCGTCACCGCAAGCTTCGGCAGTCCGGACCAGCCTTCGATCAGGGCCGGCGTCAGTAGCAGGCTGATGGCGATGCACAAGGCCGTCGCCAGGAACGGCGTCCGCGCATCGCCGGTGCCGCGCAGAAGATAGGTGTAGGCGAAAAACAATGTCATGATCGGCAACGAGACGAACGTCACGCGCGCGTAAGCAACGGCAGGCGATAGAATATCCGGCGGCGTTGCCATCACGGCCAGCAGTTCCGGAGTGAAGCGATAGCCGACTGCCGCGATGGCAATGCTGACCAAGGCGCAGACGCACAGGGTGGTTCCGGTCACACTCTTGATCTGCTGCGTATCGCCGGCGCCATAGGCGCGACCGACGAGAACGATGCCGCCGGTGATGACGCCGATCAAAAACGAGACCAGCAGAAGGAAGATCGGAAAGAACACCGAGGCGACGGCCAGTGCCCATGGGCCGAGAAGCTGCCCGAAATAAATCGCCGTGATGGTGCCGGAGAACAATTGAAGCACGGCATTTGCCGTCTGCGGCACGACGAACCACGCCATTGCCCGCCACAACTGCTTTTCGTCGAATTGATGAAGTTGCGGCGGGGATGCCGGCCCCCGGGTTGACGCCGGCGGGACCGGCGCCTCATGGGTGGTGCTGCTGGGATCGGCGGGGGCGTGGTGCCGGCGCACGCGCGATGGCGGGTTTTGCAGGTTCACGGCGGGCTCACCGGGTTCGGCGGATCGATCGTATCGATCGGCGCCGTCCGATAGGGTGGCTCAGCGCCTGCGATGTCCGACCATAGCGCGGCCAACCGTTGCCCGGGATCGGCAGCGATCGCCGTCAGCAGGCTCACGAGGTCATCCGCGAGTTGACTGATCGCGGCTGCATCGAAACGTCGACGACCGAAGATAACCCGCAACTTTATCCGCGCGCCGGGCGCTGCGACCAGGCATAGCGGAAAGTGAACGCCCTCCTCGAAGCTCGCTATGGCACCGACTCGCAATTCGGTCGCCGATACAGCCGCCTGGTCCGCAAGCGTTGGTCCAACCGGATAATTCTCGAAGACAATCACCGACTCGAACAGCGCCTCGTCGGCCGGAGCGCCGCTCCAGCGTCGGATGTCGATCAACGAGCAGCCGTCATGGCTCTGTTCCTCGGCTTGTTGGGCCTGCAAATCCACGAGCCAATCCGTCACCCGTGCCGTCGGGTCCAGTCGTACGCGGCGCGGCAGCGTGTTGATGCACAACCCGACCATCCGCTCGACGCCTGGGAGCTCGCCGGGGCGACCTGCGGTGGTCATCCCGAAGATCAAGTCGTCATCCGCTGTGTGGCGCCCTAGTGCCAAGGCCCATGCCCCCTGAATGAGTGTGTTCATTGTCAGCCGCTGTGCCTGCGCCAGCGCCTGCAGTTGCGCAGTTAGCTGCTCCGAGAGAGTTGCGCGGTGCTCGCCCGCCGCATCGGGCGATGCCTCGGATTCTCCCGCCGGCAGATCGAGCCGGTGCGGCGCGAGGCCCGCCAGGCGGTTGCGCCAGAACGCTTCGCTGGCGGTTCGATCCGCCGCAGCAAGCCATGCCAGGTAATCGCGATAAGGTCGCGCCGACGGCAAGGCCGCCGGTCGACGCTGCCGCGCAGACTGATAGAACGCCAAGAGCTCGCGCAGCATGATCGGGATCGACCACCCGTCCAATAGCAGGTGATGAAAGCTCAGGATCATGCTGTGGCGTACACGCGAGTGACGCAGCAGACAGACCCGCAGCAGCATGCCAGAGGCAAGATCGAAACCTTGCGCCCGGTCCTCCGCGAGCAGGTTCTGGAGGCGGCGTTCGGCGACTTGCACATCGAGCCCCGACCAGTCGTCGGCGCGCCACGGCAGCTTGGCATCCCGTCGCACCACCTGCAGCGGTGCTTCCTCGACGTCGTCAGCGATGGCGACGCGCATTGCGGCATGCCGGATAGTCAATTCGCGCCACGCCGCTTCCAGCGCCGCTCGGTCGAGATCCCCCTCAAGCGTCAGGCACAATTGCTCATGGTAGGCCACACTGTCCGGTGACCGGCGTGCATGCGAGAGCATAACGTGCTGCATGGGAGCCAGCGGCCAGATGTCTTCGAGATCCGGATAGCGCTGCTGCAACGCGTTGAGGCGGGTCTCGTCAAGCTGAGCCAAAGCAAAGTCGGAAGGCGTATGGCTGCTGATACCACGGGTCGCGCAATGGCGAATCAGGCCGCGCAGCGCCGCTGCGAAGCATTCCGCCAGGTCGACGATCGAAGCTCGATCATGCGCGGCAGGCCACCATCGCCACTGGATCTGCAGCGTGCCGTCCTTTACCAACGCCACAACCTCGATCAGATGATCCCTGCCGCGATTCGGCGCGATCGTCAGCCCGGAACTTTCAGCCGCCAAGCGCCATCCGGAATCGGGCCCCTCATCAAAACGGCCAAGATAATTGAAGCTGATCTTGGCGCGTGGCAGCGACCGCAATGCTTCGGCCGTCTGCTCATTGAGGTAGCGCAACAGGCCCCAGCCGATGCCGCCGTGCGGCACCGCACGCAGATGCTCCTTGACGCGCCGGAGTGCTGCGCCGGCCGCGGGCCCGCCGGCCATGACCTGTTCGAGGTCCAGCCGCCCGGCATCGAGTCTGACAGGAAACATGGTGGTGAACCAGCCGATGGTCCGCGACAGGTCGACTGCGGCGAACAGATCCTCGCGACCGTGACCCTCGAGATCGACGAGCGTGGCCGTTTCGGCCTCTCCGCGCGCAGCGCGCCAGCCGGCCAGGGCGACGGACAACGCGGCGAGGAGCGCATCGTTGATCCGGCTGTGATAGGCCTGCGGCACGGCGGTCAGCAGCGCCTGCGTCTCCTCGGCCGTGAGCAGAAGCGTCAGCCCCTCCGTTTGACCGTAGGTGGCGTGGCGTAGATCGACGGCGTGGTCGATCGGCAGGTCAGGCGCCTCGTGGCAGGCGGCGGTCCAGAAATCGAGTTCGCTCGAGACTGCAACATCCTCGGCATGGTTTTGGAGTCGTGTCGCCCAGCTCTTGAATGACGTAGTCTTGCCTGGAAGCTCGACGGTCTCGCTGCGTTCGAGTTGGCCATAGCCCGCGATCAAGTCCTCGATCAGGATCCGCCAGGACACGCCGTCCACGACAAGGTGGTGGATGGCCAACAGCAGGCGGCCCGGCGTATCGGCGCCGAAGTCGAACCATGCGGCCGCAACCAGACGACCGGCAACCGGATCGAGGCTCTGCTGCAGCGTGGTCGCGGCAATCTCCATCTGTTCGATCCGCGCATCGGGCATGAGCTCAGCCATGTCGAAATGCGCAACCGCGATGGGCGCCACCTCGTCCGCAGCCAGATATTCCTGCTGCCAGCCCGTGGGCCTTCGAACAAATCGGCTGCGGAGTGCGTCATGATGGATCAAGAGGGATGCGAGTGCGCGTTCGAGACGAGCATGTCGGATGTCGGCCGGGACTTCCAGCAGCACCGCCTGGTTGAAATGTTCGATCGGTCCGGGCTGCTCGAAGAACCAGCGCTGGATCGGCGTCAGCGGCGCTGCGCCGCTGGTGACGTCGACCTCGGTTGCTGCCGCCGGCTGCTCGGCGACGTGGGCCAGCGTTGCCACCGTCTGGTATTGGAAGATCTGCCTCGGAGTAATCGCCACGCCCGCGGCTCGCGCGCGCGATACCACTTGAATGGACTGGATCGAGTCGCCGCCGAGTTCGAAGAAGTTTTCGTTGATGCCGACGCGTTCGAGGCCGAGGATTTCGGCGAACAGTCCGGCGAGCACGGTCTCGACCGGATTGCGCGGCGGCTGGTGCTCTGCTTCGCGGTGGCGGTCGGGGGCCGGCAGGGCGTTGCGGTCGAGCTTGCCGTTGGGGGTGAGCGGTAGCTGGTCGAGTTTCACCAGGGCGGCCGGCACCATGTAGTCGGGCAGCTTGTGCTGGAGCTGGCGGCGCAATTCGCCGAGGTCGAAGGCCGCGTCGGGTGTCGCGTCCTTCATTGCGTCCTGGCGCGGCACCACATAGGCCACCAGCCGCTTGCCGGCGGCGTCCTCCCGCGCCACCACCACGGCCTGGGCGACATTGGCGTCCGACAACAGGGTGGCCTCGATCTCGCCGAGTTCGATGCGGAAGCCGCGCAGCTTGACCTGGGTGTCGAGCCGGCCGAGGAAGTCGAGCTCACCGTCGGCGCGCCAGCGCACCAGGTCGCCGGTGCGGTAGAGCCGTTCGCCGTCGGCGAACGGGTTTGGCACGAACCGCTCGGCGGTGAGGCCGGGCCGCAGCAGATAGCCGCGCGCCAGGCCGGCGCCGCCGATGTAGAGCTCGCCCGCCACCCCGACCGGCACCGGCTCCATTTGCTGGTCCAGCACATAAATGCGGGCATTGGGCAACGGCCGGCCGATCGGCGGCCGGCGATCCCCGGCGCAGAGGAACATGGTGGTGCACACGCTGGCCTCGGTCGGGCCATAGGCATTGAGCACGCTGCGGCCGGACAGCCAGGGTCGCAGCATCTCGGCGGAGCAGGCCTCGCCGCCGACGATCAGGGTTGTGAGGTCGGGCAGCGCCGCCGCCGGCAGCGCCGCCAGCGCGGTGGGCGGCAGCAGCACCGTGGTGATGCGCTGCCGGATCAAAAGGTCGCGCAGCGGTTCGCCGGGCATCAGATCGCGCGGCTCGGCAAGCACCAGCGCGGCACCGACCCGCCAGCTCATCACCACGTCCCACACCGCGGCATCGAAGCTGATCGAGGCGAACTGCAGGATGCGGTCGGTGGGGGCGAGCGGCAGCTGGGCGAGCTGCGCCTCGGCGAGGTTCATGATGCCACGGTGCGGGATCATCACGCCCTTGGGCCGGCCGGTCGAGCCCGAGGTGTAGATCACATAGGCAAGATGATCGGCATCGACGCCGCTGGCCGGCGGCGTTTCCGGTTGCCGGGCGATGTCAGGCCAATCGGTGTCGAGCCGCACCAGCCTGGCGGCCGGCGCGGGCAGGCGATCGGCCAGCGCCTCCTGGGTGAGCAGCACCGTCACCTTGGCGTCGGCCAGCATGTAGGCGAGACGGTCGGCGGGGTAGCGCGGGTCGAGCGGCAGGTAGGCGCCGCCGGCCTTGAGGATGCCGAGCACACCGACCGCCATGTCCAGCGAGCGCTCGACGCACAGGCCGACCACGACGTCGGGGCCGACGCCGAGCGCGCGCAGATGATGGGCAAGCCGGTTGGCGCGGCGCTCGAGTTCGCCGTAACTCAGCGTCTGATCCTCCAGCACCACGGCGATGGCGTCGGGCCGCCGCGCCGCCTGCTCGGCAAACAGCTCATGCAGGCAGCGATCCTGCGGATAGAGCGCCGCGGGGCCGTTCCAGTCCGCGAGCAGTTGCCGGCGTTCGGCCTCGCCGAGCAGCGCCAGTTCGCGGATGCGCCGGTCCGGCTCCGCCACGATGCCGTCCAGGATCCGCCCGAAGTGGCCCACCAGCCGCTCGATGGTGCTGTCGTCGAACAGATCGGTGGCGTAGACCAGCGAGGCCGACAGGCCGCCGTCGACTTCGGCCACCGAGAGCTCGAGATCGAACTTGGCCGGCACCGCGCCGCTGTCGAACGGTTCGATCGACAGGCCGGCCATGTGGGTCGGCCGCTGCGGCATGTTCTGCAGCGCGAACACCACCTGGAAGATCGGCTCGCGGCTCAAGTCGCGGATCGGATGCAGGGCCTCGACCAGCTTCTCGAACGGCAGGTCCTGATGCGCATAGGCCTCGAGCGCGACCGCCTTCACCCGCCGCAGCACGTCGCGGAACGACGGCGCGCCGGTGAGGTCGGTGCGCAACGCCAGCATGTTGACGAAGAACCCGATCAGGCCTTCGGTCTCGGCGCGGGTCCGCCCGGCAATCGGGGTGCCGACCACCACATCGTCCTGGCCGCTCCAGCGCGCCAGCAGCACATTGAACGCCGCCAATAGCGCCATGAACAGCGTCGCGCCCTCCTGGCGCGCCAGCTTGATCAGCGCGGCGGTGCGGCCCGGGTCGACGGTGAAGGTGCGCAACCCCCCGCGAAAGCTCGGCACCGCCGGGCGCGGCCGATCGGCCGCCAGCTCCAGCCCCGCCGGCGCGCCGGACAGTTGCTCCGTCCAATAGCCGAGCTGCCGCGTCAGCGCGGCATCCGCCAGCCAGCGCCGCTGCCACACCGCGTAGTCGGCATATTGGATCGGCAGGGCGGGGAGCGGCGAGGGCCGGCCGGCCGCAAGCGCCGCATACAGCGTTTCGACCTCGCGCACCAGGACGCCCATCGACCAGCCGTCGGACACCACATGATGCATCGCCAGCACCAGCACATGAACGTCCGGCGAGAGCTGCAACAGCGCCACGCGCAGCAGCCGGTCGCGCGCCAGATCGAACGGCTGCTGCATGATGGCATCGGCGCGCTGCCGGGCCTGCCGCGGCTCGACCGCCTGCGGCGAAAGCGCCACCGGCCAGGGCGGATCGATCACCTGGACCGCGCCATCGCCGCGGCTCTCGAACCGCGTGCGCAACGCTTCGTGCCGCCGCACCACCTCGCTCAGCGCCGCCGACAGCGCCGCAACATCGAGCCGGCCCGTCAGCCGCACCGCCACCGCAATGTTGTAGCTGCCGCCCGCAAGCCCAAGCTGCTCCAAAAACCACAGCCGCTCCTGCGCATGCGACAGCGGGGCCTCGGCGGCTCCGCGGCGCGCGATGTCTTGGGAGGCAAGCCGTCCCATGGACGCAGCCGCGACCCGTCGATGCAGCAGCTCACGCCGCAGCAATGCAATGTCCGTCATCCGATGCTCCCGATCGTTGTCGTGGAAACTTCGCTGTGCTTTGCCTTGCCACCATCCAGACGTTGCAATGCGATCTCCACTTGTTCGGGTGTCATCGCCTCGATCTCGTTGGCGAGCGCTTCCTCGGTGCGGACGGCAATCTCGGCAACGGTCGGCCCCATGAAGATCACGCGGACCGGCAACGTCACTCCCAAGGCGGCGCGCACGTGGCTGACGAGCTGCATCGCCAACAGCGAGTGGCCGCCGAGTTCGAAGAAGTTTTCGTTGATGCCGACGCGTTCGAGGCCGAGGATTTCGGCGAACAGTCCGGCGAGCACGGTCTCGACCGGATTGCGCGGCGGCTGGTGCTCTGCTTCGCGGTGGCGGTCGGGGGCCGGCAGGGCGTTGCGGTCGAGCTTGCCGTTGGGGGTGAGCGGGAGCTGGTCGAGTTTCACCAGGGCGGCCGGCACCATGTAGTCGGGCAGCTTGTGCTGGAGCTGGCGGCGCAATTCGCCGAGGTCGAAGGCCGCGTCGGGTGTCGCGTCCTTCGTCGCGTCTTGCATTGCGTCTTTCATTGCGTCCTGGCGCGGCACCACATAGGCCACCAGCCGCTTGCCGGCGGCGTCCTCCCGCGCCACCACCACGGCCTGGGCGACATTGGCGTCCGACAACAGGGTGGCCTCGATCTCGCCGAGTTCGATGCGGAAGCCGCGCAGCTTGACCTGGGTGTCGAGCCGGCCGAGGAAGTCGAGCTCACCGTCGGCGCGCCAGCGCACCAGGTCGCCGGTGCGGTAGAGCCGTTCGCCGTCGGCGAACGGGTTTGGCACGAACCGCTCGGCGGTGAGGCCGGGCCGCAGCAGATAGCCGCGCGCCAGGCCGGCGCCGCCGATGTAGAGCTCGCCCGCCACCCCGACCGGCACCGGCTCCATTTGCTGGTCCAGCACATAAATGCGGGCATTGGGCAACGGCCGGCCGATCGGCGGCCGGCGATTACCGGCGCAGCGGAACATGGTGGTGCACACGCTGACCTCGGTCGGGCCATAGGCATTGAGCACGCTGCGGCCGGACAGCCAGGGTCGCAGCATCTCGGCGGAGCAGGCCTCGCCGCCGACGATCAGGGTTGTGAGGTCGGGCAGCGCCGCCGCCGGCAGCGCCGCCAGCGCGGTGGGCGGCAGCAGCACCGTGGTGATGCGCTGCCGGATCAACAGGTCGCGCAGCGGTTCGCCGGGCATCAGATCGTGCGGCTCGGCAAGCACCAGCGCGGCGCCGACCCGCCAGCTCATCACCACGTCCCACACCGCGGCATCGAAGCTGATCGAGGCGAACTGCAGGATGCGGTCGGTGGGGGCGAGCGGCAGCTGGGCGAGCTGCGCCTCGGCGAGGTTCATGATGCCCCGGTGCGGGATCATCACGCCCTTGGGCCGGCCGGTCGAGCCCGAGGTGTAGATCACATAGGCGAGATGATCGGCATCGACGCCGCTGGCCGGCGGCGTTTCCGGTTGCCGGGCGATGTCAGGCCAATCGGTGTCGAGCCGCACCAGCCTGGCGGCCGGCGCGGGCAAGCGATCGGCCAGCGCCTCCTGGGTGAGCAGCACCGTCACCTTGGCGTCGGCCAGCATGTAGGCGAGACGGTCGGCGGGGTAGCGCGGGTCGAGCGGCAGGTAGGCGCCGCCGGCCTTGAGGATGCCGAGCACGCCGACCGCCATGTCCAGCGAGCGCTCGACGCACAGCCCGACCACGACGTCGGGGCCGACGCCGAGCGCGCGCAGATGATGGGCAAGCCGGTTGGCGCGGCGCTCGAGTTCGCCGTAACTCAGCGTCTGATCCTCCAGCACCACGGCGATGGCGTCGGGCCGCCGCGCCGCCTGCTCGGCAAACAGCTCATGCAGGCAGCGATCCTGCGGATAGAGCGCCGCGGGGCCGTTCCAGTCCGCGAGCAGTTGCCGGCGTTCGGCCTCGCCGAGCAGCGCCAGTTCGCGGATGCGCCGGTCCGGCTCCGCCACGATGCCGTCCAGGATCCGCCCGAAGTGGCCCACCAGCCGCTCGATGGTGCTGTCGTCGAACAGATCGGTGGCGTAGACCAGCGAGGCCGACAGGCCGCCGTCGACTTCGGCCACCGAGAGCTCGAGATCGAACTTGGCCGGCACCGCGCCGCTGTCGAACGGTTCGATCGACAGGCCGGCCATGTGGGTCGGCCGCTGCGGCATGTTCTGCAGCGCGAACACCACCTGGAAGATCGGCTCGCGGCTCAAGTCGCGGATCGGATGCAGGGCCTCGACCAGCTTCTCGAACGGCAGGTCCTGATGCGCATAGGCCTCGAGCGCGACCGCCTTCACCCGCCGCAGCACGTCGCGGAACGACGGCGCGCCGGTGAGGTCGGTGCGCAACGCCAGCATGTTGACGAAGAACCCGATCAGGCCTTCGGTCTCGGCGCGGGTCCGCCCGGCAATCGGGGTGCCGACCACCACATCGTCCTGGCCGCTCCAGCGCGCCAGCAGCACATTGAACGCCGCCAATAGCGCCATGAACAGCGTCGCGCCCTCCTGGCGCGCCAGCTTGATCAGCGCGGCGGTGCGGCCCGGGTCGACGGTGAAGGTGCGCAACCCCCCGCGAAAGCTCGGCACCGCCGGGCGCGGCCGATCGGCCGCCAGCTCCAGCCCCGCCGGCGCGCCGGACAGTTGCTCCGTCCAATAGCCGAGCTGCCGCGTCAGCGCGGCATCCGCCAGCCAGCGCCGCTGCCACACCGCGTAGTCGGCATATTGGATCGGCAGGGCGGGGAGCGGCGAGGGCCGGCCGGCCGCAAGCGCCGCATACAGCGTTTCGACCTCGCGCACCAGGACGCCCATCGACCAGCCGTCGGACACCACATGATGCATCGCCAGCACCAGCACATGAACGTCCGGCGAGAGCTGCAACAGCGCCACGCGCAGCAGCCGGTCGCGCGCCAGATCGAACGGCTGCTGCATGATGGCATCGGCGCGCTGCCGGGCCTGCCGCGGCTCGACCGCCTGCGGCGAAAGCGCCACCGGCCAGGGCGGATCGATCACCTGGACCGCGCCATCGCCGCGGCTCTCGAACCGCGTGCGCAACGCTTCGTGCCGCCGCACCACCTCGCTCAGCGCCGCCGACAGCGCCGCAACATCGAGCCGGCCCGTCAGCCGCACCGCCACCGCAATGTTGTAGCTGCCGCCCGCGAGCCCGAGCTGCTCCAAAAACCACAGCCGCTCCTGCGCATGCGACAGCGGCAGCGGCTCGTTCCGCTCCACTGGCAGCAGCGGAGCCGCGGACGTTGCCGGCGCCATCTGCAGCCGCTCGGCTAAGCTCGCTACCGTTGGGGCCTCGAACAGGGTGCGCAAAGGGAGGTCGACTCCAAGCTCCTGCTGGACGCGGGCAACCGCCTGGGTCGCGAGCAGCGAATGGCCGCCGAGCGCGAAGAAGTCGTCGTTGATGCCGACACGCTCAAGGCCGAGCACATCGGCGAATATCGAGGCGAGCATCGTTTCGGCGGCATTGCGTGGGGCGAGGTAGGCGTCCTGCTCAAGGCGGTCCGGCGCCGGCAACGCCTTGCGGTCGAGCTTGCCGTTGGGCGTCAGCGGCAACTGATCGAGCACCACAAAGCCGGCCGGCACCATGTAGTCGGGCAGGGCCTGTTGGAGATGATGGCGCAGGCTGGCGGCGTCAGACCGCGCGTCGCCGCGCCCCACCACATAGGCGATGAGCCGGCGGTCGGTGTCTTCGTTCACAACAACGGCGGCTCGCTCGACCGCGTCGTGGTTCAGCAGCGCCGCTTCGATCTCGCCGAGCTCGATGCGGAAGCCGCGGAGCTTGACCTGGTGGTCGATGCGGCCGAGGTAGTCGAGCTGTCCTTCGGCGCGCCAGCGTGCCAGATCGCCGGTGCGGTAGAGCCGTTCACCGGCGACGAACGGGCTCGGCACGAAGCGTTCGGCGGTCAGGCCGGGCCGGCCGAGATAGCCGCGCGCCAGGCCGGCGCCGCCGACGTAAAGCTCGCCGGCGACCCCAAGCGGGACCGGATCGCCGTGGCGATCGAGCACATAGGCCTGCAGATCGGGGATCGGGCGGCCGATCGCGCTCGCCGCGGCGTCGACGTCGCTCCGCCGCACCGGCCGCCAGGTCACATGGACGGTGGTCTCGGTGATGCCGTACATGTTGATGAGCTGCGGGCGCGCATCGCCGTGACGTTCGAACCACGGCTTGAGCCCGGCAAAATTCAACGCCTCGCCGCCGAAGATGACCAGCCGCAGCGACAGCGCGCGCGGCATGATGGAGTCGGCTTGGATCAACCCGGCGAAGGCCGAGGGCGTCTGGTTCAGGACGGTCACGCCTTCGCGCGCCACGAGCTCGTGGAACAGATCTGGAGACCGGCTGACCCAGTACGGCACCACCACCAGCCTGCCGCCGTTGAGCAGCGCGCCCCAGAGCTCCCAGACCGAGAAGTCGAACGCCAGCGAGTGAAACAGAGTCCAGACATCGTGCGGGCCGAAGTCAAACCAGGCGTCGGTGGCGGCGAACAGCCGGGTGACGCAATCATGGGTGATGAGCGTCCCCTTGGGACGCCCGGTCGAGCCCGAGGTGTAGATCACATAGGCGAGGTTGTCGGGCGCGCAGACCTGTGGTGGGGCGGTGTCGGGATGGCGAGCGATCGGCGGCCAATCGGCGTCGAGCCGCACCACTGTCGCTTCGCTTGCCGGCAGCCGATCGGCCACGGCCGCCTGCGTGAGCAGCACCGGCACCTGGGCGTCGGCCAGCATGAAGGCGAGGCGGTCGGCCGGGTAGTCCGGGTCGAGCGGTAAATAGGCGCCGCCGGCCTTGAGGATACCGAGGAGGCCGATCACCATCTCGAACGAGCGCTCGGCGCACAGCCCGACCACGACGTCGGGGCCGACGCCGAGGCCGCGCAGATGATGGGCGAGCTGGTTGGCGCGGCGCTCGAGGTCGCCGTAGCTCAGCGTCGCTTCGTCCAGGCTCAGCGCCACCGCATCTGGCGTGCGCGCCGCCTGTGCGGCAAACAGCTCATGCAGGCAGAGATGCTGTCGATAGGCCGCTGTCTCATTCGAGCGCGCGATCAGCTCCCGGCGCTCGGCCTCGCTCAACAGCGTCAGCGCCGACAGCGGCCGCTCGGCATCTGCCATCAGCTCTTCAAGCAGCCGCGCGAAGTGGCCGGCGAGGCGTTCAATCGCCACTGCCTCGAACCGGTCCGCGTCGTAGATTAGCTTGACCGACACCGCCTTTTCGATGGCGACCTGGAGCGTCAGCGGATAATTGGTCCGCTCCGTCGACCGTACGTCGGTGATTCCTATGGTCTGCGTCAGATCGGCGGCAGCGGACATTTCGGCCGGAAAGTTCTCGAACGCCATGATGCTGTCGAACAGCGGCGTGCCGTCCTTAACTTCGCTCCAGTGCTGTACCAGCGGCAGCGGGCTGTATTGATGCTCCAGCAGCTCGGTCTGCCGCGCCTGGACTGCATGCAGCCAGTCAGCCACCGTCTGTTGCGGTGGGATCGCAATGCGCAGCGGCAACGTGTTGATGAACAGCCCGACCGTGCGCTCCACTTCGGGCAGCTCCGCCGGACGGCCCGACATGGTGACGCCGAACACCACGTCGTCGCTGTCCTCGTAAAGCGAAAGCAGCAACGCCCAGGCGCCCTGCACCAGCGTGTTCACGGTGAGCTTGTGATGCCGGGCAAAACTCTCGAGCGCGGTGAGTTCGGCATCAAAGACATGGACATGCTCGGCATAGCGATCGCTGCGAACGGCATCTCGGCGGGGCCGCTCCAGCAGCAATGGGGTCGGTGTCTCGAAGCCGGCGAGAGCTTTGCGCCAATAGGCTTCGGCGACCCCGAGATCCCGGCGCTGCAGCCATGCGATATAGTCTCGGAATGGGCGCACGGGTGCAAATTTCGGAGCGTCGCGCCGGCTCAGCGCGCAGTAGGCGGCGAACACGTCATCGAGGAGCAACGGGATCGACCAGCCGTCGAACATAATATGATGGCTGTTCCAGATCAGACGGTACTCGGCCGCGGCGGTGCGAGCCAGATGCAGCCGCAGCAGCGGCGGTCGCGTGAAGTCGAAGCCGCGGGCACGCTCGGCCTGCTGCAGGGCGGCAAGCCGCGCCTCCTGTTCGGCGGCGCCAAGCTCGCGCCAGTCGTGGCGCTCGAACGGCAGCACGGCACGGCGCAGCACCACCTGCAGCGGCTGCTCCAGCTCCTGGCCGACAAAGGCGGTGCGCAGCGCGGAGTGGCGTTCGACCACGGCCTGCCACGCTTGTTCGAACGCATCGAGATCGAGTGTCCCAGCTAGCCGGCAGCCGACCGATATCACGTAGGCGTTCGATTCCGGTTCGTAGAGGCTGTGGAACAACAGGCCTCGCTGCAGTGCTGTCAGCGGATAGATGTCCTCGACCTGCCGGGGGCCGCCGACCGCAGCGATCAAACGATCGAGCTCTCGCTGGCCGATGCTGGACTGAGCCTTGCTTCTGCGTGCATGAACGTTCATCGGTCGGCTCCGATCTCAAAAACTGAGGTTGGCTTGCAGGAGTGGAAAATCCGACGGGGTGAAGCCGCCTTCACTGGCCTCGCAATGCTCGATCAGATTCTGTAGCTGCGCGACGAAGGTTTGCGCCACGGCCTCAATGGTCGACGTCTGGTGAATAGCCGTGCTGTAGACCCACTGCAGTTGCAGCCGGCCGTCGTGGACATGGGCGGAGACATCGATCAGATGGCGGCGCGCGTTGCCGGGATGCGTGAGCGCGCCGACATTCTGCTCAGCGAAGCGGAACGGCCGCGCGCCGTCCGCTTCGTCGAGTTGACCGAGATAGTTGAAGCTGATCTCCGGCTCCGGCACCGGCAGCGCCTCCGCCGCCGCGGCGCCGCCGAGATAGCGCAGGATGCCGTAGCCGATGCCGCGGTTGGGCACGGCGCGCAACTGCTCCTTGACCGCCTTCAACGCCGCCCCGGGATCGCTCGCATCGCCGAGATCCAGCCGCACCGGGAACAGGCTGGTGAACCAGCCCACGGTGCGCGAGACGTCGGCTTCGGCGAACAGGGCCTCGCGGCCATGGCCTTCGAGCGCGACCAGCAGGCGGCGCCGCCCGCTCCAGGCCGCCACCGCCTCGGCCAGCGCGGTCAACAGCGCGTCGTTGATCTGGGTGTGGTAGACGTTCGGCACCTCCTGCAGCAGCGCGCGGGTGTCGGCTTCGCTGAGCGACATGCTCACCATGCGCACCGCGCCGGCGGTGTTGATGCCGCCGGGATGGTCCACCGGCAGGCGTCCGGCGTCCGAGAACGGCATCTGTTGCCAGTACGCCAGCTCGCGCTGGGCGGCCGCCGATCCGGCATAGGCGGTGAGCTGTTCGGCCCACCGCTTGAACGAGGTGGTCTTGGCCGCAAGCTGCACCGGTTTATCCCGCTGCAGCGCCGCCAGGACGGCATCGAGGTCGTCGAGCAGGATGCGCCACGACACCCCGTCGACCACCAGATGATGCAGGATCAGCAACAGCCGGCGGCCCTGCGCCCCGAGATCGAACCAGGCGGCGCAAACCAGCGGGCCGGTGGCGAGCTCGAGGCTGGCCTGCAGGCGATCGGCATGCCGGGCCAGGGCGGCGGATTGATCGGCGGCGTCGAGCGCGGACAAATCGATCTGCTCGAACGCCGGCTCGGCATCCTCGGCATGGGCCTGATGCCAGCCATCCTCGCTGCGGTAAAAGCGCAGCCGCAGCGCATCGTGATGCCGCACCAGGTGACGCAGCGCGTCGCCGAGCGCTGCCGGCGTCAGGCCCGCATCGCATTCCAGCAGCACCGCCTGGTTGAAGTGATGCGGCGCCAAAAGCTCCTGCTCGAACAGCCAGCGCTGGATCGGGGTCAGCGGCACCTCGCCCTGCACCAGGCCTTGTTCGGCGCAAACCGCCGTCGCGCGGCCCGCCACCGCCGCGAGACCCGCGATGGTTTGCTGCTCGAACACCTGGCGGGCCGACAGGCTCAGTCCGACCCGGTTGGCCCGCGCCACCAACTGGATCGACTGGATCGAATCGCCGCCCAGCGCGAAGAAGTTGTCGTTGACACTGATGCGGTCGAGCTTGAGCACGTCGCGCCAGATCGCGGCGAGCGCCGCTTCGGTCGGGTTGCGCGGGGCGATGGTCTCGCCGGATCCCTGCCAGTCCGGCGCCGGCAAGGCCTTGCGGTCGAGCTTGCCGTTGGCGGTGAGCGGCAACTGATCGAGCATCACGAAGCCGGCCGGCACCATGTAGTCCGGCAGGGCCTGTTGGAGATGATGGCGCAGGCCGGCGGCGTCAGGCCGCGCGTCGCCGCGCCCCACCACATAGGCGATCAGCCGGCGGTCGGTGTCTTCGTTGACAACAACGGCGGCCCGCTCGACCGCGTCGTGGTTGAGCAGCGCCGCTTCGATCTCGCCGAGTTCGATGCGGAAGCCGCGGAGCTTGACCTGGTGATCGATGCGGCCGAGGTAGTCGAGCCGTCCTTCGGCGCGCCAGCGTGCCAGATCGCCGGTGCGGTAGAGCCGTTCACCGGCGACGAACGGGCTCGGCACGAAGCGTTCGCTGGTCAACCCCGGACGGTTCAGATAGCCGCGCGCGAGGCCAGCGCCGCCGACGTAAAGCTCGCCGGCGACCCCGAGCGGGACCGGATCGCCGTGGCGATCGAGCACATAGGCCTGCAGATCGGGGATCGGGCGGCCGATGGCGCTCGCCGCGGCGTCGACGTCGCTCCGCCGCACCGGCCGCCAGGTCACATGGACGGTGGTCTCGGTGATGCCGTACATGTTGATGAGCTGCGGGCGCGCATCGCCGTGGCGTTCGAACCACGGCTTGAGCCCGGCAAAATTCAACGCCTCGCCGCCGAAGATGACCAGCCGCAGCGACAGCGCGCGCGGCATGATGGAATCGGCTTGGATCAACCCGGCGAAGGCCGAGGGCGTCTGGTTCAGGACGGTCACGCCTTCGCGCGCCACCAGCTCGTGGAACAGGTCTGGAGACCGGCTGACCCAGTACGGCACCACCACCAGCCTGCCGCCGTTGAGCAGCGCGCCCCAAAGCTCCCAGACCGAGAAGTCGAACGCCAGCGAGTGGAACAGCGTCCAGACATCGTGCGGGCCGAAGTCAAACCAGGCGTCGGTGGCGGCGAACAGCCGGGTGACGCAATCATGGGTGATGAGCGTCCCCTTGGGACGCCCGGTCGAGCCCGAGGTGTAGATCACATAGGCGAGGTTGTTTGCGCCGGCGTCGGTCGCCGGCGGCGTTTCGGGGCACCGGGCGATGAGCGGCCAATCGGCGTCGAGCCGCACCACTGTCGCTTCGCTTGCCGGCAGCCGATCGGCCACGGCCGCCTGCGTGAGCAGCACCGGCACCTTGGCGTCGGCCAGCATGAAGGCGAGGCGGTCGGCGGGGTAGTCCGGGTCGAGCGGTAAATAGGCGCCGCCGGCCTTGAGGATACCGAGGAGGCCGATCACCATCTCGAACGAGCGCTCGGCGCACAGCCCGACCACGACGTCGGGGCCGACCCCGAGCTCGCGCAGATGATGGGCGAGCTGGTTGGCGCGGCGCTCGAGGTCGCCGTAGCTCAGCGTCGCTTCGTCCAGGCTCAGCGCCACCGCATCTGGCGTGCGCGCCGCCTGTGCGGCAAACAGCTCATGCAGCAGGCCGCGCGGATACTCCGCCGCGGTGTCGTTGAAGCCCGCGACGAGCTGCCGATGCTCGGCCTCGCTCAACAGCGCCAGCGCCGACAGCGGCCGCTCCGGGTCGGCGATCATCTGCCGGAACAGGTGGGTGAAGTGGCCGAGCAGCCGTTCGACCGCCACCGCCTCGAACCTGTGGGCATCAGAGATCAGCCGGAACGACAGCGTCGGCCCGACCGTGACCTGCAGCGTCAGCGGATAGTTGGTCCGCTCGGTCGGGCGGACATCGGTGATCCGGACCGTCCGCGTCAGTTCGCCGAGCGCGGACATCTCCGCCGGATAGTTCTCGAACGCCACGATGCTGTCGAACAACGGCGTGCCCGCCGGCACCTCGCTGGCGCGCTGCACATCGGCCAGCGCGCTGTACTGATAGTCGGTCAGTTCGCTCTGCCGCGCCTGGACCTCGCGCAGCCAGTCCAGGATCTTTTGTCTGGGGGGTACGGCAAGGCGCAGCGGCAGCGTGTTGATGAACAGCCCGACGGTGCGCTCGACTTCGGGCAGCTCCGCCGGGCGGCCCGAGACGGTGACGCCGAACACCACCTCGGTGCTGTCGCCATAGCGGGACAGCAATAGCGCCCAGGCGCCCTGCACCAGGGTGTTGAGGGTCAGCCGATGCCGGCGCGCAAACCCTTCGATCTCGGCCAACGCGACCGGGAACGTCCCCTCATGCTCGGCATAGTGATCCACCGGATCGGTCGGCGCGGCGGGCCGGCCGAGCCCGAGGGCGGTCGGGGTCGCAAAGCCAGCCAGGCGTCGGCGCCAGTAAGCCTCGGCGGCGCCCTGGTCCTGGCGCTGCAGCCAGCCGATGTAGTCGCGGAACGGGCGCGGCGGCTTTAGCTGCGGCGTCTCGCGCCGGCACAGCGCGCCGTAGGCGGCAAACACCTCGTTGAACAGGATCGGCATCGACCAGCCGTCGAACACGATATGATGGCTGTTCCAGATCAGCCGGTACTCGGCCGCGGCGGTGCGCACCAGATGCAGCCGCAGCAGCGGCGGGCGCGTGAAGTCGAAGCCGCGGGCGCGCTCGGCCTGCTGCAGGGCCAAAAGCCGCGTCGCCTGTTCGGCGGCGTCCAGGGTGCGCCAGTCGTGGCGCTCGAACGGCAGCACGGCATGGCGCAGCACCACCTGCAGCGGCTGCTCCAGCTCCTGGCCGACAAAGGCGGTGCGCAGCACCGCGTGGCGCGCGACCATGCGCTGCCAGGCCTGTTCGAACGCATCGACATCGAGCGCCCCGACCAGCCGGCAGCCGAGCGAGATCACGTAGACGGTGGAATCCGGCGCGTAGAGACTGTGGAACAACAGTCCCTGCTGGGTCGCCGACAGCGGATAGATGTCCTCGATCTGCCGGGGACCGCCGAGCATCGCGATCAGGCGGTCGAGCTCGATTTGGCGGGTGGCGGCGAGCGGGAAGTCCGATCGCGTGAAGCCGCCTTCACTGGTCTTGCAATGCGCGATCAGGTCGCGCAGCGCCGCGACATAGCGCTCGGCCAGCGCCGTCATCGTCTCGGGCGCATGCCGGCCTGCGTTGTAAAACCACTGCAGCTGCAGCCGGCCGTCGCGGACATGGGCGGAGACGTCGATCAGATGCCGGCGCGCGTTGCCGGGGTGCGTAAGCGCGCCGGTGTTCTGCTCGGCGAAGCGGAACGGCCGCGCGCCGCCACCCTCGTCGAGTTGACCGAGATAGTTGAAGCTGATCTCCGGCTCCGGCACCGGCAGCGCCTCCACCGCCGCGGCGCCGCCGAGATAGCGCAGGATGCCGTAGCCGATGCCGCGGTTGGGCACGGCGCGCAACTGCTCCTTGACCGCCTTCAACGCCGCCCCGGGATCGCTCGCACCGCCGAGATCCAGCCGCACCGGGAACAGGCTGGTGAACCAGCCCACGGTGCGCGAGACGTCGGCCGCGGCGAACAGGGCCTCGCGGCCATGGCCTTCGAGCGCGACCAGCAGGCGGCGCCGCCCGCTCCAGGCCGCCACCGCCTCGGCCAGCGCGGTCAACAGCGCGTCGTTGATCTGGGTATGGTAGACGTTCGGCACCTCCTGCAGCAGCGCGCGGGTGTCGGCTTCGCTGAGCGACATGCTCACCATGCGCACCGCGCCGGCGGTGTTGATGCCGCCGGGATGGTCCACCGGCAGGCGTTCGGCGTCCGACCAGGGCACCTGTTGCCAGTACGCCAGCTCGCGTTGCGCGGCCGCCGATCCGGCATAGGCGGTGAGCTGTTCGGCCCACCGCTTGAACGAGGTGGTCTTGGCCGCAAGCTGCACCGGTTCATCCCGCTGCAGCGCCGCCAGGACGGCATCGAGGTCGTCGAGCAGGATGCGCCACGACACCCCGTCGACCACCAGATGATGCAGGATCAGCAACAGCCGGCGGCCCTGCGCCCCGAGATCGAACCAGGCGGCGCAAACCAGCGGGCCGGTGGCGAGCTCGAGGCTGGCCTGCAGGCGATCGGCATGCCGGGCCAGGGCGGCGGATTGGGCGGCGGCGTCGAGCGCGGACAAATCGATCTGCTCGAACGCCGGCTCGGCATCCTCGGCATGGGCCTGATGCCAGCCATCCTCGCTGCGGTAAAAGCGCAGCCGCAGCGCATCGTGATGCCGCACCAGGTGACGCAGCGCGTCGCCGAGCGCTGCCGGCGTCAGCCTCGCATCGCATTCCAGCAGCACCGCCTGGTTGAAGTGATGCGGCGCCAAAAGCTCCTGCTCGAACAGCCAGCGCTGGATCGGGGTCAGCGGCACCTCGCCCTGCACCAGCCCTTGTTCGGCGCAAACCGCCGTCGCGCGGCCCGCCACCGCCGCCAGACCCGCGATGGTTTGCTGCTCGAACACCTGGCGGGCCGACAGGCTCAGTCCGACCCGGTTGGCCCGCGCCACCAACTGGATCGACTGGATCGAATCGCCGCCGAGCGCGAAGAAGTTGTCGTTGACACCGATGCGGTCGAGCTTGAGCACCT